>NZ_JAMYQC010000062.1:0-14724 GCF_040320645.1 Mesorhizobium sp. M0633
TGATGCCGCGCGCCTTCTCTTCGGGCGCCGCATCGATCTGGTCGTAGCGCTTGTATTCGCCAAAATACTTGGTGATCGCCGCCGTCAGCGACGTCTTGCCATGGTCGACGTGACCAATCGTGCCAATGTTCACATGAGGCTTAGTGCGCTCGAATTTACCTTTTGCCATGTGATCTCTCCATTCCTGCCAGCCCGTGCGGGCCTTGAATTAAGTTACTGATGCAACTCGTTTCGAGTTACGCGTATTTCTTCTGGACTTCCTGGGCGACCGCGGTCGGGACCGGCTCGTAGTGGTCGAACTGCATCGTGTAGGCCGCGCGGCCCTGGCTCATCGAGCGAAGGTTGTCCACGTATTTGAACATGTTGGCGAGCGGCACCATCGCGTTGATGACCACAGCCACGCCACGGGCTTCCTGGCCCTGGATCTGGCCGCGACGGCCGTTCAGGTCGCCGATAACGCTGCCGACGTAATCTTCCGGCGTCACCACTTCGACCTTCATGATCGGCTCGAGCAACTGCACGCCAAGCTTGGGGGCTGCTTCACGGAAGCAGGCGCGGCCGGCGATTTCGAAGGCCAGAACCGACGAGTCCACGTCGTGGTAGGCGCCATCGATCAGCGTCGCCTTGACGCCGATCATCGGGAAGCCGGCGAACGGGCCCGAGGTCATGACGCTGTTGATGCCCTTTTCGACACCGGGGATGTATTCCTTCGGCACAGCGCCGCCGACGATCTTGGTTTCGAACTCGAATTCGCTGCTTTCCGGATTCGGCTCGAACAGTATCTTGACGCGGGCGAACTGGCCGGTACCGCCGGTCTGCTTCTTGTGCGTGTAGTCCTGCTCGTGCTTGCGGGTGATCGTCTCGCGGTAGGCCACCTGCGGCGCGCCGACATTGGCGTCGACCTTGAACTCGCGGCGCATGCGGTCGACGATGATGTCGAGGTGAAGCTCGCCCATGCCGGAAATGATCGTCTGGCCCGATTCCTCGTCGGTCTTGACGCGGAAGGACGGATCCTCGGCGGCCAGGCGGTGAAGGGCGAGACCCATCTTTTCCTGGTCGTTCTTGGTCTTCGGCTCGATGGCGATCTGGATGACCGGATCGGGGAATTCCATGCGCTCGAGGATGACCGGATGCAGCGGATCACTGAGCGTGTCGCCGGTGGTGGTGTCCTTGAGACCAGCGAGGGCGACGATGTCGCCGGCAAACGCCTCTTCCACGTCGGCGCGCGAATTCGCATGCATCTGCAACATGCGGCCGATGCGCTCTTTCTTGCCCTTCACGGTGTTGTCGACCGAGATGCCCTTGGTGAGCTTGCCCGAATAGATGCGGGCAAAGGTGAGCGAACCGACGAACGGGTCGTTCATGATCTTGAAGGCAAGCATCGACAGCGGCTCGTTGTCGTCTGCATGACGCTCGATCTCGGCGTCGGTCTTGGCGTCGACGCCCTTGATGGCCGGGACATCGGCCGGCGACGGCAGATATTCGACGACGGCGTCGAGCAGCGGCTGCACGCCCTTGTTCTTGAAGGCCGAGCCGCAGAACATCGGATAGAACTTCACCGCGATCGTGCCCTTGCGGATGAGCGCACGGATCTCGTCGTTGCTCGGCATCTTGCCTTCGAGGTAATTCTCGAGCGCCGTCTCGTCCATTTCGACGGCGGCCTCGATCATCTTCTCGCGGTATTCTTCGGCACGAGCCTTGAGGTCGGCAGGGATCTCGACGATGTCCCAGGCAGCGCCCAGCGTCTCGTCGCGCCAGACCAGCGCGTTCATCTCGACGAGGTCGACGACACCCTTGAACTCGGTCTCGGCGCCGATCGGCAGCTGCATGACGACGGCATGCGCACCTAGGCGCGAACCGATCATCTCGACCGAGCGGTAAAAGTCGGCGCCGATCTTGTCCATCTTGTTGCAGAAGATCATGCGCGGCACGCGGTACTTGTCAGCCTGACGCCAGACGGTTTCCGTCTGCGGCTCGACACCGGCATTGGCGTCGAGCAGCGCGATGGCGCCGTCAAGCACGCGCAGCGAACGCTCGACCTCAATGGTGAAGTCGACGTGGCCGGGGGTGTCGATGATGTTGAAGCGGTGCATCTTGCCGTCGCGACCCTTCCAGAAGGTCGTGGTCGCGGCGGACGTGATGGTAATGCCGCGCTCCTGCTCCTGCTCCATCCAATCCATGGTGGCAGCGCCGTCGTGGACTTCCCCGATCTTGTGCGACTTGCCCGTGTAATAGAGGACGCGCTCGGTGGTCGTCGTCTTGCCGGCGTCGATATGCGCCATGATACCGAAATTGCGGTAGTCTTCGATTTTATATTCGCGGGCCATGGGAGGTGCCTCTTCAGTCTCGTTCGCGCTTTACCAGCGGTAGTGCGCGAAAGCGCGGTTGGCTTCTGCCATCTTGTGGGTGTCTTCACGCTTCTTGACGGCGGTGCCGCGGTTGTTGGCCGCATCCATCAGCTCGCCGGAGAGGCGGTCGACCATAGTGGTCTCGTTGCGGTTGCGGGCGGCGGCGATCAGCCAGCGGATGGCCAATGCCTGACGGCGCTCGGGGCGCACGTCGACCGGAACCTGGTAGGTGGCGCCGCCGACGCGGCGCGAACGCACTTCCACATGCGGCGCGACATTGTCGAGCGCCTGATGGAAGACGGTGACCGGCTCCTGCTTGGTCTTGGACTGAACCTGGTCGAGCGCGCCGTAGACGATGGTCTCGGCAACCGACTTCTTGCCGTCATACATGACGGCGTTCATGAACTTGGTGACGATCAGATCGCCGAACTTCGGGTCCGGATTGATCTCACGCTTTTCTGCACTGTGACGACGGGACATTTTTTCTCTGCCTCAATTCTACGCGGTGGCCTGGATCCCGGATCGTCGCTTGACGCCGCCCGGAATGACCTTGGCTACGCTTCGGTCACTTCGGACGCTTGGCGCCGTATTTCGAACGGCGCTGCTTGCGGTTCTTCACGCCTTGCGTGTCGAGCACGCCGCGGATGATGTGGTAACGGACGCCCGGAAGATCCTTGACGCGACCGCCGCGGATCATCACCACCGAGTGCTCCTGAAGGTTGTGGCCTTCGCCGGGGATGTAACCGATCACCTCAAAACCATTGGTCAGGCGGATCTTGGCCACCTTGCGCAGCGCCGAGTTCGGCTTCTTCGGCGTCGTGGTGTAGACGCGCGTGCAGACGCCCCGCTTCTGCGGGTTCTGCTGCATGGCCGGGACCTTGTTGCGCTTCACCGGCGCAATGCGCGGCTTGCGGATCAGCTGGTTGACGGTAGGCATTAAACCCTCTTGTCTCTCAATTCCGTGTCTCGCCCGGTCAGGGCCGCTCAAAGCGTCATTTCCATACGCAAATTCGGGCCACAAACCGCGCCTCGCGGTCTTGCCCGAACAAATGGCAGAGGAAGCGGAAGCCGCTTCATGCACGCCGGAAATGTCTTTTCGCTCGTAAAACGAACCCTGTTTGAGGCAAACTCCAAAGCGTGTCGCTTCGGAAGCAAGAGCCTCACATCGGTTCTGACTGGGCGGCTTCTACTCGTATGACCACTGTCCGTCAACCCCGGAGCGGCAAATATTGCGCTGAACCCGAGGCGTGGCAGCCATGCGAAAAGCGCATGTAATTTTCTTGCGCCGTTTTTCAAGAGGAAGCCAGAAAATGACCGGCTTGCGGCTGTTTCCAGGCCGTGCTTCGTGCGAAAAGGCGGCATGAGCAGCCCAAACCCCCTCGCCCGGAGGTACGAACCCGTGAATGACAATGAGGAGCGCCCGGTCACCATTATTACCGGCCGGGTGTGGAAGCGCAAAGGCGGCAAGCCGGAAGGCGTGCATGTGATGCTGGTCGCGCCGGACGACGATTCGGCGGTGCGCCGCGCTCTCGAATCGCTTGCCGCCGAAGGTTATGCCGAGGCCGAGCTCGATCAGATCGGCGACATGGACGGCGTGCCGGACGAGGAGCCGCATCTGTCCGCCTATCAGGGCGCGCTCGAAGGCGAAGTGTCGATCGTGACGTTCGATGTGCCGATCTGAAGAGATCTGAATCGCGGTCGATCTCACGGGCCGGCGACAAAGCCCGGCGACTTGCCCGGCACAAGTTCTCTGCTAAGAAGCGACCTCTGGCAAAACCAAGCACACTCAACCTGCGGAGCTCCCATGTCCTCTAATCCCATCAAGCTCGGCATCGTCGGCGTGGGGAAGATCGTCCGTGACCAGCATCTGCCGGCGCTGGCGAAGGACCAGGATTATCGCCTGGTTGCTGCAGCGAGCCGGCATGGCAAAGTGGAGGACATCCCGAACTTCCCGACGATCGAGGCGATGCTCGACGCAACGCCAGAGCTCAAGGCGGTGTCGCTGTGCATGCCGCCGCAGTTTCGTTACGACGCCGCGCGCTTGGCGCTCACGGCGAAAAAGCATGTCTTCCTGGAAAAGCCGCCCGGCGCCACGGTCAGCGAGGTCGAAGACCTGAAGACGCTGGCGACAGCGAACGGCGTCTGCCTGTTCGCCAGCTGGCACTCGCGCTATGCGCCAGCTGTCGAAGCTGCGCGCGCATTCCTTGGATCGACAACTATCAGGTCGGCCGCTATCAACTGGAAGGAAGACGTGCGCCGCTGGCATCCGAACCAGGAGTGGATCTGGGCTCCCGGCGGTTTTGGCGTCTTCGATCCCGGCATCAACGGGCTGTCGATCGCTACCCACATCCTGCCGCCGATGTTTATCAGCTCGGCAGAACTCGATTTCCCCGAAAACCGCGCGGCCCCGATCGCCGCCCATATCGCTTTCCGCACTTCGAACGGTCTGCCGGTGACGATGGAACTCGACTGGCGTCAGACCGGCCCGCAAAGCTGGGACATCCTGGCCGATACCGAGGCCGGATCGATGGTGCTTTCTGGCGGCGGCTCAAAGCTCGCCATCGATGGCCGCGTCGTTCACGAGGAGCCGGAAGCCGAATATCCGATGCTCTACAAGCGCTTCGCCGAGATCGTGCGCGCCGGCACCTCCGACGTCGATCTCGCGCCCCTGCAGCACGTCGCCGACGCCTTCATGCTGGGCAAGCGCAATGTGGTGGAAGCTTTTTTCGATTGACGAGTGGGCGCCGGCCGGATCGCAGGTCTGGTCGGCGCACCGCACAAAATCAATTGACGATCGCTATTGCAAAGCCGTCATAGCCCTTGGCGCCAACAGTCTGGATCGCGGTGCCTTCCAGACGCTTGTCGCTGCCGATGAACGAGAACGCCGCGCGTGCCCCTTCGACATTGGCGTCGCGACCATCTTCATTCACCACCGCGCCGTCACGGATGACATTGTCGCAGACGATGACGGTCCCCGGCCTCGAAAGACGCATGGCCCAGGACAGATAGTGCGGGTTGTTCGGCTTGTCGGCGTCGATGAAGATAAAGTCGAACGGCCCGGCATTCTCGGCGCCTAAGGCCGCAAGCGATTGAAGCGCCGGTCCGACCCGCAGTTCCACACGGTCAGACACCCCTGCCCGTTCAAAGTTCGACCGCGCGACACTGGCGTGGTGCGGATCAAGCTCGAGCGTCACGACCTTGCCGTCCATCGGCAATGCTCGCGCCATCCAGATTGTTGAGTAGCCGCCCAATGTGCCGATTTCGAGTACCTTCTTTGCTCCCTGCATTCGCGCAAGAAGTGAGAGCAGCTTGCCTTGTGCCGGGGAAACGTCGATAGGCGGCAGGCCCTGATCATGGTTGGCCGCCAGAACGGCATCAAGAGCGGGATCCGCCTCGAAAAGAGCTTCGACAATGTAGTCGTCGACAGAAGCCCAAATCTTCCTGCTCATCGTTTCTTCTCCGATCCGATTGAGGAACCAAAAATGCGAAAAGGGGCCACTTAGGCCCCTTTTCTATCTTCTCTTGCTTGCGCGCTTACTGCGCCGCGTTAACCATGTCGGTCAGCATCGGCTCGGCGACCTCG
The DNA here is from genome assembly GCF_040320645.1 of Mesorhizobium sp. M0633. Taxonomy (NCBI): domain Bacteria; kingdom Pseudomonadati; phylum Pseudomonadota; class Alphaproteobacteria; order Hyphomicrobiales; family Phyllobacteriaceae; genus Mesorhizobium; species Mesorhizobium sp. M0633. The sequence goes on from NZ_JAMYQC010000062.1 coordinate 5,932, forward strand.
ACGCCGGACGCCTTGCGGCGCTCGTCGATGATCAACTCGTCGCGCGAGGTGGCGATGCGCCGGATCTGGCTCATCGTACCGCCGGTACCGGCCGGGATCAGCCGGCCGACGATGACGTTTTCCTTCAGCCCCTGCAGCATGTCGGTCTTGCCCGCAACCGCAGCTTCGGTCAGCACCCTCGTCGTCTCCTGGAAGGAGGCGGCGGAGATGAAGGACGGCGTCTGCAGCGAGGCCTTGGTGATGCCAAGCAGCACCGGCTGGCCTTCGGCCGGCTTCTTGCCTTCCTCGACCAGGCGCTCATTGACCTCTTCCAGCTCAATCACGTCGACGTGGTCGCCCGGAATGTAGGTCGAATCGCCCTGCGTGGTGATCTCGACCTTCTGCAGCATCTGGCGAACGATCACCTCGATGTGCTTGTCGTTGATCGACACGCCCTGCAGTCGGTAGACCTCCTGGATTTCGTTGACGAGGTAGGAGGCAAGCGCCTCCACGCCCTTGATCGCCAGGATGTCGTGCGGCGCCGGATTGCCGTCGAGGATGTAGTCGCCCTTCTCGATGACGTCGCCGTCCTGGAGATGGAACGGCTTGCCCTTCGGGATCAGGTATTCGACCGGCTCAAGCGTCGAGTCATGCGGCTCGATGATGATGCGGCGCTTGTTCTTGTAGTCGCGGCCGAAGCGGATCGTGCCATCGATCTCGGCGATGATGGCGTGATCCTTCGGACGGCGTGCCTCGAACAGTTCGGCCACACGCGGCAGACCGCCGGTGATGTCCTTGGTCTTGGCGCTTTCCATCGGGATACGCGCCAGCACGTCGCCGGGGCGAACCTGTGCGCCCGGCTCGACCGAAAGAATGGCCTCGACCGAGAGCAGGAAGCGGGCGTCGCCGCCCTTCGACAGCTTGCCGACCTTGCCCTTGGCATCCTGGACGACGATCGCCGGCTTGAGGTCGTTGCCGCGTGGCGTCGAACGCCAGTCGATGACCTCGCGTTTGGTGATGCCGGTCGATTCGTCGGCGGTTTCCTGAACGGAAATGCCATCGACCAGATCCTCGAACGCTACCCTGCCCTCGATTTCGGTGAGGACCGGGCGGGTATAGGGATCCCACTCGGCAATGCGCTGGCCGCGCTTCACCTTGTCGCCATCGTCGACGAAGATACGCGAACCGTAGGTGACGCGGTGCGTGGCGCGTTCCTTGCCGGCCTCGTCGAGGATCAGCACCGCCATGTTGCGGCCCATGACCATCAGCTGGCCGTCGGAGTTGCGCACCACGTTGCGGTTGCGGATCTCGACCTTGCCCTCATAGGAGGCTTCAAGGAACGAGGAATCCACCACCTGCGCCGTGCCGCCCATGTGGAAGGTACGCATGGTGAGCTGGGTGCCCGGCTCGCCGATCGACTGCGCCGCGATGACGCCGACAGCTTCGCCCTGGTTGACGGGAGTGCCGCGGGCCAGATCGCGTCCGTAGCAGACCGCGCAGACGCCGACCCTGACCTCGCAGGTCAGCGCCGAACGGATGCGAACCGACTGCACGCCGGCCTTTTCGATCAGTTCCACGTCACGCTCGTCCATCAGCGTTCCGGCCTTGACCAGAACCTCGCCGGTGACCGGGTGGGTGATGTCGTCGAGCGAGGTGCGGCCGAGAACGCGCTGACCAACCGAAGCGACGACCTGACCGGCATCGACGATCGGCTGCATGGTGAGGCCCTTGTCGGTGCCGCAGTCGAGCGAATTGACGATGCAGTCCTGCGCCACGTCGACAAGACGACGCGTCAGGTAACCCGAGTTCGCCGTCTTCAAGGCGGTGTCGGCCAGCCCCTTGCGGGCGCCGTGGGTCGAGTTGAAGTACTCGAGCACGGTGAGGCCTTCCTTGAAGTTCGAGATGATCGGCGTCTCGATGATTTCACCGCTAGGCTTGGCCATCAGGCCGCGCATGCCGGCGAGCTGGCGCATCTGGGTGGGCGAGCCGCGCGCACCGGAGTGCGACATCATGTAGATCGAGTTCATCGGCTTCTGACGGCCGTTGTCCTCGAACTCGACCGCCTTGATGCGGGCCATCATTTCGTCGGCGACCTTTTCCGAGCACTTGGCCCAGGCGTCGACGACCTTGTTGTACTTCTCGCCCTGGGTGATCAGGCCGTCATTGTACTGCTGCTCGTATTCCTTGGCCAAAGCCTCGGTGTCGGAGACCAGCTTGATCTTGGCGTCCGGGATCAGCATGTCGTCCTTGCCGAACGAAATGCCGGCACGGCAGGCGTGGCTGAAGCCGAGAGCCATGATGCGATCGCAGAAAATGACCGTCTCCTTCTGACCGCAATGGCGGTAGACGGTGTCGATCATCTTGGAGATGTTCTTCTTGGTCATCTCCTGGTTGGCGGTCTCGTAGGGCACGTTGTGATTCTTCGGCAGCAGCTCGCCGATGATCATGCGGCCAGGCGTGGTGTCGTAGATCTTCGACACGACCTTGCCGTCGGCGTCGACCGTGCGGAAGCGCCCCTTGATCTTGGCATGCAGCGTCACCGCCTTGGTCTCGAGCGCGTGCTGGAGTTCGCCCATGTCGGCAAACACCATGCCCTCGCCCGGCTCGTTCTGGTTGACGATCGAGAGATAGTAGAGACCGAGAACCATGTCCTGCGACGGCACGATGATCGGCGCACCGGAAGCCGGGTGCAGGATGTTGTTGGTCGACATCATCAGCACGCGGGCTTCGAGCTGCGCTTCCAGCGACAGCGGCACGTGGACCGCCATCTGGTCGCCGTCGAAGTCGGCGTTGAAGGCCGTGCAGACCAGCGGGTGAAGCTGGATCGCCTTGCCTTCGATCAGGATCGGCTCGAACGCCTGGATACCGAGGCGGTGCAGCGTCGGTGCGCGGTTCAAAAGCACCGGATGCTCGCGGATGACCTCGTCGAGGATATCCCAGACCTCCGGACGCTCCTTCTCGACCAGCTTCTTCGCCTGCTTGACGGTCGAGGAGTAACCCTTGGCGTCGAGACGGGCGTAGATGAAGGGCTTGAACAGCTCGAGCGCCATCTTCTTCGGCAGGCCGCACTGGTGCAGCTTGAGCTCCGGACCGGTGACGATGACCGAGCGGCCGGAATAGTCGACGCGCTTGCCGAGCAGGTTCTGGCGGAACCGGCCCTGCTTGCCCTTCAGCATGTCGGACAGCGACTTCAGCGGACGCTTGTTGGCGCCGGTGATGACGCGGCCACGGCGGCCATTGTCGAACAGCGCATCGACGGCTTCCTGCAGCATGCGCTTTTCATTGCGCACGATGATGCCGGGCGCGCGCAGCTCGATCAGCCGCTTCAAGCGGTTGTTGCGGTTGATGACGCGGCGATAGAGGTCGTTCAGATCCGACGTGGCGAAACGGCCACCGTCCAGCGGGACAAGCGGACGCAGGTCCGGCGGGATCACCGGAACCACCTTCATGATCATCCATTCCGGACGGTTGCCGGACTCCATGAAGTTCTCGACGACCTTGAGCCGCTTCAGGAACTTCTTCTGCTTGAGCTCGGGGGTGGTCGAAGCCAGTTCCGAGCGCAGATCGCCGGCGATCTTCTCGAGGTCCATGCCGGCCAGCAGGTCGTGGATCGCCTCGGCGCCGATCATGGCGGTGAACGAATCCTCGCCATACTCGTCGACGGCCATCATGTACTCTTCCTCGCTGAGCAGCTGGTGCTCCTTCAGCGCGGTGAGGCCGGGTTCGGTAACGATGTAGTTCTCGAAGTAGAGGACCCGCTCGATGTCCTTCAGCGTCATGTCGAGCAGCGTGCCGATGCGCGACGGCAGCGACTTCAGGAACCAGATGTGGGCGACCGGTGCCGCCAGCTCGATATGGCCCATGCGCTCGCGGCGGACGCGCGACAGCGTCACTTCGACGCCGCACTTCTCGCAGATGACGCCCTTGTATTTCATGCGCTTGTACTTGCCGCACAGGCACTCATAGTCCTTGATCGGGCCAAAAATGCGCGCGCAGAACAGGCCGTCACGCTCCGGCTTGAAGGTGCGGTAGTTGATGGTCTCCGGCTTCTTGATCTCGCCGAACGACCAGGACAGAATCTTCTCAGGGCTGGCAAGCGAGATCCGGATGGAATCGAACACCTGCGCAGGCGCCTGGGGATTGAAGAGATTCATGACCTCTTGGTTCATGCCGTTCTCCTTTTCGGGGTCCTCGAAAACCCCTTGCATCTAGCGCGGGCCAAACGCCCGCCGACTTGATCGGCCATCGGCCGAGAATTTGGTGCGTCCGGTCGCGGGAAGACCGCGGCCGGACGTCTTGCTTACTCGGCCGCGTCGGGCAGCCGGATCGGGTTGTCGTCGAGCTTGGTGTTCTCCAGCTCGACATTGAGGCCGAGAGACCGCATTTCCTTGACGAGAACGTTGAAGCTCTCGGGAATGCCGGCCTCGAATGTGTCGTCGCCTCTGACGATCGCCTCGTAGACCTTGGTGCGGCCGGCGACGTCATCCGACTTCACCGTCAGCATCTCCTGCAGCGTGTAGGCGGCGCCGTATGCTTCGAGCGCCCAGACCTCCATCTCGCCGAAGCGCTGGCCACCGAACTGCGCCTTGCCGCCCAGCGGCTGCTGGGTAACGAGCGAGTACGGCCCGATCGAACGCGCGTGGATCTTGTCGTCCACAAGGTGGTGAAGCTTGAGCATATATATATAGCCCATCGTCACTTTGCGATCGAACGGCTCGCCGGTGCGCCCGTCATAGAGCTGCGACTGACCGCTGGTGTGCAGGCCCGCCTGCTCCAGCATGATGTTGATGTCGGCCTCGTGCGCGCCGTCGAACACCGGTGTCGCGATGGAGACGCCGCGGCGCATCTGCTCGCTGAGGCGAACGATGCTCTCGTCGTCATATTCGCGGACCGGCTCGTTGCGGTCGTTGGAAGGCATGAAGCTCTCGAGCGTCTTGCGCAGCGGCTTGATGTCGCCCGCCGTCTTGTACGCGTCGATCAGATCGCCGATCTTCCTGCCCATTCCGGCGCAAGCCCAGCCCAGATGCGTTTCCAGGATCTGGCCGACATTCATGCGGCTCGGCACACCCAGCGGGTTGAGCACGATGTCGGCATGCGTGCCGTCCTCGAGGAAAGGCATATCCTCGACCGGAACGATCCGCGACACGACACCCTTGTTGCCGTGCCGGCCGGCCATCTTGTCGCCGGGCTGCATCTTGCGCTTCACGGCCACGAAGACCTTGACCATCTTCATGACGCCCGGAGGCATTTCGTCGCCGCGCTGCACCTTCTCGACCTTGTCCATGAAGCGCTGCTCGAGCGCCTTCTTGGAATCGTCGTACTGGCCACGCAGGGCTTCCAGTTCGCTCTGGAGCTTTTCGTTCTCCACGGCAAACTGCCACCACTGCGAACGCGGATACTCGTCGAGCGTGTCCTTCGACAGCTTCGAGCCCTTCTTGAAGCCCTTCGGCCCGGCAATCGCTTCCTTGCCGACGAGAACGTCGGAAAGACGCGAATAGACGTTGCGGTCGAGGATCGCCTGCTCGTCGTCGCGGTCCTTGGCGAGGCGTTCGATCTCCTCGCGCTCGATCGCCATGGCGCGCTCGTCCTTCTCGACGCCGTGGCGGTTGAAGACACGCACTTCGACGACGGTGCCGAAGGTTCCCGGAGGCATGCGCATCGAGGTGTCGCGCACGTCCGAGGCCTTTTCACCGAAGATGGCGCGCAGCAGCTTTTCTTCCGGCGTCATCGGGCTTTCGCCCTTCGGCGTGATCTTGCCGACCAGGATGTCGCCCGGCTGCACTTCCGCACCGATGTAGACGATGCCGGCCTCATCGAGGTTCTTCAGCGCTTCTTCCGAGACGTTGGGAATGTCGCGCGTGATCTCCTCCGGCCCCAGCTTGGTGTCGCGGGCCATGACTTCGAACTCCTCGATGTGGATCGAGGTGAAGACGTCGTCGGCGACGATGCGCTCGGACAGGAGGATGGAATCCTCGTAGTTGTAGCCGTTCCACGGCATGAACGCGACCAGCACGTTACGGCCGAGGGCCAGATCGCCGAGCTCGGTCGACGGGCCGTCGGCGATGATGTCGCCCTTGTTGACCCGGTCGCCCATGCGCACCAGCGGACGCTGGTTGATGCAGGTGTTCTGGTTCGAACGCTGGAACTTCATCAGCCGGTAGATGTCGACGCCGGACTTGCCGGGATCGAGATCTTCCGTGGCGCGGATGACGATACGCGTCGCGTCCACCTGGTCGACGATGCCGCCGCGGCGGGCGCCGATGGCGGCGCCCGAGTCACGGGCGACGATCGGCTCCATGCCGGTGCCGACGAACGGCGCTTCGGCGCGCACCAGCGGCACGGCCTGACGCTGCATGTTCGAGCCCATCAGCGCACGGTTGGCGTCATCGTTCTCGAGGAACGGGATCAGGGCCGCGGCCACCGACACCATCTGCTTCGGCGACACATCCATCAGATCAACGTTTTCGCGCGGCGCCATCATCACTTCGCCGGCGTTGCGGCAAATGACGAATTCGTCGACGAAATGACCATTCTTGTCGAGCTCGGCATTGGCCTGCGCGACGTGGTGCTTGGCCTCTTCCATAGCCGAGAGGTAAACGACCTCATTGGTCAGCTTGCCGTTGACGATCTTGCGGTACGGGCTCTCGATGAAGCCGTATTTGTTGACGCGCGCGAAGGTCGCAAGCGAGTTGATCAGGCCGATGTTCGGGCCTTCCGGCGTCTCGATCGGGCAGATGCGGCCGTAATGCGTCGGGTGCACGTCGCGCACTTCGAAACCGGCACGCTCGCGGGTCAGACCGCCCGGTCCAAGCGCCGAAAGACGGCGCTTGTGGGTGATCTCCGAAAGCGGGTTGGTCTGATCCATAAACTGCGACAGCTGCGAGGAACCGAAGAACTCGCGCACGGCGGCAGCCGCCGGCTTGGCGTTGATCAGGTCCTGCGGCATCACCGTGTCGATCTCGATCGAGGACATGCGTTCCTTGATCGCGCGCTCCATGCGCAGCAGGCCGACGCGGTACTGGTTCTCCATCAGCTCGCCGACCGAGCGCACGCGGCGATTGCCGAGATTGTCGATGTCGTCGATCTCGCCCTTGCCGTCGCGCAGTTCGACCAGCGTCTTGACCACGGCCAGGATGTCGTCCTTGCGCAGCACGCGCACGGTGTCCTCGGCCTTGAGCTCGAGGCGCATGTTCATCTTGACGCGGCCGACGGCCGAAAGATCATAGCGCTCGCTGTCGAAGAACAGCGAGTTGAACATGGCTTCGGCGGTCTCGAGCGTCGGCGGCTCGCCGGGGCGCATGACGCGATAGATGTCGAACAGTGCGTCCTGGCGGCTCTCGTTCTTGTCGACGTTGAGCGTGTTGCGGATGTAGGCGCCGACGTTGACGTGGTCGATGTCGAGGACCTTGATCTCATCGTCACCGGTGCCAAGCAGCACTTTCAGCGTCTTTTCGTCGATCTCGTCACCGGCTTCGAGGAAGATCTCGCCGGTCGCGTAGTTGACAATATCCTCGGCAAGGTAGTTGCCGAGCAGATCCTCGTCGGTCGCCTTGATCGCCTTGAGACCCTTTTCGCCAAGTGCCCTGGCCTGGCGGGCGGTGATCTTCTTGCCGGCCTCGACGACGACTTCGCCGGTGTCGGCGTCGACCAGGTCACCAACGGCCTTGAGGCCGCGGAAACGCTCGACGTTGAACGGGATGCGCCAATGGTCGCCGGCGCGCTTGTAGGTGATCTTGTTGTAGAAGGTCGACAGGATCTCTTCGCCGTCCATGCCGAGCGCCATCAGCAGCGACGTCACCGGAATCTTGCGGCGGCGATCGATGCGGGCATGCACGACGTCCTTGCTATCGAACTCGATGTCGAGCCACGAACCGCGATAGGGAATGACGCGCGCGGCAAACAGAAGCTTGCCGGACGAGTGCGACTTGCCCTTGTCATGGTCGAAGAAGACGCCTGGCGAACGGTGCATCTGCGAGACGATGACGCGCTCGGTGCCGTTGACGATGAAGGTGCCGTTCAAGGTCATGAGCGGCATGTCGCCCATGTAGACGTCCTGCTCCTTGATGTCCTTGATCGACTTGGCGCCGGTATCCTCGTCGATATCGAACACGATGAGGCGCAGCGTCACCTTGAGCGGCGCCGCATAGGTCAGGTCGCGCTGCCGGCATTCGTCAACGTCGAATTTCGGTCCCTCGAACTCATACTTCACGAATTCCAGCATCGAGGAGCCGGAAAAATCGGAAATTGGGAAGACCGACTTGAAAACTGCTTGCAGTCCCTCGTCAGGACGCCCACCCTTGGGCTCCTCCACCATCAGGAACTGGTCATAGGATGCCTTCTGAACCTCGATCAGGTTCGGCATCTCCGCAACTTCCGGGATCTTTCCGAAAAACTTGCGTACGCGTCTGCGGCCATTGAAAGTCTGGGTCTGGGCCATCGTCGCTCCTTAGCTCAATTCTCGGGACGAGCCTCGCCGCGGCTCGCCTTGCATCTCGGGCCACCTTGGCGGCCCTGTCTTGTTGCCCGCCGCCTGTCGGCGGCTTCTTGTCTTTTCACCCGCCGCCAATTGGCGGCGGGCCAGAAACGGGAGAAAACCCGTTTCCTGAAGGCCGGTTTGCGGCCCTCAGGAAAGAGGTTTTCGCACTCTTCGCGTTACGCAGCCTCCCTTCGACGCGAAAGGAGTGGCGGACGGCGCGCCCCCCGAAGCCCGGAATCAACGGTTACATACGTATGGCCATTGCCCCGGCAGCTTGCCGCTGGGCCGGGAACTTGTCCGCCGGGGCCTTGGAAACGGCTTCAAAGACCCCCTAAGGG
>NZ_JAMYQC010000063.1:0-13521 GCF_040320645.1 Mesorhizobium sp. M0633
ACAAGGTCGGCAATGACGGCGTTATCACCGTCGAGGAAGCCAAGACCGCCGACACCGAGCTCGAAGTGGTCGAAGGCATGCAGTTCGACCGCGGCTATCTCTCGCCCTATTTCGTCACCAATGCCGAAAAGATGCGCGCCGAGCTGGAAGACCCTTACATCCTCATCCACGAAAAGAAGCTCGGCAATCTGCAGGCGCTGCTGCCCATCCTCGAAGCCGTGGTGCAAAGCGGCAGGCCGCTGTTGATCATCTCCGAGGACGTCGAGGGCGAAGCGCTGGCGACTCTGGTCGTCAACAAGTTGCGCGGCGGCCTCAAGGTCGCGGCCGTCAAGGCGCCGGGCTTCGGTGACCGCCGCAAGGCGATGCTGGAAGACATCGCGGTGCTGACCGCAGGCCAGATGATCTCGGAAGATCTCGGCATCAAGCTGGAGAACGTCACCATCGAGATGCTCGGCCGCGCCAAGCGCGTGCTGATCGAGAAGGACACCACCACGATCATCGACGGCGCCGGCACCAAGGCGACCATCGAAGCGCGCGTCGCTCAGATCAAGGGACAGATCGAGGAAACCTCCTCCGACTATGACAAGGAAAAGCTGCAGGAACGGCTGGCCAAGCTGGCGGGCGGCGTTGCCGTCATCCGCGTCGGCGGCGCCACCGAGTCGGAAGTCAAGGAAAAGAAGGACCGCATCGACGACGCGCTGAACGCAACGCGCGCCGCGGTCGAGGAAGGCATCGTCCCGGGCGGCGGCGTCGCTTTGCTGCGTGCCAAGTCGGCGCTGAACGGCCTGAGCGGCGCCAATGCCGATGTGACGGCAGGCATCTCGATCGTGCTCAGGGCCCTTGGAGCGCCAATCCGGCAGATCGCCGAGAATTCCGGCGTCGAAGGTTCGATCGTCGTCGGCAAGCTCGCCGACAGCAAGGATCACAATCAGGGCTTCGATGCCCAGAACGAGGTGTATGTCGACATGATCAAAGCCGGCATCGTCGACCCGGCAAAGGTGGTGCGCACCGCGCTGCAGGACGCGGGCTCGATCGCCGCCCTTCTGATCACCGCCGAAGCGATGATCACCGACATTCCGGCTCGGGATGCCGCACCGGCAGTTGGTGGTGGCGGCGGCGGTGGCGGCGGCAGCATGGGATACTGAGACCTTGGCGTCCGGAGAAGCCCGTGCGTGAGCCGACGCTGCTTCCGGTATTCGGCAGACTTGGGGTCAAGCCGCCGGTCGGCGTTGCGGCCACGCCGGGCAGGAGAATGAAGAACGGGGTACCCCGCATGCGGGAGGGCATCTCACGGCACGGGGGCCTGGCTTTGAAGGTGTGCGTGGTGCTGTGGACAGTCGTTGTCCTGGCGGCAGTCTTTGTCATTGTGCAGGCCTGAACCGATCGACACAAATTGGTGCCGGCGAAAATGAATAGGACGCGACTATGGCAAACCGCTACGCGTTTCGCATGGACCGCCCGGACAGCTGGACCGTTTTCGACGTTTTCACCGGCCAGCCCGCCGAGTCCGATCACAAGATCATGGTCGGCATCAATGCCGGCGAAGCGGACGAGATGGTCGGCCGGCTGAACGATGAAGACGCCAAGCGGCGGGAACAGGCCGGCCGCTGAGCTAGCACACCGGCGAGCAAATTCGCCGGAATGATTCGCTAACCACCTGTGCGGGGCGTACAGTCCGTTGTCGCCGGCCACAGAACAATGGGCACCGGCGCTTGAGAGCGTCCATCGTACTCCCGCCCCCTCGATGGGAGCCGCATTATGGACAACGATCAATCGGCCGATGTGATTTCGACTTTTGACTGCAATATCCTGCGTGACGCGTTCAGAACATCGGTCATTGAAAAGCAGATCCCCGAGGATCAGTGGCAGGCATACGCCGCGCTTTTGATCCGCGACTATACCGGCAACTCCGATTTTAATCCGGCGTTGCTGGCCTGGATCGTGCGACCGTAATTTTATCGCCGTGCAAGGTGCCGGGGCGGACAGCCGCTCCGCGCTCTCTTTCATTTTTGCCTAAAAGGACAATAAGCATGAGGTACATGAAAACTCCGGACGCTCCGGCCATACCGGTCAAGCCAATCGTCGAAACTGGAAAAATCCTGTCGAAGCGGCTGACGATCAGAAGCGACGAAGCAACAAGACGAAAGTCCGCCGACACCGACGGCACGGTGCGGCGGGCGCGTCAAATTGCGGAAAGCAACCGCCTGATTTGATGCCCCTATGTCCCTTTGGACAAAACCCGGACATCATGCAGCCCAAGCCGATCGTCAGCTTTCAGGAAGTCGCAAGAACTGATCTTCTACGGCCGACCTGCGCCCGAAACTCTTCGCGAAAGCAGAAAGTCTGCCTTCAGCATGATTGGATTAGAAAGAAGACCTTTACACCCAGCGTAATCTCGACCGGCTTGCGCGTTACCTCGGTTGTGTCTGGTTCCGTCGACTTAGGAGATGATTTCGGAAGCAGTTCTGCATTTCTTTGAAAGACCTGAAGCCAAGGCGCGGAGCGAGGCGAGATAACGTTGTCGTTGACACTTTGCATCGGCGTGCGATCGACGCGGCATTCTCGAAAGCAACGTAGTCTGGCTCCGCGAACATCACGCGAGCGAGAGTTTCCAACTTCGCCGGAAGGATCAGCTCCCTCTTGGCAATCAGCATTTTGAGTTCAGCAAGCGTTGGCGCCTTCGTGTTGCGGACTTCGACTTGACTAACACCCGCTCGTGAGCAATCCGGATAGCCCCGCACGCATGGTTGTCATCCTTTGGCTGCTCGCATGAAGCTATCGAAGTCAGCGTCCCCAATCGGAACTGTATGTTCGTAATCGGGATACCGGCCAGAATCGACGTGGGCTTTGTATTCCCTGAACGCCGCCACGCGCTCGTCTTGCATCTTCTGCAGCTCAGGGCCGAGGTTTCGGTAAACCTTTCCGTGCCGCGGCTTATGGTTCTTGCCATAGCCGCAGACATCCTCTGTGAAGAGGTATTGCGCATCTGCATGCTTGCCGGCGCCCATGCCAAGCATCACCAGCGACGAGTTTTCGGTCAGGAATTTCGCCACCCGGTCGGGCACGACTTCCAGTTCCGCCCCGAAGACACCGATCTCCTCGAGTTTCTGGGTGTGCCGCCAGAGGCCAATTGCTTCTTCCGCGCTCTTTCCGACTGCGCGCCAACCCGTCCAGGTGATGTACGAAGGGATCAGGCCGATATGCCCAACGACTGGAAGGTGGTTGTCGCAGAGCACCTTCTGGATGTCGTAGGACGCGGAGCAGTAGAAGGCGTCGCCACCAATGCCGGCGAAGTGGAAAGCCGCACGCAGATAGTCTTCTGCCGTAGCGAGCGGACGGCCAGCAAAGCTGCCCCAACTGCCGTATGGAAGGCCGACCTGTACGAAACAATCGCCGGCTGCCTGTCGCATTTCCTGGTCAAAGTATCTGCCTTCGATGGAGAGCATGTGAATGCCTGCCGCGGCAGCCGCGGCTGCCTCGTCGGGCGTGCTGACGAAGAGCATGGATATCTTCTGTCCATTCCTCTTCATCTTTCGGATATCCTCGACATGAGGACGGTTGTGATACATGCCCATAATCAGCCTCCACTACAGGTCAGGTGAACTTGAAAGGAATCTGCGAGCGGCGCTCGGATCGGAAGCATGGTCGGACAGCTGCCACACTCGCTCATAACGCCCGCACCCACATCGCACCTTTGATGACCGTTCCCGGCATAGCTCAAACCGTAAAAGCCCGCCGAAAAGCGTCCAGCGCCGCCTCTGGATCGTTTTTAGCAAAGGCTTCCAAACCCACCGGCCCGCGGTATCCCATGTCGAACAGAGCTCTCGCGATGTTGGGCCAGTTCATCTCGCCTGTTCCCGGCTCGCAACGACCTGGATTATCGGCCACCTGCACCTCGCCGATGAAGGGCAGGCATTTCTGACACCAACGCACGATATCGCCCTCGCCGATCTGAGTATGATAGAGGTCGAGATTGATCCGCAGTTGGGGTCTATTGATCGATGACACCAATGCCAGCACCGCTGCCGTCGAGCCGAAGGGGCAGCCCGGGTGGTCAAGCAGGTTCAGGTTTTCAAGCGTGAAGACGACATCTTTGGCCTCGGCCATGTCGCAGATACGGTTCAAGGTGTCCCGCGCCTTCAGCCACATGGGACCGGTCTCGACTTCGGACTTCACGATAGGAATACCGCCTTCGCCGAGACCGGTGCCGTGCAGGTTGAGCCTGGCAATCCCGAGGCGCTTTCCGACTCTTGCGGTCTCCAGGGCGGACTTCAAGAGCATGTCGGCGCCCTCGTCGTCGGCGAGCCTGCCGTCGAGATAGCCATTCATGATCGTGAAGGTCGCCCCCGACTTCTCGAGCGCTGCGAGGTCATGGTCCGGCCAATTCCACAATCCGACGCCGAAACCCATCTCATGCAGACGTGCGACGCGCCAAGCCATCGGACGATCAAGCCAAAGCATCTCGGCGCAGGCGGCCAACTGGAAGGGTTGGCTCATGACGGCTCAAACCTCGACCATGACGCGGCCGTTCTCGACCTTCGTCTCGTAAGTTTTGAGGTTCTCGCAGGCCGGGGGCGTCTCTACTTCGCCAGTCGTGAAGTCAAAAACGGAAGCGTGCTTGGGGCACTCAACCGTATTACCCATGACGAGACCGTCCGCGAGGTGGATCTTCTCATGCGTGCAAAGCCCGTCTGTACAATAGTATTCATCCGCGTTGTTGCGGAAGATCGCGAACGTACGGCCGCCATTCTCGAAGCGCTTGGCTTCCTCGGCTTCGATTTCGTCAGCGGCACAAGCGTCAACCCAGGGCATTGAGTCTCTCCTCAGATATCTTGCGGTTTGAAGTCTGCGGGAGCGGACGGCATCACGCCCTGGAGCAGCGCGACGGACTTTTCGAGCCCCTCCAGCGAATTCAGAAGGACGTCTTCGTGCTCGATGGAAAGCCAGCCGTCATAGCCAGCCATCTTGAGTCGATAGCAGAACTGTCGCCACCACTCCTCGCCGTGCCCGAACCCAAGCGTAATGTAGCTCCAGGACCGTGCCGGAATGTCCATCAGGTTGCCATTCTCAAGCAGCGAGGTCGCTGCCTGGACTGGCCGGTTCAGCATCGTGTCCTTGGCATGGACATGATAAATGGCCGCGCCCAGCGCTTCGGCGGCGGCGAGGGGATCAGCACCCATCCAGAACAGGTGCGACGGGTCCAGATTGGCGCCCACGACAGGCCCGACCGCTTCTCGCAGTTTCAGGAGCGAGGGCACATTGTAGACGCACTGATTGCCATGGAGCTCGAGCGCGATGCGATCGACGCCGTTTTCCTTCGCCAGGGCCGCGATCTCGGTCCAGAACGGGATCAGCTTTTCTTCCCATTGATATTTAAGGATGGTCTGCGTTTCCGGCGGCCAGGACGAGACGACCCAGTTCGGCATGCTGTCACTAGCGCTGCCGGCCGGCAGACCACTCATGGTGCAGACGGTGCGAATGCCCATCTCGCCGGCCACACGGATCGTGTCTTTCAACCCTTGGCCTTGGGCAGGATCGGTTGGGTGCAGCGGATTGCCGTTTGCGTTGAGGCTTATGATCTCCAGGCCGCGTTCCTCGAAGGCTGCAGCAAACCGCTTCTGCGCGTCCCTGTTACCCAGCATGGACGAAAGCCGAAGATGCGGGGCGGTCGACCAGCCGCAGGTGTTCACCTCGATGCCGGATACCCCCATGCGCTGGGCATAATTAAGCACCGCATCGAGCGGCAGATTGCCGAGACTGTCTGAAACGAAACCCAGCTTCACGCGTAGAACTCCGGCTTTGCAATCATCTGGACGGGCGTACGACGGGCTTGCTTCAGCGCTACCACGCCGGCCTCGGCAACGACGGCGGCGCAGTAGCCGTCCCAGCAGTCCGAGGCGGTCGCGGGGAACTCACCAGTCATGACGAAGCGAAGGAAGTCGCGGTTCTGGCGGCGATAGGCATCGTAATAGCGGGTGCGCCAGTCGGCGTCGTAGTTTGTGCTTTGGGTAAGCGCTGACTCCGTGCGGGTGTAGGCAACGTTGTTGGTTGCCACGGCGCCGTTCTCGCCAATCAGCTCGGCGCGGACGTCATAGCCGTAGGCGGCGTTGTTGTTGATCTCAATGTTGACGAGCTGCCCGTCCACCGTTTCCAACACCATGAAGACAGGTGCGACACGCGCGTCGGAACGGCGCGGCTGGAATGCGGAGATGGCAGCATATTCGGTGCCGAGCACATATCGCACGACATCGAATTCGTGCGGGGCTGAATTGGTGATAGCCATCGCGCCGGTAAAATCGGCCGCAGGTGTTTCAACATTGCGATGGAAATTGTGCATCATCAACGCCCGGCCGAGAAGACCATTATCGAGCGCTTGCTTCATTTCCTGATAGGAGCGGTCGTAACGCCGCATGAAGCCGAGCTGGACGAATTTCGCCCCCGCTTTCTGTTCGGCTTCCATCACCGCGATGCAGTCAGCCGATGATTGTGACAGGGGCTTTTCGCATAGGACGCGCTTGCCGGCGGCAATGCAGGCCATCGAAAGCGGCGCATGCGTGAAATCGGGGCTCGCAATGATCACGGCGTCCACGTCTTGCCGGGCGATGGCGCCCTTGGGGTCGGTGGCAATGTCGAAGGCGCCGCACGTGTCGGCGACGCGGCGAGCCCGCTGCTCATCCATGTCGCAGACCAATTGGAGCTTTGCGCCCGGCAGCTCCTCGGCGACTATCTTGGCATGATCGGCGCCCATCAAGCCGGCGCCGATCACTGCAATGCGGATTGTCATCTCAGTCCTATTCTTTGCGTTTCGAATTTACGGGGCAGCGGCGCGCCGTGATGCGCAGCCGACTTCCTGGGGCCTCCAGGGAAGGTCTACGGAGCGGCTGATCCCTCCACCACCTGGAGTGATGGCGGATGCCCCTCATGCTCGGCTATGTAACCCTCGACCTTGGCTTCCAGGTCGGCCATGGTCTCGCCGCCAGCCATCAGATCCGTAATCTCCTCGCGGGACTTTTGGCCCTTGCGGAAATCGGCGGCGATGGCGCCGCGGATCAGCACCGCGAAATGATCGCCGACCGCCATGGCGTGCATGACCTGGTGGGTGATGAAGACCACAGCCAGGCCGCGCCTCTTCGCCTCATTGACGATACGCAGCACATGCGAGGCCTGCTTGACGCCGAGCGCCGCGGTCGGCTCATCCAGGATCAGCACGCGCGCTCCAAAATACACGGCCCGCGCAATGGCAAGCGACTGGCGCTCACCGCCGGACAGCCCCCCAACCAGGCGATCACCATCATCGATGCGTGTGATTCCGAAATCCCGTACCGCTTTCACCGCGATCTCGTTGGCGCGCTTGCGGTCGTAGATCTTGAACGGCCCCCAACCTTTGGTCGGCTCGAGGCCAACGAAGAAAGATCGCCCGATGCTCATCAGCGGGAAGGTGCCGCCGAACTGGTGCACTGTGGCGATTCCTTGTGCCTGGGCCTCCCGAGGTCCAGAGAAGGTAACCGGCTGACCGTCCATCAGTATCTGGCCGCTGGTGGGTTTGTGGACACCGGCGAGCGTTTTGATGAGGGTCGACTTGCCGGCGCCGTTGTCACCGAGCAGACAAAGCACTTCGCCAGCGCGCACCGTCAGCGAAATATCGTGCAGGACGTCGATTGGTCCGAAGGACTTGTTGACGTTTCTCAGTTCGAGAATGGCAGGTTTATCGTTCATGGCGGGCTCATCTCCCATCTGCGATCCGGCTGGCCTGACACCGTTGATAGGCGAGGAAATTGACGGTCGATGCTCGTTGATCGATGCGAGCCCATTGCTTGGCTGCGGTAGCAGATCATTTTTCATGGGTTTGCTGGCTCCCGCGGCACGCTTCGCTCGCGCCGCGGCCTGAAATACAGAGCCAGGTCGCGGAAGGACTGGTTCATCATCACCGCCACCAGAAGCATCACGCCGATGATCAGGTTCGACCAGTTCCGGTCAATCTGGGTGAAGTAGATGCCCTGGCTGACGATGGCGAAGGTGATGGTGCCGACGAAGACACCCACGACCGACCCGAAACCACCGGTCAGCAGCACGCCGCCCACGACCACGGACACGATGGCGTTGAAGATAAAGCTCATGCCACCGGAGACCTGGGCGGAATTGAACAGGATCGCCTGACAGATCCCGACAAAGGTGGCGCTGACTGCGGACAACACAAACAGCGCAATGGTCACGCGGTCTGTCGGAATGCCGGCGTTGCGGGCGCTGACGCGGTCGCCGCCCATTGCAAATAGCCAGTTCCCGTAACGGGTCTTGTGCAGAACGAAGCCTGTGATAGCAGCGAAGGCGACCCACCAGATTATGATGACTTGGTGACTGCCGCCGATCAACTGGCCGAAGAGGAATTTGGCCCAATCCGGTGCGGTCAGGGCGACGCTGGCGTTACCGGTCAGAAGCACCGAAGCACTGAGCACCACCCCCTGCATGGCGACCAGCGTGGCCAGAGTAATGATGAGCGAGGGCACGGAGGTACGGATCGTCAGCAGACCGTTGACCAGGCCTACCGCCACGCCGACTGCCAGCGCTCCAGCTATCCCTACCCCTATTGGCAGTCCGTAGTAACCGGTGAGTATGGCAGTTGTCATCGAACCAACTGGGATCAGAGCGCCGATGGAAATGTCGAGTTCACCTGAGATCATCAGCAGCCCGACGGGAATG
Organism: Mesorhizobium sp. M0633; assembly: GCF_040320645.1. NCBI lineage: Bacteria > Pseudomonadati > Pseudomonadota > Alphaproteobacteria > Hyphomicrobiales > Phyllobacteriaceae > Mesorhizobium > Mesorhizobium sp. M0633. Next base: position 8,698 of record NZ_JAMYQC010000063.1, read on the forward strand.
GCGACGATGCCGAGATTGGCCGCGAAATTGACCCAACTCGCCGCTCCAACGAGCGTACCCAGATTGGCGCCGCCGAATAGAACGAAGAACAGCACCACGCCAATAAGACTGAGGATCGAGCCGGCTTCGGGACGGCGCAGCACGGATTTGATCACGTCCATCACGGCTGCTTTCCTCTCTTCGAAGAATAGCTGAGTGCCAATTGCCGGAAGGTGTCGTTTGTCAGCACCGCGATCAAAAGAAGCGCGCCGATTATGATGCTTCCGATGTTGGGATCCAGGCTGGTGAAGTAGATGCCCTGGTTCACTATCGAGAAGGTAATCGTGCCAAACACGATGCCAATGATCGAGCCGAAGCCACCCGTGAGCAGAACGCCCCCAATGACCACACACATGATGGAATTGAAGATAAAGGACTGACCAGCCAGAACCTGCGCGCTCTGATAGACCATCACCTCGCTGACCCCGACGAAAGCGGCACTGAAGCCGGATAGCATGAACAGACCGATGGTCAGCCGTTTGGTCGGAATGCCAACGTTGCGCGCGCTTTCCTTGTCGCCACCGAGTGCATAGATCCAGTTGCCCAGGGGGGAGATGTGCAACAGCCAGAACAGGCCAATCACGAACAGCACCCACCACAGGATCGTGACTTGGAACATGCCCCCGAGATAGTCGCCGAAGATTGCCTTGGTAAGCGGGTCTGGCACCAGTGACACGCCGGTGCTGCCGGCGATCTTGACGGTGAGACCTAGCGTCAGGCCCATCGTGAGGAACATGGTGCCGATTGTGATTATGAGTGACGGGATGGTCGTTCTCGTCACGAAGAGCCCGTTGAGGAGGCCGACAGCGAGGCCGAGGCCAAGCGCGGCCGTTATGCCAAGCCAGTCGGGCAGCCCATAGTGACCCGAGATGATGGCAGCGGTAAGCGACGCTGCGGGGATCCCGGCGCCGACCGAGATGTCAAGTTCCCCGGCGATCATCAGCAATCCTATCGGCATGGCGATGATCCCAATCTCGGACGCGATGTTCAACCAGCTGGCCGTACCGGCTGCCGATAGGAAGCCGCTTCCGCCGAACAGGCCAAAGAAAAGCAGAACCGCGACCAGGCCGAGGAACGAGCCCGACTCTGGTCGACGCGCCAGCCGGCCGAGGGCGAGTCCGGACCGCGTGGGGTCCGCCGCCTGGATCGATGTGGAAGTCACGGGATGTGCCATTGGGTAATCCGCGAGCGGGCGGCCAGCCACGATGAGGCCGCCGCAGGGAGATGGAATGGCCGCCCCCGCGAGGGCGGCACTGAACAAAGGGGCTATCGCGTCCCGGCTTTCACACCAGCGATGGTGGCATCTACGGAAGCCTTGTCGATGATGCCGGGTCCAGTCAGGATCTCACGAGTGGGCACGGTGAGGCCGTAGTTTACATTGCCGTTCAGGATCGCCACGGCGAGGTAGCCCTGCAGGTAGCCCTGCTGATCAATCGCGCAGGCCTGTTTGCCATCCTTGATGTTGTTCAGGATCGTCTCGTCGAAGTTGATGCCGCAGAGACGAACCTTATCACTTTTTCCGGCCTGGGTGAGGCCGTTCATGGCGGAGTTGGCGTCAACGTTACCGATGGTGAACACGGCGGTCACGTCCGAGTGCTGCAACAAATAGGCCTTCACAGCCTGCGCAACAGCTGTAGCTGAACCGAACGACGTGGCGGGCAAGGGCAACACGTCGGCCTCGCCGCCGCCATTCTTCATTCCCTCTTTGAAGCCACCACAATAAGCTTCGATGTTGGCGGCACCCGGGAGGGTGTTAATGCAGACACCTTTCTTGCTGCCGGCTTTGGCCAGGTACTCGCCGCCCGCGACGCCACCCTTGTAGTCGTCAGAGCCGACGTAGTTCAGCGCGCCGAGGCGATCGGCCGCCTTCAACCCGCCAGCATTGTAGATGACCAGCGGAATGCCGGCATCCTTGACGGCCTTGAACGCAGGATCCATTGCTTCTGGCACCCAGTCCGGACCGACAATGGCATCGGCTTTCTGGTCGATTGCCTGCCGGATCAGCTCGGCAGCGTCCACACCCAGATTGTCATAGTTCTGGGGACCGAGCCAGGTGACCTTACCGCCCTGGGCCTCGACCACTTTGCCGGCGTCTTCGGCGCCCCGCTTGACAATCGACCAAAACGGATCGTCCGGCTTGCCGCCGATCACGAAGATGTTGGCGGCAAGTGTCGCCCCGGTGCTGAATGCAGTCAGAACCGTTGCCGATATGAGTGTCTTTAAAAGCTTCACAGTAGTCCTCCCAGGTTTCACCCGCCCTGCAGGTGTTCAAATTAAGTTCTGCTGCCCCGCGCCCTCTCCTCTTAGGCGCTGATGCCTTTCCGTCACTCCGCCGGCATACCCGAGCCTGCGCCACGGGCTTGCTGCCTGGCGCGTAGCTTCTCTTTCTTTTTGAGGAAGCGCGCCTTCATCGCGTCGTCGGCCTCCTTGCTGCCGTCGTGCCAGGTGCCGAACAGCTTATCGAGCGGCACGAGACCGTCTCCGCCGTAGTTCACCTCGAAGTACTTGTGGTGCAGGTAATGCACATAAGAATGGCTATCGAGATTCATCTTGTCGGTCAGTTCGAACGTTTCGAAGCCAAGATGACCGTTGACCGCGCCAAACCCGGCGCCGTGCAGCGTGAAATAGGCGCAGACCGGGTTGGATGGGATCAGCAGGTGCAGCCACGCCTCGGCGTGATACAGGAAGCCTTCCACGGGGTGCATGGAAAGAGACGACCATGGGCTCGGGTTGATCGAATTGTGGTGGACCGAATGCACCCACTTATAAAGGGGAGGCCAATGGATCGCGCGATGCAGCAGAAAGAAATAAACCTCGTGCACAAACGGTCCGATCAACACCAGGAAAGACAAGTAGAGCCAATTGGTCGTCCAGGGCAGCCAGACCGCCCAGCTGTTGGCGTAGACCCATAGCATCACGATCTCGACCACGGTCCACAGCGGGATGGTGACAAAGAAAGACCGCAGGAAATTGTCTAGGTTCTGGCGCTGGAACCAGAAAACGTCGGACGGCACATCAGACGGAAATTTCGCATTGTATTTGAAACGCGTCCCCTGCCGGCGATGAACGTAGAAGCGCAGCTCGAAGAAGCCATAAAACAGGAAAATGCCGGCGGCGTTCAGACCGTAAAGCCAAAAATAGTTGAGCAGCGACAAGCTTGCCAGGCTCTGCCAGTTCGGGATGAGAAAATTCACCCAGAGGAGCGATGTGGCGATGTGGAAAGCATTCCACGGCCAAAAAAATTCAGGGACCCAGGCGATGACCTTTCTTGCATTGAACGGACGATGCCACAACGGCGCCGGTTCGGCGCGGCGGTGCGGCGCCCAATTGCCGCGCTTGTCGCGTGTCCCATACTGAAGGTCATCCATCGTAACAGCACCTCCGTGCTCGGATCAGTCTTGTGCGTGTGGGCCCAGCCGCCGGAGCCCTCATCAGATCAGACCAGCTGGCACGTTTCATATCGGAGGGTTGATATTTGTAGTAGTCGAAAATAATATCAAAATGACATTTGTGTCATTTCGGCTCAATCATCATGATACAAACGAAGGTGAGGTTCATGACTCGGCCGACAATTCGCGATCTCGCTATCGCCGCAGGCGTATCCACAGCGACGGTAAATAGAATTCTGAATGGGACCGTTTCCGTGCGCCCGAAAACTATTCAACGCGTTCAAAGCGCTGCGGCAGAAATAGGATTCTACGGCATCGGTGCGATTGACAACCGAGCCCGTCAGCTATCACCACAGTACCGATTGGGGTTCCTGCTGCAGCAATCGACCCGTGACCTCTATCAGCTGTTCGGAAAGAAAATCGTTGCCGCCTGTCGCGATCGCCGGGACGAGGTGATCGAGCCGGTTATCGACTTTGTGGATTTGCTGACACCGGAGACAATCTCGAGCCGCCTCGTCGCGCTCGGCGAGTCGTGCGACGCTGTCGCTGTAGTCGCCGCAGATCATCCGATCATTGGCCAAGCCATCCGTTTTCTGAAGGAGATCGGGAAACCCGTCATCTCTTACATTACCGACCAATCAGCGCCGGAACGAGCGGCGTATGTAGGCACCGACAACTGGAAGCTGGGGCGCACCGCAGCCTTCCTGATCACCCAGACCACACATGGCCCTGGTCGCATTGCGGTGTTCATAGGGAACCACCGCTATCAATGCCAGGACGTCGCAGACGCCAGCTTCCGGTCCTATTTGCGCGAGCATGCTCCGCGGCTAACAGTGGAGGAAAGTCGCCCGACGCATGAGGAATCGAGTGAGGCGTACCGCATGGTGGCCGAGTTGCTGAAGGCGACTGACGACCTTGTGGGCATTCTGATCGTCGGCGGCGGAATAACCGGCGTCCTCCGTGCGCTAAGGGAGGCAACTCTCGAAAAGCGGTCGGGGATCAAGCTGGTTTGCCGTGATATTGGACCCGAAACCCGAAAGGGACTGTCTGAAGGGTTGATCACTGCAGCTCTCTGTCATCCGCTCGACGCAACCTCGGCCCTTCTCGTTCAAACCATGATTGATGTCATTGGACCACAAGCACCGTTCGCCACCCTTCAGCGGTCAATTCCATTCGAAATAGTCACGCCGGAAAATATCTGAGGCAAATGTCAGCTAGGGGTCGCCCCTTCGGGCGTTCTGCGACCCCATCAGAATGTCCGCTTTCAGCTCACGCGCAAGCCGACCTCAACGTCCGACATTGTGATGGGTTTCGGATGCCGGCCGTCTACTGAGATGGCGTGGCTCGAGGCCGGCGTCCGGAAGCCTCCAGGGAAGGAACCCGCGGGGTGGAGATT
>NZ_JAMYQC010000064.1:0-12715 GCF_040320645.1 Mesorhizobium sp. M0633
ACGGCCGATGTCGTCTCAGCCTATGTCTCCAACAATCCGGTCCCGGTGGGGGATCTCCCTGCCCTGATCGGCCAAGTGCACGCGGCGCTGAAAGGCACGGCCGGAGGTGTCACCGCACAAAAGCCGGTTGCGCTTACGCCTGCAGTCCCGATCAGGAAGTCGGTGACACCGGACTACATCATCTCCCTTGAGGACGGGAAGAAATTCAAATCGCTAAAGCGCCATCTGTCGACCCACTATGGGCTGACGCCGGATGGGTATCGGGCAAAATGGGGCCTGCCGGCGGATTATCCGATGGTCGCGCCAAACTACGCCGCGGCGCGCTCTTCATTGGCCAAGACGATGGGGCTCGGCCGCAAACCGAAAGCGCCGGAAGCGCCGGAGCCGGCGCCGACGAAGCGAACCCGCAAGAAGGTCGCGGCTTGATTTCGGCAATCGAGATTCGTTCTGGAGCGTTGCAGCCATCGGCTTAATCTGAGCGGCATATAAAAAGGCGGGGCCAACCCCGCCTTCCTTTCAAACAACTTTGTTTCATGAGGAATTCGCGACGCCTGCAGCAATCTGCTGCCCTCAGTTTTTGCTCGCTCCTATCGAGCGGCCGTGAGGACCTGCGGACCTACGCGCCGACTCTTGCCAGACGCAGGAGAAGATTTCAACCAGCTTTGCTGAGGCTGCCAGCGGAGGATTTGCCAGTGCGGCGATCCTGCTCGATCTCATAGTTGATCTTCTGGCCGTCAGCGAGGGTCGAGAGGCCCGCGCGTTCGACAGCGGAAATGTGGACGAAAACATCCGGACCGCCATTGTCGGGCTGGATAAATCCAAACCCCTTGGTGCTGTTGAACCACTTCACCGTTCCAGTCGGCATATGCGTATTCCTTGTAAAGTTTGCAACACGTTCTGGTTCGGCATGCCGGGCCGGTTCATAGTATCACGCAGCAATGCGAAAGACCGCAAGGCCCGGAGCGACACGCCTTGGTAAGCGCATCATGCAGCCAGTGGACTGGCCGCGACCAAGCGGCAGTCGCAAAGGCAGACGAAACTAACGCACCACATGGTGAACCTTGCAATGAGGAGTCGGGCGCCGGCACCTCGTACGATCGCCATCGTCAAGAGGATCGAAGCGTTAATCACTCCGACCAGGGCCGATGCGATCGATCAGGCGAGCGTTTTGCTGGATCAGTTCAAAGGTGAGTCAGGAACAACCGCCCGCTCTAGTCGTCGGGGCGCTTGAGAACTCTGAAATCGCCCGAACGTGCGCTTGGCTCTGCATCATAATCCTTTGCCATGAGCCCGCGTTGCAGCAACGCCCGTACTGCCTCAGCACGGTTTGGCAGTCTGTTCTCAAACCGCCAAGCATCCAGGACAGCGAGCTCCTCCGCATTGAGCATGAACTGCAGACGATATGTTCGCTTGGGGGCATCCACTTTTTCAGCTCTCTCATTGCGTCGGCAAACAGTTTCTGCGTCAGTTCGCTCACCGAGATGACGTCTGTACCGGCGGTATCCGGCAGGTGTTCTGCCATCCATTTGTCGAGGAAGTTTATCCCGCGTGTGCTCATATCGCCATAAGCTGGACCAAAGCTTTAAGTTCCAGCAGACGCCGAAACCATCAACGGTCGAACCGGTCGATCCAGACTGAAACTTGTGTACGGATTCGTACTCATGCGGACTTAGCGCCAGATATCATTGCTAGAGACAGGGATTAGTAGGATATTTGGCCATCGCTTGCTGACATCAGGGCGCAAGCGACTGAGAGATGCGCGTGCTCTTGCCCCGATAGGGAGGCGACGAGCATGGCTCAGCTCCAGCAATCAATAATTCGCAATCGTCTGCTGACGTCTTTGTCGCCTGACGACTTTGCACTGGTGCAGCCGCATCTTGAGGCGGTCACATTTGAGTTGCGAGAACATCTGTTCAGAGCCGATCAAACAATCGCGCATGTGACCTTCCCAGAATATGGGATTGCATCAATCGTCGCCGACACCGGGGAAGGACGGTTTGAGGTCGGCATGGTGGGATCGGAGGGTTTGGTGGGTACAGCTTTGGTGCTGGGCGTGGACCGCACGCCGCACTCCTGCATGGTTCAGGCTGCGGGCGAAGCATTCCGCATTGGAGCCGGAGACCTACACGCTGCGATGGACCAGAGCCCCGCGTTGCGCGCGCTCCTTCTGCGCTTCGTGCATACCTTTATCGTTCAAGTCAGCCAGACGGCCTATGCCAATGCCGGCTACTCCATTGAGGAGCGGCTGGCGCGATGGCTGCTCATGACGCATGACCGGCTGGAGCAGGATGACATGCCCCTCACGCATGAGTTCATGAGCATCATGTTGGGTTCGCGTCGGCCCGGCGTCACGATTGCGGTGCAGATGCTGGAGAGCGTCGGCGCGATCAGAGCCACGCGTGGAAACATCACGCTTCGGGATCGCGAGAAGCTGGAACAGATTGCTGGCCAGTCCTACGGCTTCGCCGAGAAGGAATACTCCAACGTGTTCCAATTCCCGATCAAGCGAGAGAGATGAGTGGCGGCCTTGCGCTACTTCCTGAATGTTCGCTATCGCGGTCGGATGATACCTGACGCCGAAGGCGACGAACTGCCAGACGATGAGGCTCTACGCGCCCATGCGCTTGCCAATGCGCGGGACCTCGTCTTCCGCACACGCATGTACACGATCCGCAGCTGGTTCGACTGTAGTTTCGAGGTCACCGACGAGAGCGGCAGAGTGGTCCTCGTAATGCCATTCGACGAGGTGCTTGGGCCAGCTTAGCCGGTCCGAAACGCGACTGTTCGGTATCGTACGAAGCGTTGAAGGCCGCAACAATCCCTGCCTAAAATCTTGGCTAAGTACCGGGAGGATACATGGCCCCGCTAGCCCTTCTCTTCCCTGAAGTCTTGCAAAGAGGCATGCCGCAGATCTTCCTCGCCGCGCAAGTGCTTCACGCGGCCGATCAGCCCTGGCTTCACCCATTGCGTCGCCGGCCGCTTCATGCCCTTCGGCGCAAGGCCTGCGTGTTCCTGGACGCGCTTCCCGACATAGCGCCATGTGCCGCGTTCGGCCATCAGGGCCCTTGCCAAGGCCATCATTGAAACCGTCGAACGGCTATCTCGATAATTCCGGCCGTTCCTCGCGAAATCCGGTAGCGAGATTTTTTCATACAAGGCCCCACAGCGAACACTCAAAAGGCTCAAAAGGGTCGGCAGCTTTCGCTGTTCTCCCGCTGTTTTCAGTGGCGAGACCTTAATCGGAAGGGAGAAAGGCATATGGGCCTGGTTTTTACTGGCGAAGAGGGAACCACTGAGCGGTTCGAGTTGGTGCTTGAAGCCTTTGATGGAACAGAGCGCGTCCTCGTCGTGACATCGACCGAAGCGATCGAAGACTTCGGCCTGGATGCCGTCCGTGAAATGGCATCTAAAAAGTACGATGCAGGGCAGTTGGACGAGACCGGCCGCGTTAGAGTTCTGACTAGCGACCTGCAAGGTAAATAGCCCGCCACCGTGAGGCAGCGTGGCTCGACCGAGCGGCTCACTCGCGAATGAAGCCCTGAGGTTATTTGTTGTTTTTGAGGAGACGAGCTTCCCGCAAGATCGAGCTGCGATCGAAGCCGACCAGCGATGCTATCTCGCGTATTTGTTGTTCGGTGGCCCCTGACTCCCGCGCAAGATCGCTTACTATTTGGGGTTTCATGGCGGGGCGCCCTTTTTCTTCTGACATCACACCAAATGCCTCGTATTGGGCCAAGAGCGCGATGGTCGCTCCTAAGCGTCAGCGGCCATGTTTTGTTGCTGACGATCTGCTATTGTACGCTTTCGGACAGATTTCTGCCAGCGGGCTAGGAAAGATAGGCCTAGCTCTCATCGTCGAAACCCAGCAGCGAGGCATGGCGTATATATTTGTGCTCGCCGCGGAGGTGCTTGACGCGGAGCTTCACCTCTCCCGGCTTCACCCACTTGGTCGCAGGCCGTTTCCTAATACCCTCGGGCTTGTGGGCGGCATGATCCTGGACGCGCTGCCACAACCGCTTCTTCATGTCACGGCTGAGCGAGATAAAGGCTGTCCCGACATATTGCCCCGGTGCCAGGCTGCGCCAAACGGGCCATGGCGGCCTTACCCGGCTCGTTCTCGACGCCCATCAGCTCATATTTGTTGATGACGAAACTCTTGGTCTTCAGCCAGTCGATGGTCGGGCCGCTTCGATACGCGCTGTCGGCGCGCTTGGAGACGATCCCCTCTAGCCCCGCCTGGTCGGCGCGATACGGTCGGCCGCGAACTCTGCTCCAACCCCAAGGTCCGCAAGATCAGTTTCACGGGCTCGACGGAGGTCGGCCGATTGCTCATGCGCCAGTGCTCGGACCAGATAAAGAAAGTCGGTCTAGAGTTGGGTGGCAATGCGCCTTTCATCGTCTTTGATGATGCCGACATCGATGCTGCCGTCGACGGTGCAATCCAGGCCAAGTTTCGCAATGCCGGCCAGACCTGCGTTTCCGCGAACCGCCTTTACGTCCAGTCGGGCGTTCATGATGCGTTCGTGGACAAATTCGTGGATGGTGTCCGCCAGCTTCAGGTCGGCGACGGCTTCGATCCAGGTGTCGCCATCGGTCCGCTGATCGACGGGCATGCACTGGCCAAGATCGAACTTCACATTGCCGATGCCTTGGCCAAAGGTGGCGCGATCCGATGTGGCGGCGGCCGGATCGGCAGCGACGGCACGTTTTTCCAGCCTACGGTCCTCAGCGGCGTCACAAGGTCACAAGGGAAATGACCGTGGCGCAAGAGGAGACCTTTGGACCCTTGGCGCCGATTATCCGCTTCGAGGATGCCGATCAGGTCGTGCGTGAGGCCAACGACACGATCTACGGCCTTGCCGCGTATTTCTATGCTTCAAACCTGAAGCGTGTCTGGCGTGTAGCGGAGGCCCTGGAATACGGCATGGTTGGGATCAACACGGGACGAATGTCCTCAGAAGCCGCGCCCTTCGGCGGGATAAACAGTCCGGCATCGGGCGGGAAGGTTCCCGCCACGGCCTCGAAGACTATCTTGAAATGAAGTACCTCTGCATGGGCGGCATCTGAGGCGGCGGGCGGCGACTGCCGCGATGAAGGCCAGCGGACGGCCGGACGCCACGAAATCGACCCGCAGTTTCAGATTCGTGGAACAATCCACACCCAGTCTGCCTCATAAAGGGCCCGGTTTTCCGCCTATTTTTTTGGCGGTCGAACGTCGTCAATTGCCTTTGTCACTGTGGCGGAACGCGGCGCGATAGCCGGTTAGCAACAAGCTTTGGGCGTCATTCTCTCTGGCGGAATCGACCCCTTCCGACAAAAGCCTGACCTTTGCCAGTCTTCTACGGGCCAGCGTTCGCGCCAAAAGTTCAAAGCCGCGTCCGTAACATTCAACAATGAAAGCCAGCGTTATCAGGTCGAGCAGAAAGTCGTCTATCGCATGCGTGAGCGCACCAGACCTTTGTTCAAGCTGAAGCAGCAAGGCGCGCGCCTCTTCGATCACGGCCCGGCAATCGTCTGCGTCTATCAGTGAATCGATCCTGTCAAACATCTGCAAGCGTCCTCACTCTCCCTAAGCCACACGCAGCGCATCGAACGCCGCTGATGAATGAGTTTCCAACAAAAGCACAGGGTCGCGTTTCGCGAAAAGGCATCGCTCGGCAAAGTGCGCGTTGATGAAGCCTGGTGCGTTAAGCGACAAGTGAATCCGACCTTACCAGATATCTTCGAAGGCGAGTGAGCCGGCCCACGCCTGCGTGCCGCAACCCTCAATGCCGAGGAAACTGTTCTGCACTCGCCGGAGGCAAACAGTTCCTCTCTATTCTTCCAGCCGCCACGGTTCAGCCTAGATTACATGGGAAGCGCTAATAACGGAAAGCAAAGGGTTCGCAAAATGAGTAGGGTGGCTGGATCAAACGAAGATTTGGCTGCACCAACGACCTTTGGGCCACTTTTGCAGCCCACCTTTCGTTCGATCTGGCTCGCGACGCAGGTTTCAAGCCTCGGCTGGTTAATGCAGACTGTCGCCATCAGCTGGCTGATGGCGACGATCTCGACTTCCGATCTGATGGTTGCGTTGGTGCAGGCTTCGTCGAACCTGCCCGCTTTCGTCCTGTCCGTTTTTGCCGGGGCTCTCGCCGACAATTTCAGCCGGCGCCGGGTCATGTTCGCCGGTCGGTGCCTTATGGTGATTGCGTCCGCGATGCTGACCGCGTCCGTGGCGCTGGGCTTTGTCAGTCCGTGGATGATCCTCGGCTTCAGCTTCTTGATCGCAAGCGGCGGTGCTCTCAATGATCCGGCCTGGCAAGCGTCGGTTGGCGATATCGTGGATCGACGCGATGTTCCCGCTGCCGTCACCCTGCTTTCTGTTGGCTTCAACACCGTCCGGACTGTTGGCCCGGCGCTCGGCGGCTTTGTGGTTGCCTCATTCGGCCTCATGGCGGCATTTGCCGTGACCACGCTCACCTATTTCGTACCCTTGACCACTATTTGGCGCTTCAAGTGGAAGGTTCGTTCTTCGCCACTGCCGCGTGAGCCGATGAGGACGGCGATCTATGATGGGCTGCGCTTCACCGCGATGTCATCGGAAATCAAGACTGCGATCGCGCGCGGTACCCTCTTTGGCTTGGCGAGCATCGCCATACTCGCGCTGCTGCCGGTGGTTGTCCGCGACCAGCTGGGAGGAGGCCCGCTTGCCTATGGCGCGCTCATGGCCGGCTTCGGGACAGGTGCCGTCTTCGCCGGCCTCTCCAACAGCCTGTTCAGACGGAGCTTGTCGCAAGAAAGGCTGATGAGGCTCTCCTGCGTCGCCTGCGCGGCGTGTTCTCTCTCCCTGGCAATGACATCTTCGATTGCGGTGGCGGCAATTGCACTCGCCTTGGGTGGCGCCGGCTGGGTCACCGCCTGGTCCGGGGTCGGTGTGAGCGTGCAGCTGGCGAGCCCGCGCTGGGTCGTGGGGCGCACAATCTCGATCTACTATGCCTTGATTGATGGTGGCATCGCGCTCGGCAGCTGGGTGTGGGGCACGGTTTCCCAGAACCATTCCCTGACCTGGGCGCTGGAGGGCTCCGCTGCAGCCCTGTTGCTCGTCGCCGCAGCCGGCGTTCTGTTTCCTCTTCGCGAGCGCCGCGAATCCGAACCCGATCCTTTGGGCGAATTCGACGCCCCAGCTGTCGCTCTCAATTTGAAGCCGAGAAGCGGCCCGATCGTGGTCAAGGTCGAATACCTGATAGCCGAGAGAAATCTCGAGGCCTTCCTCGACCTCATGCGGCAGCGGCGTCATGTACACAGCCGCGTGGGTGCGCGGAACTGGACGCTCCAGCGCAACCTTCAGAAGCCTATGCAATGGACAGAAACATTCCGCACGCCGACCTGGACAGACTACCTTCGCCTCAATCATCGTCTCACGGAAGTAGACAAGGAACTGGACGAACGAGTCTTCCAGCTGCACGCGGCAGAGTCCCCACCTCAAATGACACTTTCCATCGAGCGGCCGACAAGCTCGGCCCGCAAGCCCGAGCACTCAGCTTTTCGCCATCCCCGTCATTGAAGCCTGGCCGGCATCTCTGTCATCAATCGATGGCTACGAGCGCGACCGGTCAGCCCCCGACCTTCAAGACCATCGACATCGAAGCGGCCGCGAGTTGCCTATAAAACATCACTGCACTCTTATTGTTTGTGACGCATGCGGGTGGTGAGCGGTTTTCAAAGGCCTCGTTTCCTGCTGACAAAGTTAGCTTGGACCACTGAATTGCCGATCGCTCTCGGATCCTGGTGCGAGTATGAAATCAAAGACGGGCTCAGGCTGGGCAGGCTTTGGCTCCCGCAGAACAACCGGGTAAGCTACGATCGCTTGGGCATGTTCAGCGAGCGCGGCGGGTGTCATTCCCAGTGCTTTCTCAAACAGGCCGCCCGGCACTCTCACCACCTGACGAAAAAGCCCTGCAGCTCTTGTAGCATGGCGCGCCGCAGCGACCCGCTTGCCCTCGCGGATCTTCACCCCGGCCGCCGCCAACAGGATCAGCCCCTTGAAGAACAGGCGGTGCTGAGCGCTTTGTTTGGCAGCGTGCCAAAGAGGCTCCCAAGCCTCATGCGCTTCCCAGTAGTAGCCGTGGTTGAAAAGATCGATCCCCCATCGAAACACATCTGAGCCGAGCGCTTCGCCAACGGCGACCGTCACCGGATCTGTTCGGTAACTATGGCCCAAGGGATCGCGCACCGGATGCGGATGTTTGCCGGGCAGATACGCATAGCTCGGGAAACTCTTTCGGGCAGCAAGCGAGGGCGTGACATAGACCCAGCAAACACGAAAGCGCGTTAACGGGCAATTCATGCTGAGCGCGCCCTGACACGCAAGCAGTCTTAACCGGCTTTTAAACCGTGCCGAGATTGGCAAAAACGCGCTTTGCGAGATACATGACGCTGGGTAAGCGGCTGATGCAAGGAGGAGATATGATTCTGCGACTGAAGGAGCGGCTCGGCAAACGGTTTGAGGAAGAAGTCCAATTCTTCAAAGGCTGGCAGAAGGACAAGAAGGGCGTGGGAGCCCTTATTCCCACTTCGGTTTATGCGGCACGCCGGATGGCAAGCGTGGTGAATCCACGGTCAGGATTGTCGATTCTGGAGCTCGGCGCGGGAACTGGTGTCATCACAAAGGCGATCCTGGCTAGGGGAATCAAGCCGCACCAGCTGGTTTCAGTCGAATATTCCAACATTTTCTACAACTGCCTGGTGCAACGCTTCCCGAATGTGGACTTCAGGTTGGGCAACGCATTTACGCTGGACGAAGCTTTGGGTGACCGCAAAGGTGAACAGTTCGATTGTGTTGTAAGTGCAGTCCCACTGTTGAGCTTTCCAATGGAACAGCGTGTCGCGCTGGTTGAGGATCTGCTTGCCCGCATTCCTGCCGGCCGGCCCCTAATTCAGATCACATATGGACCTCTGTCGCCGGTGATCAAGATGCCAGACCGTTACGTGGTTTCCCACTATCACTTCGTTGTCCGCAACATACCGCCGGCACAGCTCTGGACTTATCGTCGAGCAGTCTAGCCAGATCTGGACGGTTTCCTTCTCTGAGGGTTCCGCTGGGTGGTGGCCTTCCACCCAAACAGGATGTGGACAGAGCAGGGGCAGACGCCAGATTGCCAAGAAGACGAAGCGGTCCTGGTTTGATTTGACAGACGAGCGGTGGGTGCAGTTCGGACAGCTGATGTCGAAGCCTCGACGTCGCGGTCGTCCGCGCGAGGTAATTCCGGGAGGTTGTCAGGGCAAGCGCTAGAGCGTCGGACGTTCAGTTTGAATCGCGAGGGATTCCAGTGAGGCGTGGTTCATGATTCACTTCCTGTAGGAGGTGATTTGCCATGCCCAAGCCCTATTCGCTCGATTTGCGTGAACGTGTTGTGCGGTTTGTCGAGGCTGGCCACTCGCGGCGTGCGGCGGCGGCACATTTTGGGGTGTCGGTTTCGTTTGTCGTGATCCTGATGAGGAACTATCGAAAGACCGAGAGCCTGGCGCCCAAGGCCAGCGGTGGCCGCCGCCATTCCAAGCTCGACCCGCATCGTGCGTTCCTGCTTGGCCGTGTGGCCGAGAAGGATGACACCACCATGCCGGAGCTTGCCGCCGAGCTGGCCGCTGCTACAGACGTCCAGGTCGCTCCTGCCTCGATCTCGCGCTGGCTTATCAGGAATGGCTATCGCTTCAAAAAAACGCTGCTGGCCAGCGAGCAAGATCGTCCCGACGTCAGCAAGGCGCGGCAGGAGTGGCAGACCAGGCGCCAGCCGCGGATGCGGCTTGAGCCACATCGGCTGGTGTTCATCGACGAAACCGGAACCACTACGAAGATGACACGTCTGCGCGGCCGCTGCCTAAAGGGCCAACGGCTGCGCTCAAAGGCACCGTTCGGGCATTGGAAGACGCAGACCTTCATCGCCGGGTTGCGCTGTCATGGGCTCACGGCCCCTTTTGTTATCGACACGCCGATGAACCGGCGCATCTTCGAAACCTATGTCGAAACGCAGCTCGCTCCGACGCTGGCAAAGGGCGATGTCGTCATCCTCGACAATCTCGCTGCCCACAAGAGCCCGGCCGCCGAGGCAGCGATCCGGGCCAGAGGCGCATGGCTGCTCTTCCTGCCGCCCTACAGCCCAGATCTCAATCCCATCGAAATGGCATTTGCCAAGCTCAAGGCGCACCTGCGCGCAAAGGCCATCAGAACCATCGACGCCCTGTGGCAGGCCATTGGCGATATCTGCAATCTCTTCTCTCCAACAGAATGCAGAAATTACTTCGCAGCCGCAGGGTATGGACTCACATGAAAGTCCGCCGCTCTAGACTAGCGCTGGGTGAAGCATCTGTTCGCCAATGGCGCCTATGGCTCAACCTCACGGGCACCTGCACTTGATGGTCGAGATCATCCGTCGATTCGACGGTCAGAATAGCTCCAAATTCTGCCGCAGGGTGGTCGAGCGAACCTTCGGCGCGGCTACGGGTATCGATGTCTCTCAGCTCCTCCCTGAATTTCAAAACCGACTCAGAAAGGCGTCCTTCTTGGCGAAATCGGTGACGTGGTGCCGCAAGCACGGCTATTCTCGGACGGCGGCGCTAAGTTCGCCGGTCGCACGGACGGGCCAAATGCGCTTGACAAAGCCGCGCCGGCCCGTTCAACCTGGGGCATTCACCAGGGGAGTCCCGGCAAGGGGCTGAGATACTGCTGGCTTTCGCGGCGCAGTGACCCGTTGAACCTGATCCAGTTCATACTGGCGTAGGGACGGTGCAAGCGCTTTGCGGGAGTTCACGCCCGAGGTCCTGTTTCGGCAGGTCGACAGAAGCGTCTTTTCATCCTTCCGGCACAGAACTGGGTCTCCAATGCATGAGCAAAGGAGCCTCAAGATGAATGCCCTCACCCCCGCCGTGTCGACGGGACCGCTGCCCGCCTCGCGGAAGATCCACAAGCCCGGCACCATCCACCCGCAGATCAAAGTGCCGATGCGCGAAATCTCCGTCCATCCGACGGCCGGCGAGCCGCCCGTCACCGTCTACGATCCGTCAGGCCCCTATACAGACCCGACTGTCGAAACCAGCATCGAAAACGGCCTTGCACGGCTTCGCCATGAATGGGTCACCGCGCGCGGCGATGTCGAAGCCTATGACGGCCGCCACGTCCGGCCAGAAGACAATGGGTTTGCGGCGGGCGAGCGCCTAACACCGGAATTTCCAGTCCGCAACCGGCCACTCCGGGCCAAGACCGGCAAGGCGGTGACACAGTTTGCCTATGCGCGCGCTGGCATCATCACGCCCGAAATGGAGTTCGTCGCCATCCGCGAGAATCTTGGTCGCGAGATCCTGCACGGCAAGCTTGAGCGCTACGGCGAGGCCTTCGGCGCGGCGATCCCCGACTTCGTCACGCCTGAATTCGTCCGCCACGAGGTGGCGCGCGGACGCGCGATCATTCCCGCCAACATTAATCATCCCGAGAGCGAACCGATGATTATCGGTCGCAATTTCCTGGTCAAGATCAACGCCAATATCGGTAACTCCGCCGTCACATCGTCGATGGCTGAAGAGGTCGAAAAGATGGTGTGGGCGATCCGCTGGGGCGCCGACACGGTGATGGATCTGTCGACCGGCCGCAACATCCACAACATCCGCGAATGGATCGTCCGCAACTCGCCGGTGCCGATCGGCACGGTGCCGCTTTACCAGGCGCTCGAGAAAGTCGGCGGCATTGCCGAGGATCTTACCTGGGAGGTTTACCGCGACACGCTGATCGAACAGGCCGAACAGGGCGTCGACTATTTCACCATCCATGCCGGCGTGCGGCTGCACTATATCCCGCTGACCGTCGACAGGGTGACGGGCATCGTCTCGCGCGGCGGCTCGATCATGGCAAAATGGTGCCTGCACCATCACCGGGAAAGCTTCCTCTACGAGCACTTCGCGGAGATCTGCGACATCGCCAGAGCCTACGACGTCTCCTTCTCGCTCGGCGACGGCCTTCGTCCGGGCTCGATCGCCGATGCCAACGATGCGGCGCAGTTCGCCGAGCTGGAAACGCTCGGCGAGCTGACGAAGATCGCCTGGGCCAAGGATTGCCAGGTGATGATCGAGGGGCCCGGCCACGTGCCGATGCACAAGATCAAGCAGAACATGGACAAGCAGCTCGCCGTTTGCGGCGAGGCGCCGTTCTATACGCTTGGACCGCTGACGACCGACATCGCGCCGGGCTACGACCACATCACCTCAGGCATCGGTGCTGCCATGATCGGCTGGTTCGGCACCGCCATGCTCTGCTATGTCACGCCCAAGGAGCATCTCGGCCTTCCCGATCGCGATGACGTCAAGACCGGCGTGATCACCTACAAGATCGCCGCCCATGCCGCCGATCTGGCAAAGGGCCATCCGGCGGCGAAAGTCAGGGATGATGCCCTTTCCCGCGCGCGCTTCGAGTTCCGCTGGGAGGACCAGTTCAATCTGTCGCTCGATCCCGAAACCGCGCGGTCCTTCCACGACCAGACCTTGCCCAAGGAGGCGCACAAGCTGGCACATTTCTGCTCGATGTGTGGGCCGAAATTCTGCTCGATGCGTATCTCCCACGACATCCGTGCCGAGGCGCAGAAAGAGGGCATGGCGGCGATGGCGGCGAAATACCGCGAGGGCGGCGATCTCTACGTGCCGGCGGACGAGACCGGCGCACCGCTTTCGCCACAGGCGCATGAGCCAT
>NZ_JAMYQC010000065.1:0-12050 GCF_040320645.1 Mesorhizobium sp. M0633
CGACCAGCGTGGCCAGGGCCTCGCCTTCGACATCTTCCGAGATGATGACCAGCGGCTTCGAGGTCTGCACGACGGCCTCGAGGATCGGCAGCATGGCCTGCAGGTTGGAGAGCTTCTTCTCGTGGAGAAGAATGTAGGCGTCTTCCAGATCCGCAACCATCTTCTCGGCGTTGGTGACGAAGTAGGGCGAGAGATAGCCGCGGTCGAACTGCATGCCTTCAACGACTTCAAGCTCGGTCTCGGCGGTCTTTGCTTCCTCGACGGTGATGACGCCCTCATTGCCGACCTTCTGCATCGCTTCCGCGATCATCGAGCCGACCGACACGTCGCCATTGCCGGCGATGGTGCCGACCTGGGCAACCTCTTCCGAGGTCTTGATCTTCTTGGCGTTCTTGATCAGCGTCGCGACGACGTCGGCGACGGCGAGGTCGATGCCGCGCTTGAGGTCCATCGGGTTCATGCCGGCGGCAACTGACTTGTGGCCTTCCTGGACGATCGACTGTGCCAGAACGGTCGCGGTGGTGGTGCCGTCGCCGGCGATGTCGTTGGTCTTCGAAGCAACTTCGCGGACCATCTGCGCGCCCATGTTTTCGAACTTGTCCTCAAGCTCGATTTCCTTGGCGACGGTGACGCCGTCCTTGGTGATGCGCGGTGCGCCGAACGACTTGTCGATGACGACGTTGCGGCCCTTGGGGCCGAGCGTGACCTTCACCGCGTCGGCGAGGATGTTGACGCCGCGCAGCATGCGCTCACGAGCGTCGCGGGAGAATTTTACGTCTTTGGCAGCCATTTTTAGCTCCTGGCAGGGGCTTGGATTGAGCCCGAAGATTTAAACGAGGGTGAGGCCGATATTCAGCCGATGATGCCCATGATGTCGGATTCCTTCATGATCAGAAGGTCTTCGCCATTGAGCTTGACTTCGGTGCCCGACCACTTGCCGAACAGGATGCGGTCACCGGCCTTGACGTCCAGCGGAACGAGCTTGCCGGCTTCGTCGCGGGCGCCGGAACCGACGGCGATGATCTCGCCTTCCTGCGGCTTTTCCTTAGCCGTATCGGGGATGATGATCCCGCCCGCGGTCTTGGATTCGGATTCGACCCGACGAACGACCACGCGGTCATGAAGCGGGCGGAACTTCGACTTTGCCATTTTTTATTCCTCGATGAGAATGGTGAGAACAGTTCCTCCGTCCGGCGGCGCCGGACATGTGGTTAGCACTCATCTTGGGGGAGTGCTAACGTGGCGCTGAAATAGGCTGGCAACTCGCGCGAGTCAAGGCGCCCGGTGAGCATCATCAGGACAATTGCTTCAAACGGATACTTGACTAAGTCAACTAAATCGCTGATCTTGCCGGGAGGAGGATGCCATGACCATTCATGATCACCCAGGCAAGGAGCGGATCGACGCGGTGCGGGCCTTCAACCGCTTCTACACCCGCCAGATCGGGCTGCTCGACGAAGGGCTGCTGAAAAGCACCTTCTCGCTGACCGAGGCGCGGGTGCTCTATGAGCTGGCGCATCGCGATGGCCTGACCGCCACCGACCTTGCGCGCGATCTCGGCCTCGATGCCGGTTATCTCAGCCGGCTGCTGAAGAAGTTCGAGGAGCGTAATCTGGTCGAGCGCGCCACGATCGGGGCGGATGCGCGGCGCTCGTCGATCGCGCTGACCAAGGCCGGGCGGCAGGCCTTCGCGCCGCTGAACCAGGGTTCGCACGACCAGGTCGCGGCTTTGCTCGAACGGCTTTCGGTTGCCGAACAGGACAGGCTGGTCAAGGCCATGCAGACGGTGCAGCGTTTGCTGGGCGGAAGCGCCGAGCCCAAAATTCCCTATATGCTGCGGCCTCTGCAAGTCGGCGACATCGGCTGGATCATTCATCGCCAGGGCCTGCTCTACGCGCAGGAATATGGCTGGGACGAAACCTATGAAGCGCTGGTCGCCGAAATCCTCGGTGCCTTCGTCAAATCCTTCGATCCGAAATGGGAACGCAGCTGGATCGCCGAGCGGGAAGGGGAGGTCGTCGGCTCGGTCTTCGTCGTGCGCCAGTCGGACGCGGTGGCGAAGTTGCGTCTGCTCTATGTCGAGCCGTCGGCGCGCGGCCTCGGCATCGGCAAGCGGCTGGTCGAGGAATGTGTCGGCTTTTGCCGCGCCAGGGGTTACAGGACACTGACGCTGTGGACCAACGGCGTGCTCGCCGCCGCTCGCCACATCTATGAGGCTGCGGGCTTTAAATTGACCAACGAGGAGCGCCACCATTCCTTCGGCAAGGATCTGGTCGGCCAGAACTGGAATTTGGAGCTGTAGCAGCGCCGCAGAATTTCGAGCATCGGCCTGGGGCGGTCGCTCAGGTCGCAGGCTTGATGTTTTGGTTCAAGCGAAAGAAATTGGTGGGATCATACTTGTTCTTTAGTGCGGCCAACCTCGGATAATTCTCGCCGTAAGCCGCCAGAACCCGATCAGTGCCCTCTTCGCCGAGATTATTCGCGTAGACGCCGCCGGTCGAGAACGGTCTCATTGCATCCCACAGGTCGCGCGCCCATCGGATGTGCGTTTCGTCGTCAGACGGATTGTCCCAGATCGATATCGGGAAGCAATCGTAAAGTGCATCTCTGTTGGCGTAGGGCGTTCCGTCCATCGGTACTCGCGAGATGGCGCCGCCAACCTGCTGCAGGACTAGAAGCGATTCGCTGGGTGCAGTCATGTAAGCCGCAAGCATGGTATCGATCGCCTGATCTGTGATTTCGCGCATGAACTGCGCCTTCCAGTAGTAGCGCCGCCCGCGCGGAAAGAGGCTGTCCCCGGCCGATTGGATTTGAAGATAGGGGACAGGAGCAATCCGGCGCTCAACTGGCGTGCCATACTCTCTCAGAGGTTGAATGATTTGCTGGCCTTCGTCGAGTGGGCCGATGTAGCACGCCGATATGCTGAAGAGGCGTTCGCCCGAGGGCGCCGTCACAAGTGCTGCATCCAGGCTCAGTTCATCCGGGGCGCCGCTCGAGAACGCACGATAGAACCGCATCGCTTCGCGTGCCTCTTCGTAGCGGTATAGCATCGATCCCGCGATGAGGAGCGGACCCACGGGATGGAGCTTGTATTCGAAGGTGGTGACTATTCCGAAATTGCCGCCGCCGCCCCGAATGCCCCAGAACAAATCTGCATTTTCGGCCGCGTTTGCCGTGAGCAACCGGCCGTTCGCTGTCACGATTTCGACAGCGACAAGGTTGTCGCAGCTCAGTCCATGTTTGCGGCCAAGCTTGCCGAACCCGCCGCCGAGTGTCAGTCCGGCTATGCCGGTATCCGCGTTGACACCCATGGTCGTCGCAAGACCATGGACCTGTGTGGCTGCGTCGAACTCGCCCAGGTTCAGGCCGGCCTCTGCGCGCGCAACACGGCGGATCGGGTCGACTTCGATCCGCTTCATGCGTGACACATCGATCACCAAGCCGCCGTCGCATACCGAACTGCCGGCGACGTTATGACCACCGCCGCGGACGGCGACGAGGAAGCCTTGCGATCGGGCGAAGTTGACGGCCGTGACGACATCGCTGGATTCGGCGCAATAGAAAACAGCCGCCGGCCTCTTATCGACCATGCCATTCCAAACTCTGCGCGCCTGGTCATAGCCAGGGTCGTCCGGAAGGATCAGATCGCCGCTAATCGCCTGCCTGAGCCGGGCGATATCTGGCGCCTGCAACGTCGGCTCGGAACCGTCTATAAGCTTGAACATGCTCATCGAGGGATACCCTTCGTGATTCAGCACGGTTGGACAGGCCGCTGTCGTTCACCGGATCACAATGATCTCATGCGGCGCCATTCGCTGCAAAATCGAATATCTCAGTCGCTGGATGAGCTAAATTCATCTAAACTGCCTGGATGAGAAAACTTCCGCCGCTCGGGTCGCTTCGCGCCTTCGAAGCCGCTGCCAGGCTGATGAGCTTCAGGAAGGCCGCGACGGAACTCGGCGTGACGCCAACGGCCATCAGCCACCAGATTCGATTGCTGGAGGAGGTCTGTGGGCAACTGCTGTTCCGGCGGCGCCCACGACCGCTCGTGCTCACAGGCGTGGGCGAACGGCTATTCCCGGTAATTTGCAGCGGCTTCGACGCTTTCGCTGCGGCAATAGCATCAGCCTCGGCCGGAGTTGGCCAACGCCCGTTGCGCGTGACGAGCCCAAATGCATTTGCCAGCCGATGGCTGGTTCCGCGCCTGTCGAAGTGGCGCGAACAGCATCCGAACATTCCACTGGAGATCATCGGGACAGACGCCGTTCTGGACCTGCGAGCCGGTGACGCCGACGTCGCGATCCGCTATGCGCGCAGGATGCCGCGGGATGTTCCCGCGCAGGAAATTTTTCGGGACGCATTCTTTCCGGTATGCAGCCCGGAGTTGTTCGCAGGAGGCGACCGACAGATCGAGCGCGCCGCCGATCTGCTGCAATACCCGCTCATCCATTTCAATTGGACGAACCGCGACCCGGAAGCGCCGACTTGGCAACGATGGCTGGCGATCGCACGCTCGATCGATCCCAGCATCCCCAATGCCAACCAGGCATGGGACCTAAGCTTCCGCGAAGAGCTGCACGCGATTGACGCGGTAGCGGCAGGCCAAGGTATCGCTATCTGCAGCGATGTGGTCGTCAGTGGCGAACT
Source organism: Mesorhizobium sp. M0633 (assembly GCF_040320645.1). NCBI lineage: Bacteria > Pseudomonadati > Pseudomonadota > Alphaproteobacteria > Hyphomicrobiales > Phyllobacteriaceae > Mesorhizobium > Mesorhizobium sp. M0633. The sequence continues at coordinate 4,648 of NZ_JAMYQC010000065.1, forward strand.
CGAGGCTGGCAGGCTAGTCAAGGCACATGATCTCTGTCTGCCAGGCTATGGCTTTTACCTTGCCTGCGTAGCCAATCACCCCCGACAAGCGCATATCGAAGCGTTTTCCGCCTGGATGAGATCGATAGTCTGAGCATCTGAACGCCGATCTTCTGCATGCTCGTCACAAGCGGTAGCAGCGCTTCCTGCGCTTCGGGGTCGCCTGCCGCGCCTCACACTTTGACCGGTATCCAAATTTCCAGCCTTGCCGCTACAGGGATCGAATTCCGGCGCATCGGCGACCTCGCGCCCAGATGCCGGCAGCCATTTGTCCCAAATCGTGTTGGGGGTTGACAGAAGCAGACAACGTCCTCTAGGTACGTAATGTTATTACATTACGAGGTATGCATGACTCCTTCTGACAAGACCCTTGCTCCAGCGGCTGTCCGAACTCCGAAAATTTATTGCGCTGTGAGTGGCGGAAAATTAGGGTGGCTGAGTGATGGTCCCCGAGTCGAAAGGCAAGGGGTGAAAAGGGAACACGGTGAGGTCTTCGGATCGAGGCCGTGGCTGCCCCCGCAACTGTAAGCGGTTAGCAAGATCCGAAGTGCCACTGGCCGGCAAGGCTGGGAAGGCAGGATGGCGCAAAGACCCGCGAGCCAGGAGACCTGCCATCAGCATGAGTTGACCGGACGGGGTGTGCCGGGAGGAGACGTGGACATCGGTCTTGTCGGCCGGTCCGTCCAGCTTCCTTCCGTCGCCATTGAGAAAGTGACGGTAAGTTGGACGCCTCCCAGCCTCTTCTTGAAGCGCGCGAACTGAGTGCGACGGCAAATGGCCAGCGCCTGGTTAGTGCGGTGAGCCTTTCGCTAGCGGCGGGCGACCGCCTCGCCATCATCGGCCCTAACGGCGCCGGCAAGACGACGCTGCTGCGCATGCTCTGCGGTACGCTGCGGCCAAGCGCGGGAGATGTGAGATTCTCCGGACGCCGGCTGGAGAGATTTTCGGCCGCCGAGCGGGCGCTGCACATGGCGGTCGTCGGCCAGACCGATCAGCCCGACCCGCGGCTTGCCGTGATCGACTATGTCGAGCTTGGGCGCGTCCCCCATGCGGGCATGCGACGAAGGAGCGAGCAACGCGACATCGTCATCGAAGCGCTTCGCAGAACCGGCCTGATGCCGCTGCTCGGCCGCACAATCGGCTCGCTATCCGGTGGCGAGCGGCAACGCGCCCAGCTGGCGCGCGCCATCGCCCAGGAGCCCAAAATCCTGTTCCTCGATGAACCGACCAATCATCTCGATCCGCGCGCCCGCAGCGACCTTCTCGAACTCGTATCGCAGTTTGGCATGACCGTGGTGGCGGTGCTTCATGATCTGTCGCTGGTCACGCCATTTGCCACCAGGGTCGCGGTGATGAACGAGGCCCGCCTGCAGGCACTCGCCGGTCCGCACGAGGCGCTGACCAAGCAATTGATCCGCGAGACTTTCGGCGTCGACGTGCTTCGGCTGCGCCATCCCACCGAGGACCGCGAACTTACGATCTTCGACGTTCCTAACCGTGCCTCTTCCCATCCTGATCTGACCAAGGAGCAACATTCGTGAAACGCCTTTGCCTCCCTACTGCTTGCCCAGGCGGCCTTCGCTTTTCCCGTGACCGTTGACAGCTGCGGCACGCCGCTGACGTTCGAAGCCGCGCCGAAGCGCGCCGTTATCCAAGATCTGAACATGGCGGAGATGGCCTTCGCGCTGGGGCTGCAACCGTCGATCGTCGGCCTGACGGGCATCACCGGATGGTACAAGGTCGGTCCGGAATTCAAGGCTGAGCAGGGCGCGATCCCGGAACTCGCACCGAAATACCCGACGCTCGAAAACCTCGTCGCCGTCGAGCCCGATTTCTTCTTCGCCGGCTGGTATTACGGCATGAAGCCAGGTGGCGAGGTGACGCCCGATACGCTGGCGCCGTACGGTATCAAGACGCTGGTGCTGACGGAAAGCTGCGTCCATCTCGACCAGAACCGCCCCGCCGCCTCGATGGACCTGCTCTATGGCGACGTCGAAAAGCTGGGCAAGATTTTTGGCAAGGAAGTAGAGGCGGAAAAGCTTGTTTCGCGCTGGAAAACGCAACTCGCCGGTATCACGGCGAAGGTTGGCGACCGCAAGGGTACGCGCGTGTTTCTTTACGACTCCGGCGAAGACAGACCTTTCACATCAGGCAAGTTCGCGAACCCCAGCGCCATGATCGCTGCTGCCGGCGGCGACAACATCATGGCCGACATGGCGACGAGTTGGGGCAATACGGATTGGGAGACGGTGGCGGCCCGCAATCCGCAATTCCTTATCCTGCTCGACTACCAGGACGGCGGCGGCTACAGGAAACTGCTCGATTTCCTCAAAGCCCATCCGGCGATGAAGGAGACTGATGCGGTCAAAAATGAACGCTTCGTCGCGCTGCGCTATGCCGAACTGACACCTGGGCCTGCCAACATCGAGGCGATCGGCAAGATCGCCAGGGCGATGCACCCGGAAGCTTTCTGAGCTTGCGCCAGAGAGCGTTCGAATTGGCCATGACAGCAGGAGCAGCAGCAATTGCTGCTCTTGCTTTGTTGTCGATTGCCTATGGATCGACGGTCATCGCGCTGAGCGACGTGATTGCTGCGCTCGGACATGCGGCCGGGCTGGACGGAGACATCGTGTCCGGTCCGGCCGGCAAGATCCCGATTGCCAAGATCGTTGTCGATCTCAGGCTGCCGCGCACGATTATGGCCATCTGTGTCGGCGCCGGGCTGGGCGTCATCGGCGCGCTGCTGCAGACGGTAACGCGCAACGACCTCGCCGATCCGTTCCTGTTCGGCCTGTCGTCCGGAGCGGCGGCCGGCGCGGTTTCCGTCATCACCATTTTTGGCGACCATTTCGGCATCTGGACGTTGCCGGTCGCGGCCTTCACGGGCGGCGTATTAGCCGCCGGCATCGTGCTTTTGCTGGTTTCGCGGGTGAGGGGGCAAGGCCCCGAACGGCTGATCCTCGCCGGGCTTGCTGTCTCCTTCATGTTCACCGCCTTGACCAACTATCTCGTCTTTGCCGGAGACCAGCGCGCCGCTCACTCGGTGTTGTTCTGGACGATGGGCGGGCTCGGGCTCGCGCGTTGGGACAATATCGGGCTGGCTGCTCTGGGCGCAGGCACCATCCTTGTCTATGGACTTTGGAACCATCGTCGGCTCGACGCTTTCCTGGCCGGCGAGAATGCCGCCGAAAGCCTCGGTGTGCCGGTTGCGCGGATGCGCAGGATGACATTTCTCGTCGCCGCTTTCTCGACAGCAATCCTTGTCTCGGTAGCAGGCGTCATAGGTTTCGTTGGCCTGATGATCCCGCATTTGTCCAGGACCCTTGCCGGCCCGCTACACCTTCGCCTGATCGCAACCTGCGCTATCTTCGGAGCGGTGCTGTTGCTGGCAAGCGATCTTCTCGCGCGCACGCTGCTGCCGCCGCAGGAACTGCCGATCGGCATCATCACCAGTTCGTTCGGTGCTTTCTTCGTGGTCACGATGCTCATTCGCAATCGCTCATGATGTGACTGCCATGCACACTTGCCGGCTTCTGGCACAATCCGGCTCCTTGAATTATGAGCACGCTTATTATATATGTCGCTCATGGTTTCCGACGGCATCGACAGATTGGGCTTTTTGATCCACGACGTGCAGCGCCTGATGCGCAAGCGCTTCGAGGCGCGCGCCAGTGGTTTCGGCCTTTCTTCGGCGCAATGGCGGCTTCTGGTACGTGTCGCCAAGGAGGCGGGTGTCGCGCAGGCGCGGCTTGCCGAGCTTCTCGAAATCGAGCCGATCAGCGTCTCGCGTCTTGTCGATCGCATGGAGGAGGGCGGCTGGATCGAGCGCCGTCCCGACGCAACCGACAGGCGAGTGCGCATGATTTTCCCGACCGCCAAGGCCAACGCGGCCTACACCCACGTCAAGAGCCTTGCCGGCGAGGTTTATGAGGAATCGCTCGTTGGCGTTTCGCCGGAAGATCGCCACGTCCTGGTCAGGGCGCTGGAGACAATGGTGCAGAATCTTGCAGATGGTGAGACGCCGCCCTCGGAAAAAGTGAAGAATACGGAAGGCGCAGCAGCATGAACGCGGTAGCCAAACTAGATGAGAATGCGGCCAAGCTGGAGATGGAAGCTCCCGCGAAGCCGGCGGCAGCTCCGGTAACGGTCGCTCCGCAGATAGCTCCGGCGCCGGTGGCGCCGAAGAAGAAGCGCCGTGCCGGCCGCTTCCTTTTGATGTTTGTGCTGCCCGCTGCGTTGATCGCCGGCGGCAGCTATGTCTGGGTGACCGGCGGCCGCTATCAGGAGACCGAGAACGCCAATCTGCAGCAGGCCAAGGTGTCGATAGCCGCCGATACGGCGGGCCGCATCGTTCAGGTCGACATTTTCGACAACCAGTCTGTCAAGCAGGGCGACGTGTTGTTCGCTATCGATCCCGAGCCCTACCGGATCGCATTGGCCCAGGCCGACGCGGCGGTGGCTGGCGCACGGCTCAATGTCGAGCAGCTGCGTGCGGCCTACAGCCAGGCGCTGGCGCAGGAGAAGTCCGACGAAAGCCAGGTCCAGTACGCGCAGTCGCAATATGACCGCGCCGCCGACCTTGCCCGCAAGGGCATCAACGCCAAGTCGTCTCTGGACGAAGCCAAGAACGACCTCGACAAGGCGAAGCAGCAGCTGGCCGTGGCCCAGCAAGGGATCGCCAGCGCCAAGGCGGCACTTGGCGGCAATCCCGACATCGAGACCGACAAGCATCCAACGGTAATGGCGGCGCTCGCCGCACGCGACAAGGCGGCCTATGATCTGGTCCAGACCACGGTCAAGGCACCTGCCGACGGCATCATCAGCCAGGCCGCTTCGTTCAAGGTCGGCCAGTATGTCGGTTCGGGCACGCCGCTGTTTTCGCTGGTCGAGACCGGCGACACCTGGGTCGACGCCAATTTCAAGGAAACCCAGCTCACCAACATGAAGCCGGGCCAGAAGGCCGAAATCGTGGTCGATACCTATCCGGGCAAGACGTTCGAAGCCACCGTCAAGGCGATCGGCGCCGGCACCGGGGCCGAGTTCTCGCTGCTGCCCGCGCAGAACGCCACCGGCAACTGGGTCAAGGTCACGCAGCGCATTCCGGTCCGCCTGGAATTGGCCGATGCCGACGCCAAGACGGCGCTGCGCACCGGCATGAGCGCGACGGTCACGGTGGACACCGGCGTTTCCCGCGGGCTGCCGAGCATTTTCGGCCGCGCCACGGCAGGCGAGGCCAGGTAAAGAGGCCTGGTAGCGGCCGCATAGCAAACAGCGAGATGGATGCAGGATTGGTCCGAGGGAGGCGCAGGAAAAGTTGAATGCGTGGACGGGCTGCGCTGTAGCCTGCCTGAGCAGACAACGCCGCGCAGGATCTTCGGTCCTTAGGTTTCCGGGCGGCAGGCGCCCGCTTGTCGAGACGCTCAGTCGATGTAACCCCCACATCGATGCTCGCGTCCCACCGCGATGAGGGTCTCTCTACAGCGAGGGCCTCGCCGTCCGGAAACCTAATGTACACGTTTTTGTTACCTGCTGGAAGTTTTAGGTCATGAGCAGCCCAGAACCCTTTCGCGAAGTACCGCACCGCGGCCTGATCACAGTTGCGCTCATGCTTGCGACGATCATGCAGGCGCTCGACACGACGATCGCCAACGTTGCGCTGCCGACCATGACCGGCGATCTCGGCGCCTCCCCCGACAACATCAACTGGGTGCTGACCTCCTACATCGTTGCCGCGGCGATCATGACGCCGGTGACCGGCTGGCTTGCCGACCGCTTCGGCCGCAAGGAGCTGTTCCTGACGGCCGTGGTCGGTTTCACCGTCTTTTCAATGCTGTGCGGCATCGCCTGGAGCCTTGAGACCATCGTTTTGTTCCGGCTCATGCAAGGCGTGTTCGGCGCGGCCATCGTGCCGCTGTCGCAGACCTTCCTGCTCGACATCAACCCTAGGGAACGCCACGGCCAGGCCATGGCCATCTGGGGCGCCGGCATCATGCTGGGACCAATCCTTGGCCCGACGCTGGGTGGCTGGCTGACCGAGAATTTCAACTGGCGCTGGGTGTTCTTCATCAACCTGCCGGTCGGCATCATCGCCTTCCTTGGCATGGCCGCATATCTTCCCAGCGTCGCCCGTCGCGTGCGCAGCTTCGATTTCTTCGGCTTCACCATGCTCTCGCTCGGTGTCGGCGCGCTGCAGCTGATGCTCGATCGCGGCGGCGAGGTCGACTGGTTTTCCTCGATCGAGATATGGATCGAGCTTGGTCTTTCCATCACCGGTTTCTGGGTATTCACCATCCACACGTTGACGGCGGAGCACCCCTTTATCGACCCGAAGATATTCCTCGACCGCAATTTCGTCACCGGGCTCGCGTTCATCTTTGTCATGGGCGTGCTCATCCTGGCGAGCATGTCGCTGCTGCCGCCAATGCTGTCGACCATCTTCGGTTATCCGACCCTCACCATAGGCATCGTCTTGGGCCCGCGCGGTGTCGGCACGATGATCGCGATGCTGTTCGTCGGGCGGATCATGCACAGGATCGATGCCAGGATCCTCGTCGTCATCGGCTTCCTGCTGACCGCGCAATCGCTCTACACGATGTCGAGCTTTTCGCCGCAGATGGACAACTGGCTTATCCTCAGCTCCGGCGTCATCCAGGGCCTTGGAATGGGAATGGTGTTCGTGCCGCTGTCCACCGTGGCTTTCGCCACGCTCGACGCACGCTTCCGCACCGATGCAACGGCGCTGTTCAGCCTGGTGCGCAATCTTGGCTCGTCGATCGGCGTATCGGTGGTGACGGTTCTGCTGGTACGCAACACGCAGATCAACCACGCCGAGCTCTCGGCCTATATCAATGCGTTCAATCCCAACCTCTGGGCGGCATCGCCGGCAGCGGCGGGCGGCGATCCGACGGCGCTGTCGCTGATGGATCGCATGGTCAATATCCAGGCGATGATGATCTCCTACGTCAATGACTTCAAGCTGCTGATGATGATGACACTGCTTGCTGTCCCCTTTGTTTTCCTGCTGCGCAAGCCAAAGGCTGCGCCGCCCGCCGGTGGCGCGCCTGCCGCGCATATGGACTAAGTCTCACGGCTCCGGCACCGCGACCGGCTCACGGCTTCCGTTGCCTGTGCCGGTAGCGTCGGCGTTGAGCCAGTTTCACCTGCCATTAGTATATCCGGACCAATATGCAGTCGCTTTTGGGTTGAAGGCGAGCCTCCTTTGCTTGCCTCAAGCATCAGCGGGAGGAATTGTGTTTGGCCAGTACGCCTCCGGCGAGGGCCGCCTTGCGGGAGCATGGCCCGGTAGCGAAGCTGCGCTCTTAAGGTCGTCCTTTCGAGCGTAGTTAGCAGCACAGCATGAGCCA
>NZ_JAMYQC010000066.1:0-12018 GCF_040320645.1 Mesorhizobium sp. M0633
AAGAGGTTGCCCAGGTCGGCACCATCGCCGGCAATGGCGACGTGTCGGTCGGCTCGATGATCGCGGAAGCGATGCAGAAGGTCGGCAATGAGGGCGTCATCACGGTCGAGGAAGCAAAGACCGCCGAGACCGAGCTTGAAGTCGTTGAAGGCATGCAGTTCGACCGCGGCTATCTCTCGCCCTACTTCGTCACCAACGCCGAAAAGATGGTTGCGGATCTGGAAGACGCCTACATCCTGCTCCACGAGAAGAAGCTCTCCAACCTGCAGGCCATGCTGCCGATCCTCGAGGCTGTCGTGCAGACCTCGAAGCCGCTGGTCATCATCTCGGAAGACGTCGAAGGCGAGGCCCTGGCCACGCTGGTCGTCAACAAGCTGCGTGGCGGCCTGAAGATCGCTGCCGTCAAGGCGCCGGGCTTCGGTGATCGCCGCAAGGCCATGCTGGAAGACATCGCTATCCTCACCGGTGGCCAGGTCATTTCCGAAGACCTCGGCATCAAGCTCGAGAATGTCGGCCTCAACATGCTCGGCCGCGCCAAGAAGGTGTCGATCTCCAAGGAGAACACCACCATCGTTGACGGCGCCGGCAAGAAGGAAGAGATCCAGGGCCGCGTCGCCCAGATCAAGCAGCAGATCGAGGAGACCACCTCGGACTACGACAAGGAGAAGCTGCAGGAACGTCTCGCCAAGCTGGCAGGCGGCGTTGCCGTCATCCGCGTCGGCGGTGCGACCGAGATCGAAGTCAAGGAAAAGAAGGACCGCGTCGATGACGCCCTCAACGCGACCCGTGCGGCCGTCGAAGAAGGCATCGTTCCCGGCGGCGGCGTCGCCCTGCTGCGCGCTTCGCTGGCCATCACCGTCACCGGCGCCAACTCCGACCAGACCGCGGGCATCAGCATCGTGCGTCGCGCGCTGCAGGCTCCGGCCCGTCAGATCGCGGCCAACGCCGGTGCGGAAGCATCGATCGTCGCCGGCAAGATCCTCGAGAACAAGGGCGCGACCTTCGGCTACAACGCCCAGACCGGCGAATATGGCGACATGATCGCCATGGGTATCGTCGATCCGGTCAAGGTTGTGCGCACGGCTCTGCAGGATGCGGCCTCGGTCGCCGGCCTGCTGGTCACCACGGAAGCCATGATCGCGGAGGCTCCGAAGAAGGAGTCGGCTGGCGGCGGCATGCCGGCTGGTATGCCCGGCGGTGGCATGGGCGGCATGGGCGGTATGGATTTCTAATCCAGCCAATCTCGCAAGCTTACGGAAAGGGCGGCAGCGATGCCGCCCTTTTCGTGTGTGCCGAGCATGATCGACAGCTTTAGACGTGCAAGTCCTCTACCCAGCCTGATGGCGGCGAAGGGTTAGCGAAGCGCAACGGCGTCGTCGTGAGGGGGGTCTGGCCGTGTCCTTTCGTTCAGCCGCTGGTCGAAACTCACGATGATCGTGCTGCCTCTCGCCCGCCGTCGATCTCTGCAGGGCTGCGAGAAGGCCTTGCCAGCGGCTGGCAGACCCTGGTTGCGGTAGAACTCATCGCATCGTTCGAAGGGCTCCGATACCTGATGGCCTATGGTCGTCAGCTCTTTCAATTGGAACTCGTCTTTTCGGCCATGATCGTGGTCGGCCTGACCGGATTGGTGGTCCACGGCCTGCTCACGTTTGCCGAAAACTATCTGTAACGCTGGCGTCCGGAGACCCCACGATCAGCCTGATCACGATTGCAGGTCGGGATAGGCTGTCGCGGCGCTTCCATCGCACCGCCGGCCTTCCGCTTCATCGGCCGACATCTGCGGCCGCTTGCGGTGCTGATGGCGCTGCTCGCGATTTGGGAGTTGCTCGCCCATGCCGGCGCTGCTGACCCACGTTTTCTACCGCGGCTGGAAGAGGTGGCGGCCCGCGGCATGGCAGAGTTCAGCCGAGGTGGCCTCGGCTCCAATCTTCTGGTGAGCCTGGAACGTGACCTGATCGGTTTCGTGTGTGGCAGTGTGGCGGAATCGCGCGTGGTCTGGTGATCGGATTTTCTCGCCTCATCGAACGCCTGAGAGGCTCGTGGTCGCGGTTGTATTACGCTATTACGTGACCTGATCACGTTGACGATGCCAGCACCTTCATTGGCCACTTTCTGGACCATGTACGTCACATCAGGCTCCCCCGCCCGATCGACACGAGCCGGCTCTGTAACCAAGCCGCCGTCATATGGCGGTTCCACGACGGCACTGGCGGCAGTCGTCTTCTCAGCGGCTACAGGTGGACGTTTCAGCAGCCAACGAATCCGATGGTGGCAAGGACAGGCAGACCAAGCACCGCGTAGAAGCCGTACTCCGCTGGAGTTCGCCTCGGAAGTGGAGCGACAAGGGCCTGATTTGTCTTGCCATGCCGACATTGTCAGCACGCTTTTCGAAGCCTCTGAATTCCTTAGTGTCCATCCCAGCTCGACCTCCGACCATCCCCATTTCCGGCTGCCCGCGGCACGACAGCCCTTGGCCTCTAGCTGCGCTCGAGCGGATCAGCGTGCCGTCCGCCTCCTCTGGCTGATCAAAATGTCTGCACCCATTTGGCAATGGCCGTTTCGCGCAAAAGTATTCCCCCGTGAGCCGGCTTTCCGAATTGGCTTAACTTCCAAATCTGTGGCTTTGCCTGCATTGCGGAGCGCGGAGTTCCGACCACTCGTCCAAGGGTATGCCATGGCGTTTCGTCTCTTTGTTCCGATCCTTGCGGGTGCAACGCTGCGCGAGCGGCTGCTCGCCTGCATCGGGGCCATGATCGGCATCGCATTGACTGGCGTGATCAGTGCGCTGGCGAACGGGTCTGGCCCACATGTCGCACTGCTGGTTGCTCCAATGGGAGCATCGGCCGTGCTGCTCTTTGCCGTGCCTTCAAGCCCGCTGGCGCAACCTTGGTCGATTATCGGTGGCAATACGATTTCGGCGCTGGTCGGGGTGATCGTGGCGCATTTCGTGCATGAACCCGTCCTTGCTACCGGCATTGCGGTGGCGCTGGCGATCGCCGCCATGTCGTTCACGCGCTGCCTGCATCCGCCGGGTGGCGCCGCCGCCTTAACTGCGGTGTTCGGCGGACCGGCCGTCTTCAGCTCGGGCTTGCTGTTTCCCTTCGTTCCGGTAGCGCTGAACTCGATCGTGCTGGTTGCACTCGGCTACGGCATCCATAAACTGTCGCGGCGCAACTATCCGCATGTGGCGGCTCCCGCCCTTAAAAGCGCGCATGGAACCATCGATCCGCCGGCGCGGGAGCGGGTCGGCTTCCAGCCCGAGGATATCGATGCCGCGCTCGGCGCGCTGGAGGAAACCTTCGATATCGACCGCAACGATCTTGAGCGGCTGCTACGGCAGGTCGAGTTGCAGGCGATGGTGCGCTCCCACCGGACCCTGCTGTGCGAGGACATCATGTCGCGCGATGTGATTTCGGTCGATGAACATGCGCCTGCCGACCAGGCGCGTCATTTGCTGCTCGATCACAACATCCGGACGCTGCCGGTGACCGACGCCGACGGCGGGCTGGTCGGTGTAGTTGGCCTGCGCGAGCTGACGAAGGCGACCGACGCGGTGAGGGCTGTGATGTCGAAGGCTGGCACCGCCTCTCCCGATACGCCGGCGATGAGCCTGCTGCCGGTGCTCACCGACGGCCGCAGCCATGCCGTGGTCATCGTCGATGCCGAGCGACGCATTATTGGGCTGATCACCCAGACCGACCTGCTGGCAGCGGCAGCGCGCGTGCACATGGCGGACACAACGCTGGCAGCGGCATAAAATAGTGATCCGGACTTGCTCAATCCGGGAACCCGATGGGGCGCCAATAGGATAGTGGTATTAAGTGCGGCCTTCCGCCTAAGACAATTCCTTTTTACGAGTAGATCAACCCTGAAACGCGACCGCGTGCTCAGGCATCTGGTTCACGTAGGCCAAGTACGACTGCAACAACGGAACACTCTTCAACCTTGCCGGTGGCCAGAGCCAGTCCGCTATGTCGACCAAAGGCGCGGACTACAAATGGAACCATCTGGTGGACGGCTCCTCTGCAACGATGGTAGCGCGGTTCGCATGTCCAAGGCTGGCTTGAAGCTCTACGTCGCGGGTTGAATGATCCTTGGCAAGGGTCGCGGCTCAGACGCCGAGGACGCGGTTCGCAATTCCATGCAGGTGGTCCTTTCCTTTGGTTCCTGCATTTCGCCTATGGTGAGGCGCCGCCGACTCCCGTCATGCATCACGCCGACGACCGCCGCTTCCTCGCCGCGCCAAGGGTTTGACTAGGCCGACGATAGACCCTGAGATAAGCAATTCCGAAACGATGTGGCTTCCTTGCGCGAAGTCGGCTCTGTCGAACAGCGATGTCAACATGATCCTGAGTTTCGAGGGTTCGCCGCGCATCAATCCTATAACCTTGATGACGTTCCTGACTAGGAGGATGAGGCTGCTCCAACACGTCCACCGTGTTAGGAATTGCCATTGCACGAGTTGATCTCGGACTTCTTCGTCGCGCGTCGCCAATTTCCAGCCCAATACCGCGCCTACGCTTGGTACCCGAACCACGCGGCCTATCGCCCTCATGCCCACTTCGAGGACCCTCCAGGATCGGGCCTGTTCGGATAGGTGTGGGAGGCCGAAGCATCAGAGGGAACGGCCAGACGCTACCATGAGGATGCGCCATCTGCCGAAGAGCCGTACCGTTACCTTCGTCACTGTGCGGAACGCGGGGCGACCGTCGCTTCAGCCATCCGGCTTTGGGTGTCATTTCTCCCCTGGCGGAGTCCACCGCCCCCGACAAAAGCCCGGTCTTATGTAGCAAACGCACCAAGCGAGAAATTACGCAGCGGGCTGTACGGTAGTAACCGTGCCCGTGGCAGCGTCGACCGCCTTGGATGCCGCCGCAGTGGTGGCTGCGGCTTCCATAAGTGCTGCCTTACCAAGAGACGTGACTTGGTATCGCAGAAACCTTCGCGCTGCGAGTTGCACCCACGCGCCCGCCCAAGCCATCAACATAGGCCATACAAATGCCAAGACTGAGAGTAAGAAGTAGAAGCTGATGGAATTGGCATCTTTGCAAAGAAACCATCCAATGATCCCAGCACTGTGGGCCGTTCCAAGGATTAACATAAACGCAACAAATACAGTTAAAACAATTGATAGAAGCTTTCCAAGCCTCCAGAAGAAAAACACGTTGAACAATATGCCCCACACACTAGGTGGGGTATTTATCCATCGTGTTTCGGGAATCAGGATACGATTTTTATCAATCGTCTTTACGTCTGCAATGGCTCTTAGCTGTCCATACCAGATAGTATCCTTTACAGCGTCAGTTGCGCTGGCCTCCACCGCTGCAAGCGACTCGCTGACGCTGTCGCTAATACGAGTGATGTAGGCAAATACCGCAAGATTGAGATATGCAAGGTTTAGCCCCAGCGCCGCCCCGAGAACGGGCTCCAGCTGGGGCAACATAGACACACAGGACGCCGGCTCACCCAAAATGGTCTTTGCCTACGCCGCGACAGTCGCGGCGCGAAGGTTCATTGGAGCACTGGTCTGCCAAACACGATCAAAGAGGCGGATCAGGTCATTGGTTAAAGGAGATTCGCCGAACAGCGCTATTGCCGCTGTTTCAGTGTTGTCCTTCTCAAAACGAAGTCCTTTGTTGTCCATGATCGAAAAATTCATCTGGATTGGCGCCCTAAGGTGCTGTGGTACAACCCGGATTTGCAAGTTTGGATGACCTACCAAACTGTGAAAAAACGGGTGGTTGCTGGTATCCAGATTATGCGGCTCCTCGATCAGAACCTCAGCTTTGCGGTTTGGCAGGCCCAGGAAGAGGTTCGCGTGAGCTACGGTGTCCGGCGCCCCGTAAATTCGGGGGTCGAAGGTTCTGCTGAGGATTCGAATGCACGAGGACGCCCGAGCGAACATACGCTCTATGATGATAGAAGCGTGGATGTGTGAGCCATTCAGAACAACCTCACCGCTCATCTCTCGGATCAGCCGATCTATTTTTGCGCGGTAAACTTCGTCAGACATGGCCACAGCCCATCACATGAATTCGCCTAAATGTAGGCGACCCCCCAGCATCATGCTGGAAATATACTACTCCAAAATTATAGAGGAGCAACCTATGACGGAAAGGGCCTGCAAAAAAAACGCTGCCGTAAACCCGCCTCGACTGATTTTGTTGTTCAAATTGCGCTCGGTCTCATGAACACCGATGGCTGACAGCTTTTCGGCGAGTTGGGCATAGGTGACCCCCTTTCGCTTCAATTCCGCCTTCAACAGGTTCTTGGCCTTCGTCTCATACTCGACGGTTGCCGGGTCGTCCTTCCGTGCCATGTGCCGCCTCAAAAAATACCATCATATCCGGTGATATAAACCCCTGCATTTGGCGGTGCAAGCCGTCATATACGGTGAACAAAATCACCGGATATGATGACAATGCCCCAGCACTTCCTACTTTCCGCCGAAAGCCGCTCGCTCTCCCTCAAAGAAATTTACAAGGGTGGCGAGGAAAAGGCTTACGACACGTTCAAGGTCCTTCGCTGGGCTTCGACACAAGGTGAGCCTGTTTGTCCGAAATGCGGATGCCTGGACCACTACGACATTCCGACCCGTCGCAAGTTCAAGTGCGCCGCCTGCGGTGCGCAGTTCTCCGTCACGTCCGGTACGATCTTCGCTTCGCGCAAGCTGGCATTTGTCGATCTGTTGGCCGCGATCTGCCTGTTCGTCAACGGCGCAAAGGGCATGTGGGCTGTCCAGTTCTCCCGCGATCTGGACGTTCAGTACAAGACTGCCTTCGTGCTTGGCCACAAGCTGCGCGAAGCCCTGTCGGCTGAAACCAAGAACGAAACGCTTGAAGGCGAAGTCGAAATAGACGGTGCATTTTTCGGAGGCGTCGTGCGCCCTGAGAACCGCGTAGAGGACCGCAAGGACCGTCGCATGAAGGAACATCAGTCAGACCGTCGTCGCGTCGTCATCGCCCTGCGCGAGCGCGCCGGCCGTACCTTGACGTTCATCCGCCATCGCGAAGCCGAGGGCGTTGAGATCGCCCGCGCGCGCATGCTGGCCGGCACCAAGCTGTTCGCAGACGAGGCCAGCCATTGGGACGCTCTAGCAGGCTTCTCTGATTGGGGTCGTTGAGGTCAAGCTCCTCCTGATAATTTTCCGGACCATGTCGCCCCGCGGGTCACTCGCTTCTCTTCGCGGTCGGGGTTAGGCCGCCGCATGATGGGGTCAGTAGAGCGAGGCGTCTCAATCTGTTGAACGACCTTAGGAGAGTTCGTCCCAGGATCGTGCCTGCTAACGAGATCGCCTTGCCCGTCCCCACGGGAACGATCCGGCTCACGCCCTTTCGGGCGGAAGCAACTCCTCCTTCGTTGGTCCGTTGTGCCTATTTCATGGCCGATACGGAGCCGGATGCCTTGCCGAAGCGGAATTCTGTCGCATCGCTCCACATGCGATGCAGGATGACAGCGAGCTTGCGAGCAACAGCAACTCGGGCTCGGGCCATACCGCGCCGCTTGGCGACGTTCATACCCCACGCTCTGAGGCTCGACCATTTCTTGCTGAGCACAAGCAGCGAATGAGCCGCCTCATAGAGGGCGTGCGGGCGAGCTCGTCACCGCATCGGCTTACCTTGCCCTGAATGTCCGTCTCGCCAGATTGATAGCGTGCCGGGGCCAGACCCAAATGCGCTCCGACATCCCTCGATCGGCGAAAGCGGTCCGGCTGATCGACCGTGGCACGAAAGGCGAGCGCGGTGATGGGTCCCACACCGGGCACGGACATGAGGCGCCGGCAGACTTGCTCCTTGCGGGCGATATTGAAGACCTGCTTTGTCAGTCGCCCGCACTCGCGCAACATCGTTGCCACGATCGCCAGAAGCGGCTCGACAAGCGCCATGATGACCGTATCTGCGCCAATCAGTTCGCGCACGCGATGGGCGAAAGCTGCGCGGCCTGGAGTGCCGAGCTTGATGCCGGCCTCCCGCAGAATCGCCCTGACGACATTTTCGATCGTCCGCATTTATTGAGGACCGTGCGTCGCGCAACGAGGAGGGATCGCCAGAGCCGACACTGCTGGCTCTTCACATGCACCTGCCGATACCAGCCGGTGCGCATGATCTGCGCCAAGGCGCGGGCGTCGTTGCGATCGGTTTTGTTCGGCATCGTTTTCATCGCCGCGTTGGCCTGCCGGGTCTCGATGCAGATCGCCGGCAATCCTTCGGCGCGAATACCGTCATAAAGCCAGGCTGTCAGCGAACAGGCTTCGAGCCCGATGCGCTCCAGCGGCAGATCGATTTTCCGCAAGGCTTCATAAAGCGCCCTCGGCTCACTCGCCGCCCGCCCTTCCTTCACGATCCGGCCGCTCTCGTCGACGACACAGATCGCGGTCTCTTCCAAAGACACGTCAAGTCCGGCAAAATACTTCATGGCTGCTCCTCCTGATGTTTGTGGCGATCTACATCGACCACGTTCTCACATCTCGACAGGAGCAGCCGCCCTCAATTTGGCTCGGGCGAGACCCCAATCACCCCATCTGTTGAAAAAGGCCCTCGCCACCGGACCGCAGCAATGATTCACTGGCTCCGAAGGGATTCGGAGGTGACGAGTGCGCGGCGGCGACGATCGAACTGGCGAACTTTTCAGCTACGTGGACCTTGAGGTCCGGGTGCGGCGCGATCATCCGGTGCGCCGCATTCGGGCGATTGTGAACGAGGCGCTATCGGCGCTGGAGCGTGAGTTCGCGGCGCTGTATTCGCCGATCGGACGGCCATCGATCCCGCCGGAGAAGCTGCTCAGGGCAATGCTTTTGCAGGCGTTCTATTCGATCCGCTCGGAACGGCTGTCGATGGAGCGGCTGGAATACGACCTCCTGTTCCGCTGGTTTGTCGGCATCGGCGTCGACGATGCGGCCTGGGACCATTCGGTGTTCTCCAAAAACCGTGACCGGCTGCTTGAGGGCGACATCGCGGCGAAGTTCATGGGGGCCGTTCTGGCGCAACCCAAGGTGAAGAAGCTTCTGTCTACGGATCACTTCTCGGTCGACGGCACGCTGATCGAGGCCTGGGCGCCGATGAAGAGCGTCAAGCCGAAGGACGGTTCGGGCGAAGATAGCTCAGGCGAGCCGCCGGCTCAGGACGGCGGGCGTAACGCGGAAGCGGACTTCCACGGCGAGAGGCGATCGAACGAGACGCACGCCTCGACCACCGACCCCGACGCCAGGCTCTACCGCAAAGGGCGGGGCAAGGAGGCTAGGTTGTGCTTCATGGGACATGGGCTGATGGAGAACCGCCATGGCCTGCTAGTCGATGCCTGTCTGACGCTGGCCGACGGGCATGCCGAGCGAGTGGCGGCCCTGCATATGATCGAACCTCGCGCCGACCGGCCGCAGGCGATCACGCTCGGCGCCGATAAGGCCTACGACGCTGAGGACTTCGTCAACGAGTTGCGCTCGATGAAGGTGACACCCCACGTAGCGCAGAACACGAACGGCCGTCGTTCGGCGATCGATCGCCGCACCACGCGCCACGGTGGCTATGCCGTCAGCCAGCGCATCAGAAAGCGCATCGAAGAGGCGTTCGGCTGGATCAAAACCGTCGCTGGGCAGGCGAAGACCAAATTGCGCGGCCGCGACCGCGTTGGGTGGGCCTTCACCTTCGCGGCCGCCGCCTACAATCTGGTGCGGCTGCCCAAGCTCTTGGCGGCGTCGAAATGACCGTGCCCGCAGGCTGCCAACTGATCGGCCGCTGGCGGATCATCGAAGCCGATCTGTGGGATCGCGGTTACCTGAACCTCGGTGGACCCGCAACCATCGCCATCGGACCCGACAACAACGGCGAGATCGCCATTGGCGCCCTGCAAGCCGGTCTCGATCTGAGCTACAGCCCCTCGATAGTTCACTTCACATGGGCCGGGTGTGACGAGATGGATGAAGTCACAGGCGATGGCTATGCCGAATTGCTCGACGACGGCTCGATCGAGATCACATTCGCCTACCACAACGGCGACGAGGCCATCCTCAAGGCAATACGTCAGACTTCTTCAACAGCCTGCTAGGCCCATCGCACGCTTTCGTCCACCCGCCCCCATGCATTTTCCAACCATTTTCGAAGACGTTGCTATCGGCCAAGCCACGACTAAAGCGGCTCACCGCCGGAGCCTAGGCTAGGCCCAGGCTCCCGATCTGTTGTCTTGCCGTCAGCATGACCGCCATAATGACCATATCGCCCACGCAGTCGCCTTTAGTAGGCCCATCGCGAAGCCGCAGAATATTCAAAATGCAATGAGGATGGCCGCCACCTTTTCCATACTCGCATGTTCCCGAGTAAATCGACCCGTCCAACGCATTTTTTGAATCGGTCACCTGCGACTGATTATGCTGCTGATGGTCCGCATGCCGGATGTCATGGGTGGCCGGACACAGATTGCACTCGCAAGCGCTCGGCAATCCCAAAGCTGCACTTGGTGCACATCGCATCGGCTTTCCTCCACCGATCAACCCTTAGAGTGGGTTGAGAAGTCGCAACAGGCGGCGCTGACGAGGCTTGTTCCGCAGCCCTCGTTGTCGTTGATCCAGACGCTGGGTGGCGCATGAGGAATCGCAGCAGCGATCACCCATAGGTCAGCTTTGCTGCGCTCGATTTTGTCGATGATCAGATCGGCCCGCCTTCTTCGCGAGAGTGGGCGCTCTAATCAGCCTAGAACAAGCCTGATCCTGGTCAATCTCACGCGCGCCTGCCAGATTGTAGAGCCTCTTGCGGGTGTTTTCTACAACAACCACCAGGGTCATCAGATCAAGCAGGAAGTCGTCGATCGCTTGGCGGTTGTTCCTGACTCACCTTTGAACTGATCCAGCAAAACGCTCGCATGATCGATCGCATCCGCACTGGCCGGAGTAATTAATGCTTCGACTCCTCTTGACGATGGCGATCGTACGAGGTGCCGGCCCCCGACTCCTCATTGCAAGGTTCACCGCGTGGTGCGTTAAGTTTCGTCTGCCTTTGCGACTGCCGCTTGGTCGCGGCCAGTCCACTGGCTCCACGATGCGCCTACCACGGCGTGTCGCTCCGGGCCTTGCGGTCTTTCGCATTTGCTGCGTTATACTATGAACCGGCCCGGTATGATCGCCGAACCAGAACGTTTGCAAACTTTACAAGGAATACGCATATGGCAACTGGAACCGTGAAGTGGTTCAACAGCACCAAGGGGTTTGGATTTATCCAGCCCGACAATGGTGGTCAGGACGTTTTCGTCCACATTTCCGCTGTCGAACGCGCGGGCCTCTCGACCCTCGCTGACGGCCAGAAGATCAACTATGAGATCGAGCAGGACCGCCGCACTGGCAAATCCTCCGCTGGCAGCCTCAGCAAAGCTGGCTGATTTTTCTCCTGCCCCCCGGCAAGAGCCGGAAGTACGCGGCAAGTCCGGATGTACTGACGGCCGCTCGACAAGAGCGGGCGAGAATAGGGCTCGGCGCAGCAGATTGCTGCAAGCGGACGCGCTTCTTGTGAGACAAGAATGTTTGCAGTTGAAGGCGGCTGTCCCCGCCTTCTCGTATTCTGCGCAGATGCCGACGGCAGCTGCGCGCTCCAGAACGAACCTCGAACGCTGAAATCAAGCTGCGACCTTCTTGCGGGTCCGGTTCGTCGGCGCCGGCGTTTCCGGCTCTTTCGGTTTGCGGCCGAGTCCCATCGTCTTGGCCAATGCCGAGCGCGCGGCAGCATAATTCGGCGCGACCATAGGATAATCTGCCGGCAGGCCCCATTTGGCGCGATATTCATCCGGCGTCAGGCCATGGTGGATCGACAAATGGCGCTTTAGCGATTTGAATTTCTTCCCGTCCTCAAGGGAGATGATGTAGTCCGGTGTCACCGACTTCCTGATTGGGACAGCAGGCATAAGCGCAACCGGCTTTTGTGCGGTGACGCCTGCGGCCGTGCCTTTCAGCGCCGCGTGCACTTGGCCGATCAGGGCAGGGAGATCCCCCACCGGGACCGGATTGTTGGAGACATAGGCTGAGACGACATCGGCCGT
>NZ_JAMYQC010000067.1:0-10657 GCF_040320645.1 Mesorhizobium sp. M0633
TCGCTGCCGCGCGAGCAGCTCGTTTTGGTTTTTCTGCCGCAGCTGTTGCTGGCGCTGCCGCCTTGCGCCCCAGGCCTATTGATTTCGCCAGGGCCGAGCGGGTGGCTGCGTAGTTCGGCGCCACCATCGGATAGTCGGAGGGCAGGTTCCATTTCTGCCGGTATTCGTCCGGACTCAGATTGTAATGCGTTCCGATATGACGCTTCAAGGATTTGAACTTTTTCCCGTCTTCCAGGCATATGACGAAATCAGGTGACACTGACTTCTTGATCGACACCGCCGGCTCCAGTTTGGCTGCGATCGGAGCCACAGGTCTGCCGATCCCTTGCAAAGCGACATAGACATCCCCGATCAGCTTCGACAACTCGCCGACCGGCAGCGGATTGTTCGAAACGTAGGCGGAAACGATGTCGGCGGTGATTGATACGAGATCAGCCTGGTCGCTTGGGTCTGGAGAAACGGTCATCGAATTTCCTCTTGTGTAAAGGGCGCTTTGAAAACGGATAGTCTGTCTATTCGGCAAATGATTGATTATTCTCCAACAAACCTCATTCGTCGCAAATATCAAGCCGGCAAGCTTCGCCTCCCATCGTTCTGCCCGGCAGCGGACAGAGTTGCCGATAAACCGGGAAGCAGCAACACTTCCCTCTCGTCTCCCGCGCGAGGGTGCAGACCTACGCACGTAGGCTCTACGAAGCCCCGCCGCTGCATCGCAGATTGAGCGATGAACATGCGCGCTCGATCCTTATGTGCCAGAAGCGGTCGTCGATGCTCAGAAATCGGCTCCCTCGAAGTATTTGGCCTTCAGCCATGTGTTCGACGGTCCGCTTCTGTAGCCGCTGTCGGCGCGCTTTGAGATGATGCTCTCGAGCCCCACCTTCTCGATGGCCCGAAAGATCGCTAGTCTAGCGCACTGCTCTCGAAATGCTCGCTGTACTGGATCTTGCCGAGGCCGTGCTCAACCAGTTGCCACAGCGCCTGCTTGCGCTGCAGCAGGGGCAAGGAGGCTAGATTGCGACCGTCGAGATGAAGGATATCGAACGCGACGAACACCAGCCGGCTCGGTTCGTGCCAGATCGCGGCTTCCAGCGCAGGGCAATGGGGAGCGCCCTGCTCGCCTGGAACAATGACCTCGCCGTCGATAATGGCAGCCCGGCATGGCAGCTCGGCAGCCAGCGCGATGGGCCAGTATTTCGTGGTCCAGTCACGGCCGTTCTTGCTGTAAAGACGCACGCCGCCTTTATCGATGATGATCTGCGTTCGGTAGCCGTCAAGATTGACCTCGTGAAGCCATCCCTCATCTTCGGGCGGCTCCTTGACCCGAGTCGGGATCTGCGGCGGAATGAACTCCAGCCGGCCGCCGTTCACCTTGGCACGCTTACTCAATGACGCCACCTTTGATCGCGCAGCGGCGGCTGATCGGCACAGGGAGCCCGACATCCCCCCAACCTGGACGCCTGCCGCCTGTGCCGAGCCCCCGCCGAGCCATTGCGAGCATCTGCGCACCAGGCCGGATTGTCGTTAGCTTCGCATCCACATACTTGTCCTGGCGTACATATCTCGCTCGTTGCGGCGGTCTTGCACCACGCAGTCCTTTGGCTAATTTCGAGCGACCTGGTTAGTCCATCAAAAGCACCAGAGCGGGATGCAGCTTCTTCAGATTCGGCAATGATTTCGATTGCCAGGGTATGTCGGGCGCTCCACGCACGACGAGTCGAACATCGGGATGCTTGCGCACCTCGATGGTAAATTTCGCCAGCAGGTTGATGCCGGAAGAGTTGAGAAAGTGAAGGTCCTTCAGATTGAGCGTAATGGAAGCGGGATTCGAGGCAAGCACACTGGTCGCCAACGCCGTGATAGGCGCACCGGCGTCGGAACTGGCAAGCCGCATTGCACCGTCGAAGAAAATTTCGCTTCCTTCAATCCACACGCGGTAGTCGTCTGTCCTGATTTCCATAGCCTGGCTTCGTTTCCTCTAATTGTGAATTTGAGAGATCGGAATGGAGGCATATGTCTCCAGGCAAATCCGATCGCTTTCGTCGGCGGCGCTGAATATCCAAGCCAGGCGCGCGCCGTAGTCGCTCATCAACGTCAGCAATCCAAGTCCGGAGCCTCCTACGTCGGGGTTCGCGGCATTGGCTTCAATTCGCTGTATCAGCAGGTCCATGGGGTCGCCAACCGTGATGTCCTCCAGGAGACTTTGGAACTCGGACGCATCTTCACCATCGACGTCATTCGACACCTTGAGCTTGAAGCTTTCCGAATCCATCGACGCCTCGATCAAGATCTCACCCGGTGCGCGAAACTTGACGGCATTTTCGATGAGTTCGTTGACCAGATATCCAATGCTGTGCCGCACTTCCATGTAGTCATTGCGGGACGACCGGAAGCGCAATGCGAAAAGATCGGCGATGAAGTCCGAGGTCGTGGCACAATGACGCCAACTCAAGTCGAGAGGTCCGTCGAACAGCCGCACGCGACTGACACTCTCCTTCATCCCGATTGCAACGTCAGGGGTCCCGAACAGCGTTGTCATGGCTATGTGTGCCTTATGATCACGAGGGTGATGTCGTCGTGGATCTTCTGGATCCCGATATGGGCCATGAGATCCTCGATGATCCCGGTTTTGATTTCCTCGGCGCTCCCGCCTTGACGTTTTCGTGCGCTCTGGCAGAGGCGCTCGAACCCGAACAGCCTTCTGTCTTGGTCTTCCGCCTCGGTCACACCGTCGGTGTGCAGCACGATCACGTCGCCACTGCCGAACAGGATGTCGCGCGTGGCAATGAACCTCGAGATGTCATTTTCCAGGCCAACCGGCAGACCGAGATCCATCGTGTCGATACGTTCGACGTCCCCGTCCGCACGCACGACGAGAACGTCCTCATGCTGGCCGGATAGCGTTACCCGCTCATCCTCGAAGTCAAGGAAGGAAAGCGAGAGATGCTTGCCGGTGTTCGTCCGCTCGATGTTCTTGTAGATCGCTCTGTTCAGCCGATCCAGAAACTGGTGCGGATCCCCCTCGTTGGTCTCCTGCAGCGCGCGTGCAACGGATTGCACCATCAGCATCAGCACGCCGCTCTCGAGACCATGACCGGTCACGTCGCCGATGCCGATCTTGACCCGTGACCCGTTCTGCAGGACGTCATAATAGTCGCCGCCGACCTCGTCGGCCGGCCGCATGTAGGCCGCGATCTCCAGCCCCGGAATCGCTTCGAGTTCGAATTGTTTCGGCAGGACCATCATCTGTATCTGCCTGGCGACCGCGAGTTCGGCGCCAAGGCGGACGTTCTCGTCCTGCAGCTTTTCGTTGAGTGCGGAAATCTCCTGATTGGCGTCCCCGAGTTCCCTGGTTCGTTCGTCGACGAGTTGCTCAAGGTTTTCAGTGTGAAAGCTGATCTGCTCGGCCATCCGGTTGAAAGCGATTCCTGCCGCTCCAACCTCGTCGCGCGTCGGAATGTTCACGCGGACTGAATAATCTTTGGACTGGAGCCGCTGGGCGGCGCTGGCAAGCGCCCTGAGGCCCGCGGTGATCCGCTTCGAAATTCCGAGCACGGCCGCAAAAACAATCAGAAGCGAAACGGCGATCGCCGCGATCTGAAACAGCAGGATACGATTGGTTGCGCGAGAAATACTCTCCTGCGCGGCGAACAGGGATGCATAGATCTCCCGTTCGGGAACGACGATCCCGACCGACATCGTTTCGGACTTGATTGGTCCCGAACTCCACAGATTGGTCGGCTTCAATCTTTTGAGGACAACAATATAGGGAACGTGTTCGCCCTTGTTGTCGAGCATGATATGCTGAATGGCACCGTCATTGTTCTGGTCTAGAGGTAGTGACGCGATAGCCGGCTGCGTACTTCCCCGCAGAGACCTTTCCAAGCCGGTGACGCCCTGCGTGCCCGCATCGCTCGATGAAGTCAGGCCGATGATCGCCTGGCCCGACGGATTGATCGCCACCACGTTGCCAGTCGACATCGTGAGGAAGCCGAACCCGGTTTCAGCGATCTGCACCCTTTCGACGACTTTCGCGAGCTGATCGAGAGTGATGTCTGCTCCCGCCGTACCGGCGATACCGGTGCGATCGCGCGTCCATAGCGGGTGGAAAAAGCTGACGATCAGCTTTCCCGTGATTGCATCGGTGTAAGGCGCTGTCTGGGTAATATCGTCAGGGACCGGACGTGAGGCTGGATCCCTGGCCCATTGCTGCCATGAACCATAGATTCCCGGAAAGAAGAACTCCCAGAATTCCGCCTTGTTGTGGCCTGGATAGAGTCGGTCGAAGGTCTGTGCCTGATCCGTATACGGTACCGTCCGGAAGATCGGCCGTTCTTTTGGACCAATATAGTACATCTGCAGTTTGGAGGACCCGCTGGCCATGAGAGTCGGCGCGACGAGATCGATCACGGTACTGTCTTCTATTTCCTGCTGAACGCTCGGCAGCGGACTGTGGTCGGCGCCCAGCAGGTAGCCCCAGACGCTTACCACGGAAGGCGCGCCCGGCAGATTCTGCGCCCAATCGCCCTGCGCGTTGTAGACAACCTTCACGGAGCCGGGCGCCTCATGCGAAAGCGTGGCTCCGACCTGTTGCTGCCTCCTCGGATCGTCGATCTGGGCCTGCAGCACGCCAGCTAGCGCCTTGACGTCCCCGTGAACCCGATCGAGCAGCAGGTCAACGCTCAACGCCGTCGACTCGGCATAGGAACGAATGTATTCCTGGTTTGCGTTCGTCAGGCCCTCACCGACTTCCGATGTGGCGTCGCGCGACAGTTTTTGAACGTTCCAAAGCGCCAGACCACCGCTCAGCAGGAGGTCGAACAGTACGGCGCCGCCAACGACCAATACGAATTTCGCTCGAAAGGAGCGCAGGCCGAAGCGCGGTGTAGGCTCGTTATCGGCTTTCATTGTGGCCGTCGCCCCGATGCGACCCAGATCGGCCAACCCGCATAACCCTTGGGGTGTAGTGCAGCGAAAATGTGATCCTCGAAGCCCTGCCGGAACCGTGCGACGAACTCCGGTCCGTCACCGCGTCTGGTCGCCATCTCCCCGGCATAGACATCCGCCCAGGCTGCAATGACGTCGGCGAAGTCCTGCGGATCGCCGTCCAGGTTAGTGACCATGAAGGTCTCCACAAGGATGTCTTCGAATCCGGCTTCCACCAGGTATCGCCGACTCTTGGGCCCAAGCTCGACGTCCATCTCGAAATGCCCGAACAGCTTCGCCACCTCGTTGTAGGTCCAACGAATGCTTTCGGCGCGCGGCTCGCCGAGGCAATGCGAATTCTTCTCGTTGGTGATATAGACCCGCCCGCCTGGCTTGCAGATGCGGTAGAGCTCCTTGAGAATGAGTTCAGGTCGATTGAAGATTTGAAGGGAATGTCGGCAGGTGACCAAGTCGAACTGCGCTTCGTCGAGCAGCATCTCCGAGGCATCGCCATAGCTATATTCGATGCCCCGGATGTCGAATTCCCGCATCACTTGTCGAGCATAGTTCAGGCTTGATATGGAGTGGTCGAGGGCGACGATCCGCGATGGCTGGAACTCCTTCTGCGCGAGCACGGCGAAATCACCGATCCCGCAACAGATGTCGGCCATGACGATCCCGGGCCTCATGCCGTGTCGCGGCAAGATTGTGCGCTCGTGGCGCCAAGTCATCTTTGTCTGAGTGCGCAGGATGGGTACGAACCCGCCTTCCTCAAGAAAACCCTGCCCCGGATAGAATTCAGTGTCATACTCCTCGACCGTGATGTTCGGTTCGATTCCGCTCAGGCGACCGAATTTTCGCGAGGTCCATCCGACGACGCTTGACGTGATGACCACGAATTTGAGATCGGGTCGAGCGCGACAAGCGTCGATGATGATCCTCGAAAAGCTGTGAAACGCAGCGTTGTTCATCTGCGTCAGGCGCCTGACATTGACGTAGAGAACGCCGCGCACATGGCCGATCGCATCGCGGAGCAATGCTATGCTCGGCCCAAGCTCATCGATCGCCTGAGGCCGGACCACTCCCGATATGGAGAACTCCTGGTTATTCGCGTCGTATTGCGCCTTGAAGCGCGGGAGAAGGCCGTAAGGGTTCAATTTTGAAAGCCCTCGAGCGGAAGGTCCACGACAAGCTTGATTGCATCGCCGTCGGCGTCCTCGATCCAGAGTGTCGCGTTGTAGTCAACAGCCAGTTCCAGGAGTACGACCTCGCGGCTGGGCGCGAGATCTCCCGACACCGAATTGAGATACCGCTCTCTGGCCTCCATTCCTACGAACTGCGACACGGCTTCTTCGTAGAATTGGCGCTCCTCTGGCACGCAAGGAAATGTTAACTCGATCCTATCCGTCGCGCCATGGCGAGACACCCTGCATGCCAGTTCGCCGTCGGCATGGCGAGTACGAAAGGCGACTTCCAGCAATTCGTTGAAGGCAGAGGAAAAGAGATTTGAATGGTGGACCGAGTCTGACCTGTTTTGACTGATCATCCGGGCCACGTATGTCGAGACATAATCGCAATGCTTCCAAGCGGAGACAAAAGCTTTGATTTCCATGTCGATCTGGATCATCGGCTCAAAAGTCGGCTCGCCAGCCAGGTCATGATGAACAGGTCCCATCGGCATCCTCACTTGTTCCATCAGTATTGAGCTCTCGCGGGGTGATGGCCTCCGCCATGAAAAATTTCTCCGCGCCCCGTAATGAGTCAGTCTCGCACCGACTCGAAGAATTGCGCGATATCTGCCTCGATCGTTCTAGAAATCTCCGCCTCACCGTTAACGAAGGGCGCAAGGCGCTAGAGCGCTTGTTTTGATTCCTCCATCGCTCGTACCACCCTCGGCGGGGACCGCTTGATGAAATCGCTGATCGCCTCGGCTCCGAGCGGCCGTCCTAGGTAATTACCTTGCAGGCAATCGCAATGTTCCTTGATCAGCCACCGTGCCTGTGCCGATGTTTCGACTCCCTCCGCAGTGACATTTATCCCTAGGCCGTGCGCCAGATTCATGATGGATCGCACGATCGTTTGGCTTTTGAGGTCGGTCTCCAGGTCCGCAATAAAGTACTGATCGATCTTCAAAGTATCGAAGGGAAAGTTCTTAAGATAGCTTAACGATGAGTAGTATGTTCCAAAATCGTCGAGCGAAATTCGTATTCCCAGGACATTCAGCGTATTCAATGTGTCTATATTGTCGATCGTCTTCTCAAGTAGAACCGTCTCGGTTATCTCAAGTTCAAGTCTGTCGGCTTCAATCCCAACTGCGTCGATGACCTGAGCGACGGTGTCCGTCAGCGAACCGCTAAGGAACTGAGCTGGTGACAGGTTCACTGCGACTGTCAGCGAGGAAGGCCACGTCAACGCCTGGCGACAGGCTTGCTCGAGCACCCATCGTCCAATCTCGTCCATCAGACCGTCGGCTTCGGCGATCGGTATGAACACGTTAGGTGGAATGATTCCGACCTCAGGGTGCCGCCACCGCAGCAGCGCTTCGAAACCGATCACCGACGAGGGAGGCCGAATGAGCGGCTGATACTCCAGATAAAGCTCGCCCCGCTCCAGCGCGGTTCGAAGGCTGCGCCTCAGATTCTCGCGTTGCTCAAGCAAGAGCAGCATCGAACGGTTGAATGTTCGAGCGCAGCCGCGTCCATCTGTCTTGGCCGCGTAAAGAGCAATGTCAGCGGCTTTCATCAACTGTTCGCCATCGGTCCCGTGCTCCGGCCCGAAAGCAATTCCGATACTCGAGCCGACGAACACGGGAATGCCGTTGATGACGAACGGGTCCTTGAACGCGTCGACCAGCGATCCGGCGAGGCGCTCAGCCTCTGCTGGCTGCTCCTTTCCCAATTGGATGACAGCGAACTCATCGCCGGCATACCGGTACGCGGATTCGCCGTCCTGCAGCGCGCCGCGGATACGACCCGCCGCGAGCTGAAGAAGCGTATCGCCTGCTCCATGACCGAGCGTGTCGTTGACCGCTTTGAAATCGTCAAGGTCGATCTGCAGCAGGGCGGCTTTCGGCTTTGGTTCGCCGAGGGCCGCCAGTGCTTGCTGCAGCCGCTCGCCGAATCGCCGCCGATTCTGCAGTCCGGTCAACACATCGTGCGTCGCCTGATGGAGCAGAATTACATGCTCTTGCTCCTCCGCTACGCTCCGCCCACCGCGCTCCCTTGATTCGATGATTCCCACACCATTTGCAGTGGAGAAAACGAAAGCGGAGCGCGGCGCTTCGCCCGATGATCGCGGCAAATCGATGCTTGCCGGCGGGCCGCCGTGGAACACACGAAGAAATTCGTCGCGATATCTCGCATCGAGGAAGCTCGGGTAGATCTCCCAAACGGAGGCACCCGGCGCCACCGCGCCTCCGTACACGCCTTTGAGCTTGGTTGCGTAGTGGGTCAGACAGAAGTCGCGGTCATAGAACGACAAAAGTTCGGCCGTGTTCGCCAAAAGGTCAGCGAGAAGCGCTTCGCCGGGACGTAGAACATCGCTTGAGGAAGGCCCCTCACTCCCCTTGCCGACGCCTGATGCCTCTGGGTGCAAGAGCCACCTCCATAGGCGGTGCGAATCCACGTCCCCCATTCCAGAAATAGCATAACTGGCAAGCTTGGCAAATTTTTCAATGCGCAGTCTTAACAAGTGCCGCATGCGGCGTAGTTGCAATGTGTGCTCCGCTGTGATTGGCAGCGACAACGATGAACAATCGCAGTTGGTTATTAAATCGGGAATTGTTGCGAATTGGCTATATGATTGATGGCGTGGTGGACGCGACACGAAATATTCTGGTCCATGAGGCGGCGTGGTCTTCCCCTGTTTTGAGCCCGCCCCATCTCAACCACCGCCGATCTTGTACTCAGCTTCCGAGCGCTTTGAGCCAACCTTCAAAGGAAGACGCCTTCTCGTGTTCAGCAAGCGAAACAGAGTGGGCGGGGCGCGGTAACACCACAGTACTGCGGCCTTCGCGGGGGCTGTAACCGAATTCCTTGCTGAATGCTCGGCTGAAATTAGCCGCTGAACTAAACCCGAAGGCCTCAGCAATATCGACAATTCGCCGGCTGTCCGCCGGATCGCTAAGCGCAACATGGGCTGCCAGAAGTCGGCGACTTTGTATGTAATGGAGAACACCACCGCTCGGTTCGAACAATTGATAGAGACGAGAGCGCGATACGCCGAGCGCCCGGCACATTGAATCCGGTGCCAGATGAGCCGCATCCAGATTGTTTTGGACGTATCGACGCGCTCGCTCCATCAGCGCGACACTCGCCAATTGTTCGGCGGCCGCGGCATGTTCCGCCGGAGGCGCGAGGCAGGCAATGATCATGCTGCGTGTTGCGTGTACGATGCGGGGCAGATCTTCAGCCGTGAGACTGCGCAGTCTTGCTTCGATGCTGTTGACGTAGTCGACAAAGAGGTTGGCAAAGTTGCCGGACATAATTGAATTGTTCTTTGCGTCGAGGGTTGACGCCGCATCAGAGAACAAATCACGCGGCAGATAGAGAAAGAGGCTTTCCGAGTCCGTTACCCTCCCGCGAAACGGGTAGCCAAGCGATCTGATCTCCAACTTGCCCGGCTGGTTTTCTGCAACGCGGCGATCGACCTCCGTCCACGACCGGCCAGTTCGTGGCAAGACGATATACCAGTGATCGATCGAACTGGATCGGAGCTTCGCGGCGGAACGCAAGTAGCTATGTGCCGGCGCGCGCTGTTGAACAATCAGCATGCCACCGAGATTCCAGGCTGTGTGGTCGGCGGGAAAACCATCGTTCAGCGATTTGTCATCCGGCAACCTGACCTCGACAAGCGGCGCCATTTGCGCTTGCCAAGCGGCGAATTGATCCCCTGGCGCCAGTTCGAGCGTTGAAAAGGGCAGAGGTTCGAGCGCCGGCGCGAGTGATGGAGCGGCCTCATTGCGGGGTTGACCTTCGCGCGACCAACGACGTCGATCACGGTCCCGCGGCTGCCTCGCAGGAGCCTCGTCTTGCCTCTTAGTGTCCATCGCGTGGTGCCATATCCGAATCGGGTATGCCCATGCCCCTCTCAATCATGTGGTGTATTTCAGGCATCTGGCAAGGCTGGCGGAACTCGAGTCGACCGAAACGGCGATCACGCTGGATTACAGTAAGAAATGCATTCCGAGATAAGTTTCTGGATGCGAAGATAACGACACTCTTCAACCTGATGCGTATAGAATCTAGCACCGTGAAATAGTAGTTGAGGATGTCACCGAAATGAGCACAAAGCTAAACAGCGAAGCTCGTCGCAAGATAATTCTTGATGGATACCGTGACAACGGGCCGTTGAAAGTTATTGCGGTAAAGATCGGATGCTCGCTGGCGAGTTTGAAAATCACCGCCAGCAAACTCGGATGTACACGAACTCCTAAAGAAGCGGCGGAATTTCGGCGCGGACTTCACGTCCGGAAGTACGCGCTGAGTTTGGAACTATTAACAGAGAAAGCATTAGGCAGCAGGTAAACTGGACACCTCGAAAAACCTGGCAATCGAGACCGCATTTTGATTCACTTCGCCTGGTGATTTGCACGGAGGCGTTGGATGCGAGGCCAGGCTGGATTCTGGGACATTGACGAGCGTTATGTCCGGCTGAGCGCGGCCGGCGATCCACTGGAGAAGCTGAACGCGGTGGTGCCTTGGGAGGTTTTCCGGAAACCGCTGGCCAAGGCGCT
>NZ_JAMYQC010000068.1:0-10043 GCF_040320645.1 Mesorhizobium sp. M0633
CCAGCCTGCTTGCAGACTTACAAGGGCGGATCGAAGGGTGAAGCCGCATGGACGTTAAATACCAAATCTTCGTCAGCTCGACCTATGCCGATTTGGTGGACGAAAGACGGTCGGTCATCGAGGCCGTTCTTAACCCTCGGGCATATTCCTGTGGGGATGGAGGCATTCCAAGCCAGCGACGACACTCAATGGGATTACATTAAGCGGCGCATCGATGACAGCGACTACTACGTACTCATCGTAGCGGAGCGGTACGGCTCAGAGTTGAAGGGTAAGAGCTACACCCAGATGGAGTACGAGTACACCGTCGCCCAAGGCGTGCCTACCGTGGCGTTTTTGCTCGAAGGCGGTGCTCGCAAGACGTGGGCCGCGGAAAAGGTCGAGTTCGAGAAAAAGGCCAAACTCGAGAGATTCCGAAAGCTGTATGAAAAGAAGCTCGTTAAATATTGGCGCAACAAGGACGATTTGGCGGGTAAGGTTGCGATGGCTATTAGACGTTATGACCGTGGTCTGAGCGGCGGCCCGCCCTTCTAGCTTGGCCGACCGATCCACCGCACGATTTCATAGGCAGGCATCGGGCGGCGAAAACCCTTCAGCGTCAGTTCGCCAACAAGAACGGATTCGACCAGCGACTCGACAGCGCCGAGGACCCGTTGGCTAACAAGAATCTGGCGCGATTTGGCCTCCTCGCACAATCGGGCGGCATGGTTCGACACAGTGCCGATGACGGCATAGTCCGAGCGCTGATCAAAACCGATGCGCCCGATGGTTGCGTGGCCCCTGGCAATGCCGATCCCAAAGCCAAGCAAATAGTCGCGCTTGCGCCATCGCTCTGAATGCTCGTCAATCGCGTCGCGCATTGCAGCAGCCATTGAGACAGCTCTCTCGCTGTGGTCGGCGCATGCCAGTGGATCGTTGAAAACCACGACGATACCGTCGCCCACGAACCGCTCGAGAGTCCCCTGGTGGCGGACAATTTGTTCACCAAGACAGGAATGATACTCGGCAAGAACGGTCATGACTTCTTCGGGTTCGGCGGTCTCTGCGAAGGCAGTAAAGCCGCGCAAATCGCAAAAGACAACGGTCACCTCGCGACGGTGGCTCTGCAAGAGCGCATCTCCATTGCCCGCCGCAACGATGAGGTCGGCGACCTGTTCGGGCAGGAACCGCCTAAGCCGCGCCATTCGCTCGAGCTCCGTCACCTGGTCGGCCACGGTTTGCTCGAGCGAGCGGTTCCAGTCGGAAAGTTGCGCGGCTTGGTCCTCAAGGCGTTTGGCTTGGCTCGCGACAGTGTCGTGAAGCGCCTTCTGACGCAGCATCGAGCGCACCCGCGCTAACAGCGCCCTGTGCTCGAAGGGCTTTGTCAGATAGTCGTCGCCACCGGCGTCCAGCCCATCGACCACGTCGCGCGTGTCGGCTTTCGCGGTGACCAGAATAACGGGGATCGACCGCAGCGATTGATCGTGCTTGAGCATGCGTACCACACTGATGCCGTCGAGCTTCGGCATCATGATGTCGAGCAGGATCAGATCCGGCGTGAGTTCGCGGGCTTTCGCAAGCCCCTCTTCCCCATCGGCGGCGGTTGCAACTTCGTAGCCATTCGCCTCGAGGCGCATGCGCAGGATCTCGAGGTTTTCCGGAGTATCGTCGACCGCGAGAATGCGAGGCGGATCGTGCAAAGCGCTGCCTCCCTCAAGAAAGGAACCCGCGAATCTCGGAAAGCAGCTGGCGCGGACTGAAGGGCTTGGCAATGTAACCATCGCACCCAGCAGCAAGGGCTTTCGCCTCGTCGCCCGACAACGCGTAGGAGGTGACGGCGATAATCGGAATGTGCCGGAGCGCCGGGTCGGCCTTGATGCGGCGGGCCGCTTCATACCCGTCGATCACCGGGAGCTGAATGTCCATAAGGATCAGGTCTGGCCTGTGCGCTCCGGCTGCAGCGATGCCGGCGGCGCCGTCCGCCGCCTCGATCAGTTCGTATTCGGTGGTAGCAATGAGATCGCGGATGATCTGGCGGTTGTCCTCGGTGTCTTCCACCATCAGGATTCGTTTGCTCATGCGGCCCTCACGTCCTCATTCACCCGGATTGGTACCTTGAGACGGAATGTCGACCCTGACCCGATCACGGACTCGACGTCTATGGTTCCGCCATGCATTTCGACGATGCGCTTCGAGATCGCCAGGCCAAGACCCGTACCGCCCTTCTGCCTGGTACTGCTGTTGTCGACCTGCTGGAATTCTTCGAAGATGAGAGCCTGGTCCTTGGACGCGATGCCGGGACCGGTGTCTCGGACGGTCATCTCGAAGTGCCCGTCGACCGCATCGGCAAGAATGTCGACCGCACCCGTTTCGGTGAACTTGACGGCGTTGCCTGCAAGATTGAGCAGGACCTGCGTCAAACGGCGTTCGTCTCCGCGGCCGATTGGAAGGTTCTCGGCAACAGTCGTTGAAAGCTCAAGACCCTTCGCTCGTGCCAGCGGCTCTACAGCCGTAACTGTCGATCGAACAATCTGCGCGACGGAGTAGTCCTCGATCGCCAGTGTGAGCTGGCCGGCTTCGATCTTGGAAAGGTCGAGTACGTCGTTGATGAGCCCGAGGAGGTGACGACCGTTTGCCTGCACGCGCGCGACGGTCGTCTTTGCCTTGTCCGGGAGTTCGCCGTAGATGCCGTCGACCAGCAGCTCTGTGAAACCCAAGACCGAATTGAGCGGTGTCCTGAGTTCGTGGCTCATATTCGCGAGGAACTGGGACTTGTGGCGGCTAGCTGCCTCCAGCTCCCGGCTTTTCTCCTCGATCTCACGGAACAGCTTGGCATTCTGGATCGCGAGCACCGATTGGGCTGCGAAGGTCTCCAGCAGGTGGACAACTTGCTCATGGAAGGCACCTGGCTTGTAGCGCCTGACGACCAGTGCACCGACGATCTTGTTGGGCCTCAGCAGCGGAACGATCAGGATACCGCGATATCCGGCTTCGACGATCGTCTTTCTTACAAGGAAGGATGAGGCCTCCTCGCTGAGGTCGGGAAACTGCACCGGCATGCAGCGCTCGGGTGCGTCGCCGATCCCCATGTCGGCCAGCCCGATCGTCTGGTGTGAGACTGCGGCTATAAGCTCATCGCTCATACCGAAGTTTGCGCGCGGACGGAATTGCTGCCGCGTGCTGCTGAACACGTAGATGGTGCCAGCATCCGTCTCCGACAACTGGACCGCTTTGGCGACGATCGTTTTCAGCACCGTGTCGAGATCCAGCGTCGAATTGACCGCCTTGCTCACTTCACCAAGCGCCTCGAGCTCACCAACAGACGCGGCAAGCTCGCGCGTCCGTGACTGCACCGCCTCGAAGAGCCGCGCATTCTCGATGGCGATCACCGCCTGGTCGGCAAATGTCTCGACGAGCGCGATCTCCTTGAGATTGAAAGGTTGCGGCTCAACCCTCGTCATGACGAATACGCCAACGAGATCACCTTCCCGCGACAGCGGGGCAGCGAGGACGGTGCGGAATCCGCCTGCCTCAGCGATCAAGGCAACGCGGTAGTCCGGATCAGCGGTCACGTCTTCGATTTGCACGATCCGCCGTTCTTCGATTACGCGCCCTACGGCGGAGCCTCGGCCTGCGGCGAGCGCGGGAAGTGGATTGGCGTCGACATAAGCACGGAAGCTGGGCGGGTAGCCATGCGTCGACACATAGCGGAATATGCCATCCAGCAACTGCACGATACCACCCTTGTCGGCACGGCAGAGCCTGACAGCCGATTCCACCAACGTATCGAGCACGACCTGCAGATCGAAGGTAGAGCGGCTGATGACCTTCAGAACGTCTGCGGTGGCTGTCTGCTGCTGAAGGGCTTCGTCGAGCTGCTGGGTGCGCGTCTCAATCTCCTGATACAGGCGCCCCAGCTGGTCGGAGGTTTGGTTGACGTTAGCGGCGAGCACTCCAAGTTCGTCGCGATTGGCGACGGCAACCTGTTGGGCGAAGTCGCCGGCCGCTATCTGGCTGAGACGCGTCTCGATCTTCTTGACCGGTTCGATCAACGACCAGGAGATGATGTAGCCGAGCCCCAACGCCAGCAGGATACTGCCCACCGCAAACGAGACCACGATCAGTCTGGACGTGCCGTACGCACCCTCGGTCGTTTCGATGGCCACTACCATGTCGGCCTCGGCCATGTTGACCAGCTGGTTTGTCAGCCGCTCGAGGCTATCAGCCGACGGTATGATTTCATCAAGCTGAACCTTGCGCGCCTCCTCAGTGCGGCCGGCGCGGACGAGCTCTGCCACGTGCGTCACCCCGGCCGTCAGCCGTTCGTACTCTTCCCTGACCTGGCCAAGCACTTCCACCTCGGCTTTGGCTACGAACTCCATGCGGTCGAGGTCGTAGCCGAACTGGTTGAGCTGGCGCAGCGCCGCATCCAGCATCCGGTCGTCCTGAAGCAAAAGGGCGGTGGAGATGCCGTAGAGCTGGGTGGTCGTATCGTGCTGGACCTGGCGATAGGCTGCTATCCGGCGCTGCAACTTGATCAGCTCGTTTGTTTGATCATTGACCCCACTCAGCACCTGCAACCCGACGGCCCCGAGGACGATCAGCAGGCCGACAATCGACAGGAACGCGATCAAGAGCTTGGTCTGGACGCGCGCCGGCAGCCGGGCAACCCAGCCAACGAGCCGGTTCGTTATGCTATTTGGATTCGTCCAAGAGGCTGAGAAGGTCATCCCGGAACTCCTCCAGGTCGAACCGGACACCAAGATACTGTACTCGCAAGATGCCACCGGGGTCCACGAGCGACGTCAACAAGGTATGGTCGACATCTCCGTTCGCCGCCTTCTTCGCGATGACCCCGTATTTCCGTCCAACCTCATGGACAATCGCCGGATCACCGGTAAGAAACGACCAGCCCTTCAGATCGGCGCCAAAATTCTGCGCATATTCCTTCAAAACATCGGGCGTGTCGCGCTCCGGGTCGACGGTGATCGAAACGAAGGCGATTTTCGGTCCGAATGCACTACCCAACTTTTCCTGCACGCTGGCCATATGGGCGGTCAGCATGGGGCAGACGTCGGTACAGTACGTATAGATGAATGAAACGGCGACCACCTTGCCGCGAAAGTCGTGCAGCGACACACGCACACCGTCCTGCGATACCAAGGTAAAGTCCGGCGCCTGTCCGATCGTCGGCAGGCGCTCGTCGTGCGGCGCGTCGTGCGCGTGTGCCGGCCCGGCCATCAGCGCCAGCAGCAAGATGCGCGCCGCCCACTCGCTCACGTTTTCATCTCGCGCTTGACCTCGTTGAAAAAGCGCCAATCCGTGCCGTTCGCGATGATCTCGTTTGGGTTCGACTTGACAATCCCGGCTTCATGCAGCCGCAGCGAGAAGAACCTCATCGTGTCCTCGGGATCGAAGTCGCGCCAATCAGAGTATGGGAGCTCGCGGAGCGACTGCACGGCGTAGTCGTATTGTTCGGTGTGTCCGCCATCCACCAGGAGGCGTGCCACCCGTTCCGGTTCGGCCGCGCAGATGTCGGCCGATTTGATGATGGCCCGGATGACGCGCTTGGTGGCAGCTGGATTTTTCTCGGCATACGCAGCGTTGACCGCCAGCATGCAGCAGTAATATTGCGACCACGGCCGGTCCTTGGAACTGTCGAGGATGACGTGGCCGACTTTGCGGGCGCGGAGGTCTTGAGCCTCAGGCGGAAAAGCCAGGAAGGCGTCGACCTTGCCCTCGGCGAAGAGCTCCGCCGGCTTTGCCTCGCCGACGATCCATTCGATGTCGCGTTGCGGATCGAGGCCGACATAGGTCGCCATGGCACTGACGAAGATATGCGGATCCGACGATAGATTGCCGCCGACGCCGACTTTGCGGCCCTTGAGATCCGCGATGCTCTTGATGTCCTCGCGTCCGAACAACTCGTAGCAGCCGACATGCACTCCGGAGATCACCTTGATCGGGGCGCCAGTGTCGACTGGAATGATTAGGGCCGTGGCAAAGTCAATGCCGAAGTCGATGTCGCCGCGCGCCAGCATCTCGGTCTGGGCGATACCAGCTTCGGCGGCCACGAAGCCGAAATCTGAGAACCCCTCTGCGCGGATCAGATCCTCGGCGACGTACTGCGGAGCAATGCAGATACCGGGCGCCGCCGCAAAGCGGGCGATTGTGGTTTCAGGTGCCGCTTCGGCGGCGGCCGCGTTGCGGCCCTTTGCAAGACCCACACCTGCGAGCGCGGACAGGCCTGTGAGGAAACGGCGGCGGTTCTGGATGATCTGCATAAGCCTTTCCTTCCCTGATGGGACACGACGTTCGGCGATTGCCTACGTCTTCAACTCCTGCTTTAGTTGATAGAGAAAGCGCCAATCCGTTCCGGTGGCGATTATCTCTTGCGGGCTCGACTTGATCATGCCCGTTTCGTACATGCGCAGCGCGTAGAAGCGCATCGAGGCTTCGGCATCGAAATCCCGCCATCTGTCGTACCGGAGGTCGCCAAGCGTTTGCAGCGCGAGTTCGTAGCTGGGGACGAAACCTCGATCGACCAGCTGCCCTGCAGTCCATGACGGATCTGAGACACAGAGGTCGGCGCCCTTGAGGATGGACCGCAGGACGCGCTTTGTCGCCGCCGGGTATCTGTCTACATAATCCGCAGTCGCGGAAATCATGCAGCAGAAGTGCTGCGACCACGGCGGGTCGGTGGTCGAGTTGAGGATTGTGTGGCCTACTTTCCTGGAGCGAAGTTCCTGCGTGCGGGGCGGTTGGCCGAGCACTGCATCGTACTTTCCTTCGACGAAGCCTTCCGCAAAATTGTGCTCTTCGATGACCCATTCGATGTCGTTGACGGGATCGAGCCCAACATAGGCGGCCATCAGAGAAACCAACACGTGTTGCGGCGAATCAAGCGTAAAGACCCCAACCCGCTTTCCACGCAGGTCCGAGACGCCTTTGACGCTGTCGTTGGCGATCAGTTCGAGGCACCCGGAGTGCAGTCCGCTTAGTACCCTGATCGGCACTCCTGCATCGATCGACGCCAGATGAATCGGCACATAGTTCACACTGAAATCCGTCTCGCCGTTTGCGATCCACGCGGAATGATCAACCTTCTTGTCACCTTGCACATAGCGGACATCGGTGAATCCCTCGGCGCGCAGCATCTCTCCGGCGAGGTACAGGCCCGCCCAGCAATAGGCGCCGCCGATGTACCGCGGCAGGCGGACCGAGGTGGTCTCCGGCAGCGGCTCAGCCCAGGCTTGCGTAGAGGTGCCGATAAGGCCCGCGGCGCCGGCTGACGCAGCGCCGGCTAGGAAACGGCGGCGGTTCTGGATGATCTGCATAAGCCACTCCTTCCCTCGATAGGGCGCACGGCATGATGGCGATTGCCTACGTCTTCAACTCCTCCTTCAGTTCGCTGAAGAAGCGCCAGTCGGTGCCTTGGGCCAAGAGCTTCTGGGGGGTGCTCTTGAGCATCCCGACCTCGTGGAGGCGCAAGGCGTAGAAGCGCAGGGTGTCCTCAGCGCTATACCCACGCCAACCGTAGGGGAGCCCCTTTATGACCTGGAGGGCATGGTCATAGCGCCTAGTATAGCCCTGCTCCACCAAGTACTGCGCGGACTGCTCCGGCTCGCTGGCGCAGAAATCCGCCGCTTTCAAGATGGCGCGGAGGGCGCGTTTGGTGGCCACCGGATACGTGCGGACGAACTCCCGGTTCCCAGCCAGCATGCAGCAGAAGTATTGCGACCAGGGCCGGTCCACGGTGCTGCTAATCACCACATGGCCGATCTGCCGCTCCCGCATCTCCTGCGGTTCGGGGGGAAAGCCTAGGTAGGCATCGATCTTCCCCTCACTTAGGAGCCGGATGGACTCGGGTCCCGGATGCGTGACGAAGTGTATGTCCTTATGGAGGTCCAGGCCTACATAAGCCGTCATAGCGGCGAGAAAGACGTATCGGCTGGAATCTAGCGCTGGCACGGCCACGGTCTTCCCCTTGAGGTCGCGGATCGACTGGATGCGATCGGTGCCGAACAGCTCAAAGCAGCCGACGTGGAGTCCTGCCAGGATGACGATGGGATCCCCCGCTTCCAGGCTGAGAAGGAGCGGGGCGGCGAAATGCGCACTGAGGTCGGCTTCACCAGAGGCGAGGGCCGGCGCGATGTCTGCGGTCCCCTCTTTTTGGAGGTAGTGCACCTCAGTGAACCCTTCGCTGCGCAGCAGTTCTTCGGCTACATACTGGGGGGCCTGACAGATGCTGGGAATCCGGACGAGCCGGATCCGCGTCGTCTCAGGCGGTGGCTCCGCAGCGGCTCGCCTGCGGACGCTAGTCGTTTCCGGCGGTGGCTCTGAGGGGAGCGATTGCTGGACCCCGACTAGGCTCGCGGCGCCGGCTGCCGAAAGGCCGGCCAGGAAGCGCCGGCGGCTCTGGATGATTTCCATGTCCACGTCTCCCCTTGAGACAAATGGGATCAGGTTTTCAGCTCACGCTTCAACTCGTCGAGGAAGCGCCAGTCCGTTCCGTCGGCGATGATCTGTTGCGGGCTCGATTTGATCATGCCCGTCTCCTGCATGCGGAGTGTGTAGAACCGCAGGGAGTCTTCAGGATCGAATTCCCGCCACCGGTCGTACCGGATATCCTTCAGCGTTTGGAGCGCGTAGTCATACGATGGGACGAAATCGCGATCGACCATCTGCCGAGCCACCCGCTGCGGATTCGACACGCAGAGGTCAGCGGCCTTGAGGATGGATCGCAAGACCCGCTTGGTCGCCACCGGGTACCTATTCACGTAGTCCGACGTCGCGGAGATCATGCAGCAGAAATACTGTGACCATGGGCGGTCGACGGCATTGTTGAGGATGGTGTGGCCGATCTTCTTGGCGCGCAGCTCCTGCGGCTGGGGCGGCGTGCCGAGGAATGCGTCGATCTTCCCTTGGACGAAGAGTTCCGTGGGCTTGACGCCCTCAGTCAAGACCCACTGGATATCGTTGACGGGATCGAGCCCGACATAGCCGGACATGAGGGACAGCCACACGTGTCGCGAGTTGTTGAAACCATCAACGCCCACCCTCTTGCCCCGCAGATCCGTGACGCTGCGGATGCTCTCCTTGGCGATCAGTTCGAGGCATCCCGAGTGCAACCCGGTTAGCACCTTGATCGGCACGCCGGCATCGATCGACGCGATTTGGTTCGGCGGAAAGTTGACCGAGAAATCCGTCTCACCGCGTGCGATCCACTCCGATTGGTCGACGCTTCTGTCGGCTTCTACGTAGCGAACGTCGGTGAAGCCATCTGCGCGCATCAGTTCTCCGGCGATGTACGCGCCGGCCCAGCAGTAGGAACCACCAACCCACCGCGGCAGCCGAACCGTGGTCGTTTCCAGCGGCGGTTCCGCGTGAAGCGACTCCGGAAGACCGACAATACCGGCAGCGCTT
The DNA here is from genome assembly GCF_040320645.1 of Mesorhizobium sp. M0633. NCBI lineage: Bacteria > Pseudomonadati > Pseudomonadota > Alphaproteobacteria > Hyphomicrobiales > Phyllobacteriaceae > Mesorhizobium > Mesorhizobium sp. M0633. The sequence goes on from NZ_JAMYQC010000068.1 coordinate 9,406, forward strand.
ACCGCTGCAGCGCCGGCCAGGAATCGGCGGCGGGTTTGCATGATCTGCATCCGAACGCTCCTCTTCCGAATCGCAAATGGCAATTCTGGCCGGAACCGAGCAAAAGAGGTTCCGGCAGTGACAGACAGTCTTGTGAGCGCGCCGAACACAGCGAATTACGAGCGCGCCCAGAGTCTTGATGCGGGAGTCTTGCGCTCTCAGTCGCCGGCCCAGTATTAGCAACCGACGATATGCCACGGTACGCCCAATTTGCGTTGGTTGCGAGCGCAAAACTTACTCCGCCAAACGTCCCGCCAGCACCTCGCTGTCAGGGAGACTGTTTGCGCGGTTCAGAATGGCCACTTCGAGTTTACTGCGGCCGGGCCGAGTCATCGACGCAAAGGTCTGCACAGGGTCATCAGTACTGGTTGCGCTTAACGTCTGGTTCCGGGAAGGAAAATCGGCCTCGGAAGGTCCCGAAAGGGTCAGGAATGCTGGTCGCGGTGAATGTCAGCTATCGGGCAGCGAAATGGGCTCATGAAGGGCGGCTTTGGGTCAATGAACGAACCCGCTCGCGGGAGGGGCGCGGGGTTTGAGGCGTGAGCTTTGTTGGCAGCGTCGGTGAGGCTTTAATCGATCAGGGGTGACGGACGGCCATC
>NZ_JAMYQC010000069.1:0-10002 GCF_040320645.1 Mesorhizobium sp. M0633
CGATGATCTGCTCTTCCGTAAACCGCTTTCTCTTCATCAGTCCGTCCTTCAATCAAGGCCCGGACTCTAATCTCAGATGGAGGTAATTCTCAGTGGCAGGTCACCTGGGCGCGAAACGTGTTTCAAGAACCCTACGGTCGCTTGAGCGCACGGAACTACCTCGCGCAGACTTGCCCGCAAGAACGGCGCCACCCGCCGGCCTGGATTTCAGGTCCAACGTTGTCTTGGCTTGGCCGCTTGCCCAAGCACGGCAGGCGCGCGGCTTCCACCATGCGTGGCATCCAAACGCCGACCGCCGCCATCCGCTGGAGTTCGCGTCGTGGAACGGCCGCATGTCGTGCCGGCGCTGTCAAGCGAAGTGAGGATTTGACCCCCTCTCATTGTTTTGCGGTTTCGTTGGTCTCGGGATGGTTCCAGCCTTCTGCAGAAGGCCGGAACCACGCTTTTCGCGAACCGGTAGCTGTCCCCGCGAACGGTGACCACCGTCGAATGATGGAGCAGGCGATCAAGGGATCGCGGTTGCCATTACGGATCTCCAAAAACGCTCCCCCATTCGCCGACCGAACGGATGGAAGTGAATCGATCCCTTCTCGTAGCGCCCCCCACCAGTTGGAAGAACAGGTGGGCAGCATTGGCCTAGAAGGGCAGATAGCTCAGCTCGTCGATCAATAATTTCGGCCGAGACAGGATCGTCAACTGTTTGTCGAGGGAGCCGTCGCTATGGACAGTTTCAATCCGAAGCTGGACCTGCAATAGGCGCTTCAAAACGCCCCCCTGACTGACGGCGTCAGCGCAACCGCCGAAGGCTACACCGTGACCCGTGGCTCAAACTTGACACGATCAAGCGCGATCATGCTCCTAAATTTTCGGACATTTGGGTTGGTATAGAGTTTTGTCTTGACGAAGACGTCAAAGGCCTCGACGTCCTCAACGGCCACGATCAGTACAAAATCGGCGTCGCCCGTGACCATGTAGCACTGGGTAACTTCCTTTGCCGCGCGCATCGCGCGCTTGAAATCGTCGACGAGGTCAAGACGTTCACGGTCAAGCTCTACAGTTACGACAACCGTAAGCGATTTGCCAACAGCCTTCGGATCCACGAGCGAGATATCTGCAACGATTACGCCATCTACACGCAACTTGTTCACTCGACGCATGCATGAGGCGGCCGACGAACCGACAAGCTCCGCAAGTTCGGCAAAGGAGAGCCGATTGTTCCTCTGTAGCGCTGTAAGGATCCTTCGGTCTAGGTCGTCCATCGTGCGGCGCCGGCCATACTTGGAGATTTAACAATCACTCATCAATTTTTAGCAATTGCACAGATTTACGCAACATTTATTCCAATTCCTCTCACAAACTGAAACATAATAGGCACTTCTGGTCTGGCAGATGATCGAAATATGCGCCCCCTTCGGGTCCAACCCTGATCGGCTCGAAGTGCGTCTTATGAGCTGACATTTCACCGCTTTGTCTGATCCGCATTTCAGCAGATGTAAGCATGCGCCGGCTCCCATTATTGGGCTCGCGAGGTGGTCCGACTTGGCCACTAACCGAGGTTGTGTGCGTCAAGTTCAGCCGAAAGGGGCGACCGTGAAACTGGTCATGCGCCTTGGCGCAGAGCGAGCTTCTTATGTTCGTGCAGATCGTCCATGTTGATGTAGCGGTTTGCCTCGATCCAGTTTTCGTTGGTTTCGACGGCGAGCGCCCTGACCCGACGCAGGCAGCTTTCACGCGGCACGCGGAAGAAGATCAGCGTGCTTTCGATGGTCTCCTCCACTCAGGTCGTCAGTCGTGGGTAACGAGGCGATCATTTGGCAAGCCATGCGGCGAGATCGGCCTTGGCCTCGGCGAGATCGCGCCGGTCGTAGAGCCATCTGAGTTCCTGCAAGCAATCATCGCCGTGCTTGCGCGGCAAATGATCGAGCGCGTTTCTGAGGAAGTGCACGTAGGGGCTGTTGAATAAGTCCTCTGCCACTGATTCAATTGAGCAATCGTTGATTCGCCGGAGGATTCGCGATGCTCGGCCGGAAAGAGCGGGATCAGCTCGAACTGTTCATGACCGCTCGCTACGACAACTTGTTCCCGATGACCATGTTCTAGCCAAGGTCGACCGTGTGCTTGATCTGTCATGGCTGCACGGCGACGTCGCGGATCTCTATTGCAATGACAATGGTCGCCCGGGCATCGATCCCGAGGTCGCAGTTCGCCTGATGCTCGCCGGCTTCCTGCTCGGGATTGTGCACGATCGCCGGCTGATGCCCGAGGCGCAGGTCAACGTCGCCATCCGGTGGTTCGTCGGCTATGGCCTGCATGAAGCGCTGCCGGATCATTCCTCGTTGACACGCATCCGCCAGCGCTGGGGCGAGGATCGGTTCCGCCGGATTTTCGAGCGCACCGTCCAGGCCTGCATCGAGGCAAAGATCGCCAAGGGCGAGGTGGTTCATGTCGATGCTTCACTGATCCGAGCTGACGTGAGTTGGGACAACCTGGCGGTGCGCCACATCGAGGCTGTGAGGTCGGTGAACGAGGATGCTGAGGCCGCTCTCAAAAGGAGCCGCAAGACCGGGAAGTTCAAGAAGGTCTGCGTCACCGACCCGGATGCCAGCATGGCCACTAATGGCCGCAATCGCCGGCTGGAGCCTGCCTACAAGCAACATGCCGTCGTTGATGATCTGCGCGGCGTGGTTCTGGATGTTGCCGTGACCACGGGCGAGATCAACGAAGGGCAGATGATCGTCGAGCGGATTAATGCCACGATGAAGGCGACGGGGCTCTCCATCAGCACTGTCACTGCCGATGCCGGCTACGCCTATGCAAAGGTTTACGGAGCTTTCGAGTCTCGCGCCATCGAAGCTTTGATCCCGGCCAAGGCTGAGCCGATCCGAAGTCCCGCACCGCTACGCCGCTTCCGCTACGACGCCAAGCACGACGTCCTCAAATGCCTGCGCGGCAAGATCCTGCGCCCGACCCGGCGGGTAAAGCACGGGCGCTTCTTCTACTCGCGCGCCCGAGACTGTGTCGGCTGCGATCTTGCTTCCATCTGCTTGTCCAAAGGGCGGGTCGACAAAGCGGTCATCCTGGGCGACGACTATCCGGCCTTGTTGCGGGCGCGCAGGCGCCGCGAACGATGGTCGGAAGAGGACAAGCAGCTCTACCAGCGCCACAGGTGGCGCTCGGAAGGCTATCACGGCGAGGCCAAGAATTGGCACGGCCTCGCCCGGGCGGTCCGGCGCGGTCTCGGCAACATGAAAATTCAGGCCTATCTCACCGCGGCGGCGGTCAACCTGAAGCGACTGGCGGCCGCTTTGCTTGCCCTTTTCTGGGTTTGGTGATGCTCATACTCCGCCTGGAACCCGTCAACGAGCTCTGAGACGGCATATCGGCAGTTCTGAGATCAGAGCCTCCCGATGCGAGTCAACCGCAGAAAAGCAGGCTTATTCAACAGCCCCACGTAGCAGCGCTGCCAGGCGGCTTCGGGGATCACCTCGCCGATCGCCGTGGTCGTCGGACACAACCAACTCGACGCCCTTGAGGCCGCGCGCTTTCAACGCGACGAGGAAGTCCTTCCAGGCCAAGCGACTCTCGCGATTGGCCCTCTCCACGGCCAGGATCTGGCGCATCCGTCCCAGTCAATGCCGACCGCGATCAGCACCGCCTGGCTCGTGACGATGCCAGCCTCGCGCACCTTCTCGTAGCGGGCGTCGAGGATGAGGTAGGCAAAGGGCTCTTGCAACGGGCGCTCGGCAAAGGCCTTCAGGCTCTCGTCCAGACTCTTGGTAGGGTCCCCATTGAAGGAATACTTCGATGGGTGCCCTGATGGCCGAGATTGACGAGGCCGAGAACGCATGACCGCACAACTTTTCCGTGATCGCCTTGACCTTCCTGGTCGACATCCCCTGCACATACATCTCCGCAAGCGTGGCCACCAGGGCGCGCTCCGAATTCTGGTAGCACTCAAACAGCTCGGTGGAGAAGCGGCCGGCCCGGTCCTGCGGAACCCGCAGCTCAAGCTTGCCGACACGGGTAACAAGGGTGCGGCGTAATAACCCGAGCGGTAGCCGAGCCGCTCCGGTGTCTGCCCGCCCTTCGAGGCACCCAGCGCCTCGTCCATCTCAGTCTCGAGGACCTCCTGCATCACCGCACGCACACTTCATGCAGCCCTTCAGGGTTCGATAGCAGAATGTCTTTGACGGCGGCGCTGGCGGTCCTACTTTCAGTCTTGGTCATGGTGGCGTTCCCTTCCAGGGAATCGGTGACGTTGAGCATCACCAGCCTGCCATGACCGCCCTCTCTCAGCGAATTTGCAGAACTCTCAGAACACTACCGTGCGTTGGCCAGCGCGGTGGCCAAGTCGCTCATTGAGTCTCCTCCCATCGATGTACGCGAAAGGCGGCTCAATGCGGGTCAGTAACCCAAACTGCGCGAGACCTGCTTCGTGCGATCGTTCTGCGCAGACGTGAAAGACTGTTCAGGGGGCGCCTCTTCGATGATGTCGCCACCTTGCATCACCCGATCGTCACGCGCCGGAGCGACTAGACGCCGGCCGCGCTCAGCTCCGCGACTGGTCCAGCCAAAACCGTACGCCGCGCCGCGCAAACCCGCCACCGAGCTCGCCTTTGGCGTCGGCCTCGGCGTCACCGGCCAGCCCTGTCGGCGCCCACAGCAGGCGTCTTGCGCCATGAAGCTAGCCAGGCGTTTCTCGCCCAGGCGGCTGGCGTTGTCGGGAGTGGGATAGCGGCCGACGAAGGCCAGCGTGCGCGGCGACAATCAAGGTGAGACTCAGCGTCAATCAGGATGAGACTCGGCGGCGGGGGTGTGACGAAGGGAGGGCGTAGCCCGACCGGAGTTACACCCCCGCCGCGGCGCAATTTTTCGGCGTCTCATGATCGCGGTCGGCCCGGTAGCGTGGGTGATTTTCTGAGAATGGAGAATCACTTTGTGCCGGGTCGCCATGTAACTGATCATCAGACGAGGCTTTTTATGAAGTACCGACAAAACAATTCCATCGAGGTCACCGCCGCCAAGGCGTCGATCAGCCGGGCGACAGCTTACCGTATCGAGAAGGAAGCGCGTCTTCCATCGCAAAGCAGGCCGCCGCGCGACCGGCGTCGCCCCGATCCTCTTGAGCATATCTTTGACACAGAGGTTGTTCCGCTCCTCAAGGCCGCTCCCGGCATCCGTGCGGTCGCCGTTTACAATGAGATGCTACGGCGTCATCCGGAACTGTCCGAAGGTATTCGCCGCACGGTTGAGCGGCGTATTCGATCATGGCGGGCTGTTCACGGTCAGGAGCAGGAAGTGATCTTCCGTCAGACGCACGAACCCGGTCGGTTGGGACTGTCGGATTTTACTGACATGGACAGCCTCGGCGTGACGATTGCCGGCCAGCCGCTCGAGCATCTGCTCTATCACTTCCGGCTGGTCTGGTCGGGCTTCGAGCACGCCCATGTCATCCTTGGCGGAGAAAGCTTCGTCGCTCTGGCCGAGGGGCTTCAAAACGCCTTGTGGTCGGTCGGCGGTTCGCCTCTCTATCACCGCAGCGACAGCTTGTCGGCCGCCTTCCGCAACCTCGATGCCGACGCCAAGGTCGATCTGACGCATCGCTACGAGGAACTGTGCGCCCCATTATCGCATGATGCCGACGTGCAACAACAAGGGCGTCGCGCATGAGAACGGCTCGATCGAAAGTTCCCACGGCCATCTCAAGAACGCGGTCCGCGATGCGCTACTGATGCGCGGCACCAGGGACTTCGACGATCTCGGCTCCTACCGCGCCTTCATGTGCAACTCGCATCGCTCAATAGCTATGAAGCGCTGATGGGGGGCACCTACGCGGGAGAGGTCGCATGAAGAGCATTCACACAATCGACGAAGTACGACTTGGCATCATGCTGAATGAGCTCCGGTTGCCGACGATCAAGACGCTCTGGCCGCAATTTGCCGAGCAGGCCGATCGGGAGGGATGGCCAGCCGCTCGCTTCCTGTCGGCCGTCGCCGAACATGAGTTGGCCGAGCGATCGCATCGCAGGATCGAACGCCACCTCGCCGAGGCGCATCTGCCGCCTGGAAAGACACTCGACAGCTTCGCCTTTGACGCCGTGCCTATGGTCTCCAAGGCCCAGGTCATGGCCATCGCCGCCGGCGATAGTTGGCTCGCCAAAGGAACCAATATCCTCATGTTCGGCCCGCCTGGCGGAAAGAGCCATCTTGCGGCGGCAATTGGCCTCGCCCTCATCGAGAACGGCTGGCGGGTCTTGTTTACCCGCACCACCGATCTCGTTCAGAAGCTGCAGGTCGCAAGACGCGAACTCCAGCTCGAATCCGCCATCACCAAACTCGACAAGTTCGATCTGCTCATCCTCGACGACCTCGCTTACGTCACCAAGGATCAGGCCGAAACCAGCGTACTCTTCGAACTCATCTCCGCCCGTTACGAGCGGCGATCCATCATGATGACGGCCAATCAGCCCTTCGGAGAATGGAACAGGGTCTTTCCAGATCCCGCCATGACGCTCGCGGCCGTGGACCGACTTGTTCATCACGCAACGATCTTCGAGATGAATGTCGAAAGCCGACGATCCGCCATGGAAGCCAAACGTCAGCGCGGCAGACCCGCCTCCTACGCGACAATCAAACACACGCACGAACTTGTCGCGGAGCGACAATCAGAAACCGACGATCCTCTTGGCAGCGACAATCACAGTGATAATTTGCCCGTGACCGCGACATAAGAATCTCATCCAGATTGTCGCTCGCGTCTCATCCTGATCGTCGCGCTATAGCCAGCGCGATCGGGCTATCGATGGCGGCGAAAATGGCGACTGCCCCTGGCCAGAAGCCTTCGAGCAGATTGCGGAGCTGGTTGGCCAATGCGACACGCTGGGCCACAAGGTTGTCGCGGCCGCGGACCAGGGCGCGCAACGCCCGGATGTCATCGGAGACCGGCACAAGAGGCCGGAAGCGATGTCCGTCGGTGCGCAAGATGTCGGCCAATGAAGGCATCGCCCGGATAGCTTTTGCCACCCGCGGCGCGATAGCGCGGCCTGCAGGCCTCGACGACGTTCGCATGGATCGGGATCACGGGATACCGGCCTCGACCAAGGTATCGACGACCAGACCGGATGGTCGCTCGATGGCGATAGGCAGTTCGGCCGGCGCCGCCACGCGCTTGAGCCGGGCTACCATGTCAGCCAACCCAGCCGCATCGTGGCGGACATCGAGACGGACGATGACCCGGCCGACGCCGTCAATAACGCACAGGGCATGGCTTACGCCGCCCCAGTCCAAACCTCCGTGCGATCACACATGTTGATACCCCTCCTGTTGAAGCTGAATGATTCTCAGATCAAGGTGGCGGATGGTGTGGTTGCGGAGGTCGCGGACTGCATTGATTACGGAAGGGGAGTTTTGGAATAGGTAGGCTCCGGTCGGCTGACGGTCGATCAGAAGGCGCTTCTGTCTGATTTGCACATAGATCCAATTGACGGGGATGTTCAGCCGTGCGGCCAATTGTATGGCGCTCAACGAAGTGGCCTGGTGGGTCCATCGGTTGCGCTGCGTCGTTATCCTGATCCCGGCGCCGAGCCGGATCCGCTGCACGGTGATCGGCAGGACCTTTTCGGCGCAATTGGGCGAGCGGTGCCCCTCCTGGGTGAGGACGGCGGCAATCTCATCATCAGGCATGCCGGCTATTGCGAGATCGAGTAGACGCGCACGCATTTCTTCGCCGCGCGTGAGCTTGGCGACGGAGTTGACCTTCATCTTGACCTCAAGTTCCGTGACCGCGCCGCCTCGCCAGACAATCCTGACCAGAGCAACATCGTGCTCGCCGCGATCGAGAACGACTTTTTCGACCAGACACCGCAACAGCGCCTTGCGATGCGCGTCCGTCGTGGCGTCGTCCGCCCAGATTTGCGGCAGGCGACCGGAAAGGGTGACGACCTTGCTGTTGAGGGTTTTGCCCAGCGCCATTTGCATGACGGGCTCGGCCGAAGCTTGCCGGGCAAGGGCTTCTTCGGCCGCGCGAACCTCGCTCAACGCCGCTTCCCACCGACGCTCGAGTTCGCCAGCGACAAGACGATTGTCCGGATCGACCCGGTTGAACTGGCGCTCGGCAAACGCTGCAGTATAGCGCTTGCGCTCAAGCTCACGTTCGGCGCTGCTGCGCAGGGCCTTTTCGACCTGCTGTTGCGCCCGGCGGGCTCGCAACAGCGCATCAATCTCGGCAGGCGCCAGCGCCATCAAGAATGCGTCGGCCACAGCGGCATCCACGCGTGAAGCGCGGATGTGCTGGCAGGCCGGCAAGCCCGTGTGGGAGCGCAGGTGATTGCACACATACTCTCCGCCACCTTTGTAGCGAACGTACATCTTGTGGCCGCATCGCCCGCACCAGACGGTGCCATGCAGCAGAAGCTCGCCATTGCGGGGAGCACCTCTCGTCTTGATGCGCATGTATTCGGCTCGGTTGTCTCGCACGACGTCACGGATATTCTCATAGGTTGGCCAGTCGATGTAAGGCGGATACCGGTCCTTCACGACGATCCGCCATTCATCGATCGGCCGCGCCACCTTTGCCGACGAACCGCCTTCGCACGCGGTGGCACGGGGCCTGGTTCGTCCATAGACGAAGGCACCGGCATAAGCGGGGTTCTTCAGGATTGCCGCCACCGCCGAGACCGTCACTCGCGCCCAACGCAGCTCGCCGTGCCGGTCGCGGCGCGGCAGTGCCAGGCCCCGATCGTTCAGCATGCGCATAACTTTGGCAACGGTGCGGAACTTCAGGAATGTCTGGAACACAAGCTCAAGCCGTTCCTGAACGGCAAGATCCGGATCTTTGACAACCACCCCGCTCGGATCGCGCACCAAGCCCTGGCAGCATGAGGGCAAGCTCGCCGCGCTCGGCCTTGGCAAGCAGACCAGCCGTCAGACGGCTGCGGATCGTATGCAGCTCAAGCTCTGAGATCGTTCCCTTCAGGCCGAGAAGCAGCGCTGCCGGGATCATAAACGCCATCGCGATCGGCAATAAGGCAGCCGCGCAGGCCGCAGATATCCAGAAAGCGGGTACCAATCTGAACAGTTGCGCGCCAGCCGCGTCACATCGATCGATAGGATCAACCCGATCTCGCTGAGGCCAACCCGTCCGACGAGTTCCTTGAAGCCATTCCGCTTTGCAGCAGACGCTGCGCTCAAGCCGAGATCGGCATCGATGACATCGATGTCGGCATCATGCCAGCGAGTTCTCGGGCGCGCTGACGAAGCGCGTACTGCAGCCGCAGGCTTTCTTGATTGCTGACCACCTGGTGCGGCGTCGACTGCCGGACGTAAACAACCGCTCTGCGCGCCAGATGGGTTGGCTTGACCAGTTCGGACTTCACGGGACACCTCCGCCAGAACCGCGGCGACCTCGTCGAGGATTTGACGCCGCAAAGCTGGTGACAGCGTCGCCCACAGGCTCTTGGGGTCTATGGTCATGACCTTCGAGACATTCCGCCACCGGGACAAGATCCCGGACCGCCTCGACGCTCAATTTAGTCTGATTCGTGTCTTCTACATACTTCTGCGTTGCTGCCACCGGGATCAGCAGTGTCGATCCATTAAGGTGCTCGACTTCGTATGACGGTGGAAAATTCCACCTCCTGCGCCACTTGGCGGATCAGGCGGAAGGATCGCCCGTAAAGCGCATGATGTGGGTCCAGAACCCGGACCACCTCGCTCGATGATTCGTCGGACTCACCAGCAGGGATATTCCTGTAGGCCTTCGAACATGTAGGCGAGCTGCGCCGGTGATATGGAAACCGTGCCGTCCGCCGGCGACGGCCATAGAAACCGGCCCTTCTCGAGCCGTTTTGCATACAGCGACATGCCGAGCCCATCATGCCAGATAATCTTGACCAGATTGCCGCTGCGGCCGCGGAAGACATAAAGATCGCCGGCATGCGGATCCCGGCCCAACGTCTCCTGAACCTGCAGAGCGAGGCCTTGCATTCCGCGACGCATATCGGT
>NZ_JAMYQC010000070.1:0-9862 GCF_040320645.1 Mesorhizobium sp. M0633
TATCCTTCGGCGTAGCCACGCGACCTTGAGGTATTGCATCGATGTTCCTCTGGAGGACCTCGTCGGCAGTAACCGGCTGGCTGTGGCCCGACACAAGCATGGGCGTATCCACGGCGCCGGGGCAGACGGCATTGATGCTGATTTGCTCTTTGGCGTGGTCAAGGGCCATGGCTCGCGTCAGCAAAACGACCGCGCCCTTCGATGCACAATAGGCGACCAGCCCGGGACAGCCAACCAACCCCACATTCGAGGCTATGTTGACAATGCTGCCGCCGCCGCTTTTCCTCATGGCCTTCACCGCGGCGCGGCTGAAGTAGAACACACCGCTGACATTGGCGTCGAAAGTCTGGCGCCAATCATCATCCGTGGTATCGACGGCACTTCCACGCCGGATGATCCCGGCGCTGTTCACCAAAACGTCGACCTTTCCGAACCGCTCTACGCTGGAATTAACCACGTGGTCGGCGAAGGCCGAGTCAGCGACATCGCCTAGCATCAATTCGGCCGGACAATCGAGTTTCTGAACCGACTCCAAGGCTCTTTTGCCCCGCTCCCGATCGCGGCCGACCAATACGAGTGACGCCCCTGTCGCGGCGAAGGCCTCTGCGATGGCCTCCCCTATCCCCGACGTCGCGCCAGTCACGATAACAACCTTCTTGGAGTGCGTCATAGTTTCAATTGCCCAGTAAAAGTGATGAGGCTTGGCGGTTAATTCCGGCGGCCTGCTTGGTGATCTATGCCGGCATACGGCTGTCCGCAAGCGTCCAAAAAGTCATGCGGCGGACAAGCTGAAGTCATGACGCGCGTTGGACGTCGATGGCGATTCCGTGCCAGCCAGGCCCTCAGGAGAGATCAGAGACAGTTATGGCGTTGGGGCCGGCTCCAACCGAGGTGAAACTGATCTGTAAACATGGTCATGACCCTTGGTTATCCGGCCCACCAATAATACTCATTTGAAGTTCGATCAGGCGCTGTCTAGTATTCCTGCATCGCAGCTTGGCAGGCATTGCAAGCACGACATACTAGGGCTCAATGAAGGATAACACATCCGTTTCATCCGGCTCGGATGGCTCAGGATGCCTTGCGCCCGCGGAGGGGAACGAAGTCACGCCGAGCGGAATGTCGCAGTGCCGTTGAGCGTTTTTATTTGGGGCCGCCGACTAGCCTGAGTCGCTCTTGCCGCGACAACCACGCGAAAGGGTTAAACGGAAAATCCAGCAGGCAATCTCGCACATGGATTGGGTCACGGTTATTGGCTACCTCGCAGCTCTATGCTCGATGACCAGCTTTACCCCGCAAGTCTGGAAGATCATCAAAACCCGGGACACGAGCAGCATTTCAGCACCGATGTACGCCATCTACGTGCTGGGACTTGCGTTCTGGCTGATCTTCGGAATTCTGAAGAACGAATGGCCCCTTATCATCACCAACGGAGTGTGCCTGGTGCTTTCGGCCTTCATTCTCGTCATGACGCTCCTTCCTCGCGCGAAGAAGGATGCCGTCGCGGACGTTCTCGACTCGGCCACCTCAAGCACCGAGCGGTCGGGCGGGCGAGCTCGTCTGGCCGATCCAAAGATGAAACGGTCGAAATGAGGCGCATCGCAACCTTCAATGTGAATGGCGTCAATGGCCGGCTTCCCGTGCTCCTGAAGTGGCTCAGTGAAACCGACTACGACATTGTCTGTTTGCAGGAGTTGAAGACGTCGGACCGGGTATTTCCGGCGGCCGTGCCTAATGATCTGGGCCTTCATACCGCGGGTTTGGAAGCGTCCAACAAGTTATTCGATGGCAAGCCTGAAGTTATGGCGCGCTGGACATCGATAACGGCCTCGCGCAGCCTTTTACGACCCTTGGACATGGTCATGACTCCTGGTTATGCGGCCGGCCACTAATACTCATTTGAAGTGCGGTGCGCCGCTGCCTATAGCTCACGACCGTACATTTCTGCGGGGCTAATCAGCAGCATAGCCGCAACAAGCACGAGGGCTCTGTGACGAATTCCAAATTGGGATCACCAGGTCCGGATGCGCTCGTACTCCACGACAACTGGAGCGACCTGCGGCAGTTTCGACCAATGCCGGATATCGACTTTAAAAGGCTCGATGGATACCGGAAAGAGCGCCTAAGAGCGGCAATGCGCCAAGCTGATGTTGCAATGTGTGTCCTGGTGAGCCCCATTACCATTCGCTATGCGGTGGACTACAATGCATACCCTTTGTTTCAGTCGCATATTCCCGTCACATACCTCTTTTTGCCTCTTGATGGGCCAATCACCCTTCATCAGGGTATTGGCAACGCGTGCTCTGCAGACCGTGTAAGGCACGGAAGGCCTATTTCGTTTTTTGAAGGAGGCAACGAACTGGCGGACGGCGCGAGGCTCCTCGCCGACGACATCGTTGGGTTCCTAAGCGAAATCGGTACCACCAATCGCAAAGTGGCGGTGGAGTATGTGAACCCGAGCATAACCCAGGCTTTGCTGCAGCGCGGTCTAGAGGTAATTGATGCGGTGGACATCGTGGAAGGCGCGCGGGTCATTAAATCGGATGACGAGATAGCGTGTATTCGCTGGGCCTGCGCCGTCGCTGAGCACGGCATTGCGCGCATGCAGGAGAGCATGGGGCCAGGCGTAACGGAAGTGCAGCTTTGGGGACTTCTCAACTATACCAACCTCGCCAACCAGGGCGGCTGGCATGAGGGACGAATGTTAGCTTCCGGGCCGCGAATTAATCCGTGGCTCCAGGAAGCCACCCAACGAGTCATTGAGGAGGGAGACCTGGTGGGATTTGACACCGATATGGTGGGCCCATTTGGGTATTTCTGTGATGTTTCACGGACATTCTACTACGGAAAGAACCCGCCTAGTGCGCGCCAGCGCCAACTGTACCAACTGGCGTATGACGAATTGCAGACCAACATGAAGCTTATCCGACCAGGCGTCAGCATGAAGGATCTGCAAGCTTCAGCTTGGCCGGTGCCCGAAGAATTTCGGGAGCAGGCTTACCCATGCGTTCTACACGGAGTTGGCATGTGCGATGAATATCCGCAAGTTAAACCATCATTCCGTGGTCCGGTAGCGTATGACGCGACACTCGAAGCAGGCATGGTAATATGTGTTGAAAGCTATATTGGCGCCGTCGGCGAACCAGACGGAGTGAAGCTTGAGGAGCAATTGCTCGTTACGTCCGACGGCTACGAGTTGCTTTCAAACTATCCTTTTGACGAACGTCTCCTGAGTAGGACCTAGTTCGACTCCCAATCGCGTGAATCTACGGCCATGCGGCAAAACTCACGAAGGCAAGGCTACGCCAATGATCTACGACTGCGGCACTACGGACCGACCGAGGAAATGAAGGACAGGATGCGAGCGGTTGCTCGGGATAGCGTGCCGCTTTTCGAAAATACGGAGATTAAACTAATCGACTTCTGGACCTCGGAGGAACGAGTGGGGGGAACAAGAGCTCATGAATCGCAAAATCTTGATCGCGGGGATAACGGCACCGTTGCGTTCCAACTGAGCGACGCTTTTGTCAATGAAGGCGCGAACGTCATGTCCGATGGACACGATCGAGGACGCTCTCGACGTGATCATGATAGAGCGCAATTCGCATCACAGACGGTCAAATCTCGCTTCCACCGCGCCAGGCCTTGGTTTGGAGATCGTCGAGGCAATGTTCTGTTATCAACCTGCTCGGCAGAGAGCAACGAAGGAGCAAGCTATGCCCGTAATCCATATCGAAACGTTCAAGTCTGATGACGATAAGAAAGCACAATTGGTGGCTGAGATCACAAAGCTGTTCTGTGACAAGATGAACTTAAGGCCAGAACAAATCCATGTGGTGTTCGATGAGTATGAGCCTAACAACTGGGCGACCGGCGGCAAGCTTTGGTCCAGGATGTGAAGGGGCCGGCTATCTCTGCGACCTGCGGGTTAATCTATTTCCGGTGAGGAGATGTTGGGGCAAAGGGCAAATTCGTCTTAAAGTGTGCCCGGGACGCGCGGTAGTGCTGGAAAGGTCGTTCTGAATGCCTTGCGCCCGCGAACGTTCTTGCGCGTGGTGGCCGTGGCTTTACTTAATGGCTGCGGATTTGCCTGAGCCGCTTCTGCCGCGACAACCGCCCGAAAGGTCAGACGGAAGACCAGCAGGCTGGCTCAGCGAAACCGACTGCGACATCGTCCGTTAGCAGAAGCTGAAGACGTCGGAGCGGGTCTCCGGCGGGCCAATGAAAAATGATCTGAGTCTTCATCGATAACCTTGGAGCGCTTTGAGCACCACACATCCATGAAAGGAAGAGCCATGATCCTCATCACCGGAGCCTCGGGCCAGTTGGCATCGCAGATCGTGGCACGGGCGCGGCAGAAGGGCATTGCGATTCTCACCGGCAGCAGAGCAGCCACTGCTGACCGGCACATAGACTTCGACAGACCTGAAGCGCTTGACTTCGCCGGGGTTGAGACCATGTTGCTGACTTCGGCCGGCTCTGCCGAAGACGATCGCGTGATGCGTCGGCATGGTGCCGTTCTGGCTGCTGCCCGCGCGCAGGGGGTGAAGCACGTCGTTTATACGAGTCTCACCTATGCTAGCGATCATCTCGGCTTTGCCCTGGCTCATCGCTGGAGCGAGCGCGAGCTTCGGGCAAGCCGCATGGGCTGGACCATCCTTCGCAACGGTCTCTATGCAGAACTGATTGGCGCTCTCGCCGCGCCGCGCGGCGGGGTGATTGCCACGCCATTTGGCGAGGGTCGGATTTCCGCAGTCGCAAGATCGGATCTGGCCGAAGCGGCGGTTGCTGTGCTGGGCGATCCGGCTAGCCATGCCGGCCGCTGCTACGAGTTGTCGGGAGCTACCGCATTTTCGATCCCGGATCTCGCGCAGAAGATAGCAGCCACTTATGAGCCGAGCAGCTTTGAGGAGGAGCGCGCGCGGCTTTCGTCCCTGCCACTGTTCGCCTTCCAGCCGCCGATGCTGATGTCCATTTCGTCCGCCGCGGCGGCCGGATTCCTGGAAACACATGCAACAGATCTGACGGAGCTGGTGCCTATGCCGCTAGACGCGCTAGAGATTGCCTGCGCCGTCGCTCGACAAGCGGCACAGTAGCTTCTGGTGCACCTCGGAAAGTCCAATAAGTCGTCTTTCTTGGCTCGGCTCATAAGAAAGAGGCAGTCTTTTACTAAGAGGCGAACATTAAATGGGTCGCGTCCCGATTCTCATCTGTTTCAAGGAGCTAATCGAGTGCGGGTGTAAGCGGGGCATATTACCGGTAGTCAGGCTTGAGCGGTTTACCTAACGGTCCGGGAGGGGCGGGATCGGATAGTTCGATCACGTAGCCCACGCGACAATTGATTTCAACACTATACGTCCCACGGCTCAGCACTGCTTCGCTGCCCAGGCCGATAAGGAGGATCTTCATGATTTCAGACAGCGAATTGCTTGCTCATCGCGAGTCTGCACTCGAAGAGACGAGGGTTGGCGCGCCTTCCATCCCATTGAACCCATTCTTTGGCGTGGGACCTATAACCGACGCGACGACCGACGAGGTCGACAGCCGGCTGCGCCGCTACGAGTTTGATCGCTGGATCGAGAGCACCTATCGCAAGTTCGACGACATCGGAAAAGACGTCGGAGCGTTCACCACGGCGGAACTGTCGCGGAGCATGCATCGCGGTTATCCGGCCGACAAGATCCTTCTGGACATGATGCGGGCGATCCATCGCTACTTCGAGTTCCCGAAGTCGAACCGCATCGCCGTGGGCCTTGGTGGCGGCCATAGCGGTTATACGGTCTGCGTCCAGCATCTCCTAAACGCGAATGACCCGAACCAGCGCGTTTACGTTGACACGCCGCGCCCCGAAGGCAGCGATGCCGACACCTCGGGCTTCTTCCGCCAGTCGTGGGCGACCCAGCTCATCGAAATGCACCGCTTTGCCGAGAAGGGCGACGAGAGCCGCATCCATTTCGCTCGGAAGGACGGCGCGATCCCATCTGCCAAGACTCTTGCCGACCTCGGCATTTCTGTCTTCGTCGGCGTCGGTCACGAGACGACGGGCGCGAACTCCTACACCAACGAGGAAATCCACGAACTCTTGACCTGGCTGGACGGTGATCCGGAAAACCGGCACGCCGTCTTTGACGCCACCTCCATGCTCGGTGCGATGCCATGGTCGCCCGAGACTGTGCGGGCAGTCATGGCCAAGTGCTGCCTCTTCATGCCGTTCCAGAAGGCGATCGGCGGCGTCTCCGGCTATTTCGTCGCTTCCTTCACGCCGGCGGCCCTCGCCCTCATCGAGCGCAACCAGAGCAATCCATGCTGGGCCATTCCGCGCCAACTGAAAATCGCGCCGCCGCTCGATCCCAAACAGCCGCTCAGCAGCAAGCGGTCCGTCGATGCCGGCCCGTTCTACGACGCGCAGGAAGATCGGATGCTCGGCGGCGTCATCAACACCTACAGCGCACTCGCCTTTGCCGAAACGACGTTCGGCCTCTTGCAGACGGAGCGGCGTATCGGTTCCGTCATCGAGCTCAACAAGCGCTCGGCCGCCAATCGCGAGGTCGTCAACGAATGGGTCGGCCGCAACCCGTTGTTCAGCCTCGTCGTCAGCGAGGAAGAGCGACGCGGCGCCGCCGTCACGCTCCTGAAGGTCAATGACGGTGCCATCTCATCGTCGGACCTGCACGCCCGCATTATCGCGCGCTCGAAGCAGTTGCTCGGCTACGAGGGCATCACCCATCCGAACGGCGAGCACGAGACGGGTCTCGATGCCGCTCGCTATGTCAACGCCTTCCCTGGGACGCCCGGCGATTATCGCGCCTGGGTCGGTGGCATTCGCGAGCCGTCCGACATCACGGCGCTGCTCGAAAACCTGAAATACGCCTATCTCCGCGCCAAGATCGTAGTGCTGGAGGAAGAGCTGGAACGGCACGGGAGGAAGGTCGATTATGCCCTGTCCAGCGCCGATGCCGGCGAAGGCGTGCGTGAAGGGACTGTCAAGGTGCTGATTGCCGACGCCATCGGCCTGCGCTTCGGTGCTGATGGGCGCCTCGATCATAGCGAGCTTGCCGCCTATATCGGCGAGAAGGGCGGGGTTTTCCACGAGACCTCGATCAAGGCGGCGAATACGGCCGACGACGGCCGGATTCATTTCTTCTACCAGCCGCACCTCAGTACCGCCGATGAAATTCTCGCCGAAGCCGGCGACGGCCGATACGATGCGGTCATCGCCGCCGCCACCTTCATTCCCGCCGGCGCAAAGTTCCGTCTCGGCGGCGTGCGCATCGGCACTGGAACCGGCAACATGGGGTCCGCCTCATGGGGCGGGACAAACGGGGAGCACGGAGAAGCACCACTCATGAACACCCCCGGCATCAACAGCCGCGCGACGGCGCAGATGGCTATCAAAGCTCTGCTCAAAGTCATGCCCGACCTTCCGGTCGACGCGCTGCACGACAGGGTGGTGAGAGGCGACTTCGACACCGGCAAGAACCTTGCAGAATATCCGACCGAAAAGCTCGAAGGCAAACGGATAGCGATCCTCGGCTATGGCAATATCGGCCGGGAACTAGGCCGGATCGCCAAAGCCTTCCATATGAATGTTGTGATTTATGCCCGTCCGGCGCATCGCGACAATATCCTTGCCGAAGGTTACGACTATGCGGAAACGCCTGTCGCCGCCGCCAGCGGCGCGGATGTACTCTCCGTGCACCTCGGCCTCGGCCGGCAGGATCTGGCCACGGGCGCTTTCTCAAATGCCGGGCTGATCGATCGCAGCATCCTCACCGCGCTCAACGATCGAGCCGTGCTTCTCAACTACGATCGCGGCGAACTCGTTGACGTTGCCGCGCTCGACGAAGTGCTTTCGTCCGGCAAGGTCCGGCATGCCGCCATCGATGCGGATATCTTCAAGGGTGCCGAAGGCGTGACCGGCCCGATGAAGCCCTATCTTTCGCTGCTGCCGAAGGATGCCGACAAGCTGGAGCTTCTCCCGCATGCGGCCGCGGATACCGACCATCCGACCGGGGTCGCCGGCACCAAGCAGGCTGTCGACCAGCTGGTCGATGCGATACGCTATCGTTTGGTCACCAACCTCAAGGGTGATCTTCCGGGCGGGTACATCTCCAATGATCTAAATCGCCGGTCGGAATCGCCCAGGTTACACGCAGCGACGTCGCTCGACTGGCCGAAAATACCGAATTGCTTGCGGAACTTCGGACCGCGAGCGAAGCGATTACCTCTGTGATCGGCGCGCTCAGTGCGATCAATGATGCGGCTCATCGCGAACGCGTTGTCGATCGTTACCGCGCTTTACTGGCCACGAGCATCTTGAAGCAAAAGCTGCTGTTGGATGGTGCGGGGCTCATCGCCCCGCCGGCAACGCTTTAATCAGCCTACGCAACGTCTGGCTTGATTTATACCAAGCCAGACGTTTCAACATTGGAAGGGATGCTTTCGGAAAGGCGATGGCTTGAAAGGCTGACCTCCTGAGCACCGGCGGCCCCAAGGCGGGAGTCAAGGTGAGGAGCGTCGCCAAACTGGTCGACAAGCTCAGGAACGAGGCCGGAGTATTGTAAGCCCGTGCCCCCGAAAGGTGCAGACTTTCGGGGCAGGATCACGGGCACAAGGAATTTGAAGGAAGCGAAGAATGGCAATTCTCCTCATCGCCGAATACGATACCCAGACTCTGTCGGATCAGGCCGCCAAGGCGCTGTCGGCGGCATCGAAGATCGGCGCGGAGTTGACGTGCTGGTCGCCGGTAACGGCGCCAGGGCTGCCGCGGACGCCGCCGCGAAACTCGCGGGCGTGCGCAAGGTGTTGCTCGCGGAAGCCGCCGAACTGGAATACCGGCTGGCCGAACCGCTGGCGGCAACCATCGTTTCGCTCGCCGGCGGCTACGACACGATCATCGCGCCGGCGACGATCTCCGGCAAGAACGTGATGCCGCGACTCGCGGCCCTGCTCAACGTGATGCAGCTGTCGGAGAACATTGAGGTGGTCACGCCCGACACGTTCAATCGTCCGATCTATCCCGGCAACGCAATACAGACGGCGCAGTCGACCGGCGCCAAGAGGGTGATACAGCGCACGGCCTCCTTCCAAGCAGCATCCGAAGGCGGCTCTGCTCCTATCGAGACGGTCTCAGCCGCGGCCAAGCCCCGCCTGACGGCCTTTGTCGAGAACAAGCTGTCGGGCGGCGAACGTCCAGAGCTTGCCTCGGCGAAAATCATCATCTCGGGCGCCGCACGGTGGGCTCGTCGGAGAAATTCCGGGAACATCCCTCCCGTCACCGACAAGCTCGGCGCTGCGGACGGCGCCAGCCGCGCGGCGCTCGACGCCGGCTACGCGCCCAATGAGTGGCAGGTCGGCCCGACCGCAAGGTGGTCGCCCCGACCTCTACATCGCCTGCGGCGTATCCGGCGCCATCCAGCATCTTGCCGGCAAGATGGATTCGAAGGTCATTGTCGCCTTCAACAGGGACGGGAGGCGCCGATCTTCCAGCTCGCCGACTACGTCCTCATCGGCGACTTCTTCCTCATACTCCCAGAACTCGAAAAGGCAATCTGATCAATGACATTGGGTAACAAAAGAGCAAACGATTTGAAGAACTGCATTCGCGGAATCGTATTTTCTTTGGTAATTTGCACAGCGCTATTAGGAATAAGTATGGCGATATTATATTAAGTACTTTACGATTAGAATTGCTTGCGAAGTATACCTATTTTGTTCGGGTGCATCCAAAATAACGCCAAAGGGAGAAAAAAGTGAGATTTGGACACCTCGAACTACCGGCATTTCCAGAGTGGGTGGTGCGACAATGAGGTTGCGAACAGCCTGGCGCGCGGCGGGGGCTGGATTTCGGTCGTTGGGGCTG
>NZ_JAMYQC010000071.1:0-9575 GCF_040320645.1 Mesorhizobium sp. M0633
GGCTGATGTGTATCAGAGACAGGCGAGGGGGCTTTCGTCGGGCGCGGCGCCCCCTCTCCGTCTCGGCTTCGCCGAGCCACCTCTCCCCCACTTCCGCGGGGCGAGGAACCCGAGCTGGAATGATGCCGCGATCCTCCGGCAGGACAGAGCGGGGCGCGAAGGAACTCGACAGAGGGATCTTGCTACCAGGAATCCCTTCTCATGCGCCAGACTAGGCCGGGCCATTCGCCAAATTGCGCGCCGGCGCGGAAGATCGACAAGAAATTTCGCCGACATATCTCCATCCTGTCTGCCGCGGGCAGCAGCCAGCGGCAGCGAAGCCTCGCCCGACGAATTGGCACTGGTCTGGCGGTGTGCAAATATCCTGGCCGGGCAACAGTGGAGGACCGAGATCATGGCCGATGCCGGAATGCTGCGCTTCCATGTTCCGGAACCGGAAGTGCGGCCGGGCGGGACGCCGGATTTCTCTAATGTGAGCATTCCAAAAGCTGGCTCGGTGCCGCGCCCGAAGATCGACGTCGACCCGCGCGACATCCGCGATCTGGCCTTCTCGATCATCCGCGTGCTCAACCGCGCCGGCGAGGCGGTCGGGCCGTGGGCAGGGCTGCTTTCGGACGACGAGTTGCTGGAGGGGCTGCGCCATTTGATGACGCTGCGCAGCTTCGATGCGCGCATGCAGATGGCGCAGCGCCAGGGCAAGACCTCTTTCTACATGCAGCATCTCGGCGAAGAGGCAGTGAGCTGCGCCTTCCGCAAGGCGCTGTCGCGGGGCGACATGAATTTTCCGACCTATCGGCAGGCCGGCCTGCTCATCGCCGACGGCTACCCGATGGTCACGATGATGAACCAGATCTATTCGAACGAGGCCGATCCGCTGAAAGGGCGGCA
This sequence comes from Mesorhizobium sp. M0633, assembly GCF_040320645.1. NCBI lineage: Bacteria > Pseudomonadati > Pseudomonadota > Alphaproteobacteria > Hyphomicrobiales > Phyllobacteriaceae > Mesorhizobium > Mesorhizobium sp. M0633. Next base: position 889 of record NZ_JAMYQC010000071.1, read on the forward strand.
ATTGCCGATCATGTATTCGTCGAAGGAGCACGGCTTCTTCTCGATCTCCGGCAATCTGGCGACGCAGTACATCCAGGCGGTCGGCTGGGCGATGGCCTCGGCAATCAGCAACGATTCAAAGATCGCCGCCGCGTGGATCGGCGACGGCTCGACCGCCGAGTCCGACTTCCATTCGGCGCTGGTGTTCGCCTCGACCTACAAGGCGCCGGTCGTGCTCAACGTCGTCAACAACCAGTGGGCGATCTCGACCTTCCAGGGCATCGCCCGCGGCGGTTCGGGCACTTTTGCCGCCCGTGGGCTCGGCTTCGGTATTCCGTCGCTGCGCGTCGACGGCAACGACTATCTCGCCGTCCATGCGGTGGCCAAATGGGCGGCGGAACGGGCGCGCAGCAATTTCGGGCCGACGCTGGTCGAATACGTCACTTACCGCGTCGGCGCCCATTCGAGCTCCGACGACCCGTCGGCTTACCGGCCGAAGGCCGAGTCCGATGCCTGGCCGCTCGGCGACCCGATCGTCAGGCTGAAGAACCATCTCATCCAGCGCGGCGTCTGGTCGGACGAACGCCACGCCCAGGCCGAGGCGGAAATCCTCGATACGGTGATTTCGGCGCAGCGGGAGGCCGAGCGCCATGGCACGCTGCATGCCGGCGGCAAGCCCTCGGCGCGCGACATGTTCGAGGGCGTCTATGCCGAGATGCCGCCGCATCTCAGGCGGCAGCGCCAACAGGCAGGGGTCTGACCATGCCGCGGCGGACCATGATCGAGGCGATCCGCGACGCCATGGACGTGTCGATGGCACGCGACGAGCGCGTCATCGTGTTCGGCGAGGATGTCGGCTTCTTCGGCGGCGTCTTCCGCTGCACGCAAGGCCTGCAGGCAAAATACGGCAAGAGCCGCTGCTTCGATGCGCCGATCAGCGAATCCGGCATTGTCGGCGCGGCCATCGGCATGGCCGCCTACGGGCTGAAGCCTTGCGTCGAAGTGCAGTTTGCCGACTATGTTTATCCGGCCTATGACCAGATCGTCTCGGAAGCCGCGCGGCTGCGCTACCGGTCGAACGGTGATTTCACCTGCCCGATCGTGGTCAGGATGCCGACCGGCGGCGGCATTTTCGGCGGCCAGACCCACAGCCAGAGCCCGGAGGCGCTGTTCACCCACGTCTCCGGCCTGAAAGTCGTGGTGCCCTCGAACCCGCATGACGCCAAGGGCCTTTTGATCGCGTCGATAGAGGATCCGGACCCGGTGATTTTCCTGGAGCCGAAGCGGCTTTATAACGGCCCCTTCGACGGTCATCATGAGCGGCCGGTAACGCCATGGTCGAAACATGAGCTCGGCGAAGTTGCCGACGGCCACTACACGGTGCCGCTCGGCAAGGCGGTGATCCGCAGGCAGGGCGCTGCGGTCACCGTGCTTGCCTACGGCACGATGGTCTATGTCGCCCAGGCGGCGGCCGAGGAGACCGGCATCGATGCCGAGATTATCGATCTGAGAACGCTGCTGCCGCTCGACCTCGAGACGATCGTCGCCTCGGTCAGAAAGACCGGGCGCTGCGTGGTCGTGCACGAGGCGACGCTGACATCGGGGTTCGGCGCCGAGCTGTCGGCGCTGGTTCAGGAGAGCTGCTTCTACCATCTGGAAGCTCCGGTGGCGCGGGTCACCGGCTGGGACACGCCCTACCCGCATGCGCAGGAGTGGGACTATTTTCCCGGTCCTGCCCGGCTAGGCCGCGCGCTCGTCGAAACGGTGGAAGCCTGAAGGGGGAACGATGGGCGAATATGTCATCAAGCTGCCCGATGTCGGCGAAGGCGTCGCCGAGGCCGAGCTGGTCGAATGGCAGGTCAAGGTCGGCGATCTCGTGCGCGAGGATGCCGTGCTGGCCGCTGTCATGACCGACAAGGCGACGGTCGAAATTCCTTCGCCCGTCGATGGCGAAATCGTCTGGTTGGGCGCCGAGATCGGCGACACGGTGGCGATCGGCTCGCCGATTGTCAGGTTGAAGGTGGCGGGCGAGGGCAATGTCAGGGATGCTGCGTCGCAGGCCACTGAGGCGGGCGCCAAGAATACCCCCACCCCTAACCCCTCCCCACAAGGGGGAGGGGGACGTGCCGCAACCTCCAAGGCCGAACCCGAGACCGCTCCACGATCATCTGGAAAAACACCAACGCATAAGGGACTAAGTGCGGCGGGTGGCGAATCCCCCTCCCCCTTGTGGGGAGGGGTTAGGGGTGGGGGTACTGCGCCGGCTTTCGGGGGTATAGCGCCGGTCGGTGCCCCGCGCCCCGAGGGCGAAAAGCCGCTGGCCTCGCCGGCCGTCCGCCTCAGGGCGAAAGAGGCCGGCATCGACCTTCGGCAGGTCCCGGGAACCGGCCCAGCCGGCCGCATCCGGCACGAGGACATCGACGCCTTCCTGGCACGCGGACCGCAGCTCGCGAAGGCCTCTGGCCTCGCCCGCAACGAGGCGGTCGAGGACATCAAGATAGTCGGGCTCAGGCGAAAGATCGCCGAGAAGATGACGCTGGCCAAGTCGCGCATCCCGCATATCACCTATGTCGAGGAGATCGACGTCACCGCGCTCGAGGATTTGCGCGCCGCGCTCAACAAGGAGAAGCGGCCGGGCGGGAACAGGCCGAAGCTGACGCTGCTGCCGTTCCTGATGCGGGCGATGGTCAAGGCAATCGCCGACCAGCCCAATGTCAACGCACTCTTCGACGACGAAGCCGGCATTGTCCACCAGCATGGCGGCGTCCATATCGGCATCGCCGCGCAGACGGCTTCCGGGCTGATGGTGCCGGTGGTCAAGCACGCCGAGGCGCGCGACATCTGGGACTGTGCAGCCGAGGTTGTCAGGCTGGCCGAGGCAGCAAAATCCGGCACGGCGACGCGCGACGAACTCTCGGGATCGACCATCACCATCACTTCGCTGGGCGCCATGGGCGGCGTGGCGACGACGCCGGTGATCAATCATCCGGAAGTGGCGATCGTCGGCGTCAACAAGATGATGGTGCGGCCGGTATGGGACGGTACCCAGTTCATCCCGCGCAAGATGATGAACCTGTCCTCCAGCTTCGACCACCGCGTCGTCGACGGCTGGGACGCTGCGGTGTTCATCCAGCGGATCAAGGCGTTGCTGGAAACGCCAGCGCTGATTTTTGTGGATTGAGGAGATGAACAGAGCATCGCAGGGGCGCGGGATGAGAGCAGTAGCGATCCTTCGCGCCCCCCTCTGCCCTACCGGGCATCTCCCCCTCAAGGGGGGAGATCGGCCGTCATCCCACCTTTCGCCAATCTCCAGCCTTGCAGGACTAAGCCGAACGCGAAAGCTGCCAATCTCCCCCCTTGAGGGGGAGATGTCCGGCAGGACAGAGGGGGGTGCTGCCCCGCCGGCTCGTCGAACTAAGGTGCAATGATGAAGGAAATCTCCTGCAAGCTGCTGGTCATCGGCGCCGGTCCGGGCGGCTATGTCTGTGCCATCCGCGCCGGGCAGCTTGGCATCGACACGGTGATCGTCGAGGCAGGCAAACCGGGCGGCACTTGCCTCAATGTCGGCTGCATCCCGTCCAAGGCGCTGATCCATGCAGCCGAAGAGTTCGAAAAGCTCTCGCACATGGCCGGCGGCAAAAGTCCACTCGGCATAACGGTCGCGGCACCGTCGCTTGATCTCGCGGCGACCATTGCCTGGAAAGACGGCATCGTTAGCCGGCTGAACAACGGCGTCGCCGGCCTGCTGAAGAAAGCTGGCGTGAAGACGGTGCATGGCTGGGCGACATTTCGCGACGGCAAGACCGTTGCCGTCGAGACCGAGATCGGCATGCAGGTGATCCGAGCCGAAACTGTGGTGATAGCGACCGGCTCGGCGCCGGTCGAGCTGCCATCGCTACCGTTCGGCGGGCCGGTCATTTCGTCGGCCGAGGCGCTGGCGCTGAGCGAAGTTCCGGAGAGGCTGGCGGTGGTCGGCGGCGGCTATATCGGGCTGGAACTCGGCATCGCCTTTGCCAAGCTGGGCGCCAAGGTGACCGTGGTCGAGGCGTTGCCCCGCGTGCTGGCGCAATATGATGCGGAACTGACCCGACCGGTGGTGAAGCGGCTGGCCGAACTCGGCATCGAGGTGCTCGTGAACGCCAAGGCCAAGGGGCTGTCCACTAAGCGCGACGCGCTGCTGGTCGAGACGAATGGCGGCAAGAACGGCAAGATTGCCGCCGACAAGGTGCTTGTCACGGTCGGTCGCAAGCCGGTGACCGAAGGCTGGGGGTTGGAGCAGATCGACCTCGACATGGCCGGACCCTTCATCCGCATCGACGACCAGTGCCGCAGCTCGATGCGTGGAATCTTTGCCATTGGCGACGTCACCGGCGAGCCGATGCTGGCGCACCGGGCCATGGCGCAAGGCGAAATGGTCGCCGAGATCGTCGCCGGCCACAAGCGCAGCTGGGACAGACGAGCGATCCCGGCTGTCTGTTTCACCGATCCGGAGCTGGTCACCGCAGGCCTGTCGCCGGAGGAGGCCAAGACCCGTGGCGAGATCAAGGTCGGACTGTTTCCCTTCACCGCCAATGGCCGGGCGATGACGAAGTTGGGCGAGGACGGATTCGTCCGGGTAGTGGCGCGGGCGGACAACCATCTGGTGCTTGGCATCCAGGCCGTCGGCCAGGGCGTGTCGGAACTGTCGACGGCCTTTGGGCTGGCGCTGGAGATGGGCGCGACGCTGGAGGATATCGCCGGGACGATCCATGCCCATCCGACACAGGGCGAGGGTTTTCAGGAAGCGGCGCTGAAGGCGCTGGGGCGGGCGGTGCATGTCTGAGGGCTCGCGCTCTGCCTTCTCCCCTTGCGGGAGAAGGTGGCCGAGCGAAGCTCGGTCGGATGAGGGGTGTTCCAGCTTGGCACCGACGGCGATCCTTCCAACACCCCTCAACCGTCTCGGCGCTGCGCGCCGATCCACCTTCTCCCACAAGGGGAGAAGGGAAGAGGTTCTCACCCTGCAAGCCGGCTAACCATTTCGTGCTGCGCATAGGCGCGGCCGAAGCGGTTGGCCAGGAACGCGTCGAGCGCGATGTCCTCCTGCTTGATGAAGCCCCTGGCCGGCAAGCTGCCGTCGGCCAGCATGTCGAGCACCGCGCAGATGGCCGATGCGGTGGTGATCTGGATGGCGCTGCGCACCGTTTCGCCGTCGCGCCTGGCGTAGATCTTGTTGGCGTAGGTCTCCTGCAGCAGACGGCCGTTCTTGCGGCCGCTGACGGTGACGAAGACGATGACCACGTCCTGCAGCGTCGCCGGCAGGGCGCTTTCGAAAATGTCCTTCAGCACGTCGCGGCGGTGGCGCAGGCCGAGGTCGTTGAGCAGCGCCTTCATGATCGCGGCATGGCCGGGATAGCGGATGGTGCGGTAGTTCAGCGTCCGCACTCTGCCTTTCAGCGTTTCGGCCAGCGTGCCCAGCCCGCCCGAGGTGTTGAACGCCTCGTAGGTGACGCCGTCGAGCGAGAATTCTTCACGCTCCTCCAGCGGCGGCACTTCGACAAGCTCGCCTTCGACGATCGCCTCGCAAGGCTCGCAATATTCGTTGATGACGCCGTCGGTGCTCCAGGTCAGATTGTAGTTCAGCGCATTCGACGGGTATTGCGGCAGCGCGCCGACCCGCATGCGCACGCTTTCCAGCGTGTCGAAGCGGCTGGCGAGATCGTTGGCAACGATCGAGATGAAGCCCGGCGCCAGACCGCATTGCGGAATGAAGGCGCTGCTGCCGGAACGAGCCAGTTCCTTGACCCGCCTGGTGCTGACGACGTCCTCGGTCAGATCGAGATAGTGCACGCCGGCGCTGGCCGCCGCCTCGGCGATGCGCGTGGTCAGATGGAAGGGCGCGGCGCTGAGCACCGCGAACTTGCCGGCCAAGGCGGCTTCGAGCGTGCCGGCGGCTTCGATATCGAGTTCCAGCGTCTCGACCGTTTCACACAGTTCGGCCGCGCCGAGCTGCGCCGCCGAGCGGTCGATGAGCGTGACATGGTAGTCGCCCGTGGAAGCCAGCATCTCGGCAATGGTCGAGCCGATCTTGCCGGCGCCGACGACGATGATTTCCTTCATGACCGGTCCCTCGCACCAATGCTAAATTCACGGTTAGAATCGCAGCTTGCCTGTCGAAAGGAAGCGTGAGATTGTACGAAACGCAGCCTCTCTTTGGGCAATGTGCCGGTAAGGTTCGTCGAAATGCTCAGCGATGCCGACCAGGCTCTGCTTTCCCTGCTGCGCACCAATGCGCGCGCCTCGACCGCCGAACTGGCGCGGCGGCTCGGCGTCTCACGAACAACGGTGCAAAGCCGGATCGAGCGGCTGGAACAGCGCGGCATCATCGCCGGCTACGGGGTCAGGCTGTTGCCGGATTACGAGCAGGGGCTGGTCAGGGCGCATGTCCTGCTCACCGTCACCCCCAAGCTTGCCGACAAGGTGGTGCGCAGCCTGCAGGCGCTGGCACCGGTTCGCACGCTGCACTCGGTCAGCGGCAATTTCGATATGATCGTCATCGTCGAGGCGCCGTCGATCAGGGATCTCGACACGCTTCTCGACCAGATCGGCGCCATGGACGGAGTCGAGCGCACGTCGTCGTCGATCATCCTGTCGACGCGGATCGACCGCTGAGCCGGCTGGTGTCGCGGGTCCAGACGCTGTCGGGACAGCGCCCCCCTCTCTGCCCTGCCGGGCATCTCCCCCTCCAGGGGGAGATTGGATGTCACCGCGGCTTTCGCCAATCTCCAAGGTGGCTGAATGGATGCTATCGGCGAAGCTGCCGATCTCCCCACTAGAGGGGGAGATGCCAAGTGATCGCAAAGAGGGCAGGACAGAGGGGGGCGCGAAGGATCAGCAAGGGCGGTGATCGTTCTGGCGTTACCGCAGCAAAGCGATATAGGCTTTCAAAATGTGGATCGATGGCGTGCAGCCGCCCCCTATCTCTCGCAGCACCGCGCGTTCACCCAAAGAACCTAGACAGGAGGCCTCCTTGCCCAAGCAGTGTTTTGGAAAATCCCATGTGCCGTTGTCGCCGGCGGTCAGGGCCGGCGATTTCGTCTATGTCTCAGGCCAGGTGCCGGTCGGCACAGACGGGCTGGTGGTCAAGGGCGGCATCGCCGAACAGACCGAGCAGGTGCTGTCGAACGTCAAGGCGGCACTGGCGCTGGCCGGCTGTACCCTCGACGACGTAGTCAAGACGACGGTCTGGCTCGAAGACGCCCGCGATTTCGGCATTTTCAACACCGTCTATGCCAGGCATTTCCCGAAAGACCCGCCGGCGCGCACGACAGTGGAGTCGCGGCTGATGATCGATATCAAGATCGAGGTCGAGGCCGTTGCCTACAAGCCGGCCTGACGGGAAAGTGGAGACAGGCGCGATGCAATTCGATCTCCTGATAAAAGGCGGCCGCCTCATCGATCCGGCCTCCGGTCTCGACGCGCAGCGCGATCTGGCGATTGCCGACGGCCGTATCGCCGCCATCGACACCGAAATCCCCTTCGAACGTGCCGCCCGCGTCATCGATGCCACGGGCTCCATCGTCGCGCCGGGCCTGATCGACCTGCACAGCCATGTCTATTGGGGCGGCACGTCGCTCGGCGTCGATGCCGACCGGCTCGCCGCAAAGAGCGGCACCACCACCTTCATCGATGCCGGAAGTGCCGGCGCCGGCAATTTCCTCGGCTTTCGCCGCCACGTCATCGAGCGCTCGAAAGTCCGCATCCTGGCCTATGTCAACATTTCCTTTGCCGGCATATTCGGCTTCTCGCAGACCGTGGCGGTCGGCGAGTGTAGCGACCTCCGGCTCTGCGAACCGCGCGAGACGGTAGCGGCGGCTCGCGAGCACGCGGACGTGGTTGTCGGCGTCAAGGTCCGCTCGGGTCGCCATGCCGGCGGCACCAGCGGCATCGCGCCGGTCGATCTCGCGCTCGAAGCCGCCGACAAAGCCGGCCTGCCGCTGATGGCGCACATAGACGAGCCGCCGCCGGGCCGCTCGGAAGTGCTGCCGCGGCTGCGCAAGGGCGACATCCTCACCCACTGCTTCCGGCCGTTTCCCAACGCGCCGGTCTTTGCCTCGGGGGCGGTGCGGCCAGATATGCGGCTGGCGCGCGAGCGCGGCGTCATCTTCGACATCGGCCACGGCATGGGCTCGTTCGATTTCGAAGTGGCGAAAGCGATGCTCAGCGAGGGGCTGGCGCCGGACGTGATCAGCAGCGACGTGCATCTCTACTGCGTCGACGGGCCGGCCTTCGACATCCTGGTCTGCATGTCGAAGCTGCTGGCGCTCGGCATGCCGCTGGTCGAGGTGCTGCGCGCCGCCACGCAGCGCCCTGCCGAAGCGATCGCCAGGCCCGATCTCGGCAGGCTTGCGGTGGGTGCGGTCGGCGACATCGCGGTGTTGCGGCTGCGTCCGGGCCGCTTCACCTTTGTCGATTCGGTCGGCGCCTCGCTGGTCGCCGAGCAAAGGCTGGTCTCGGACGGAATCGTGGTCGGCGGCAGCTGGTGGCCGAACGAGGCGGTGGACGATCTCGGCGAAACCGAGCGTTTCGAAGCGCATGCGCACGACACGCATGTCGAGGTGGCGAGCCGGCATTTCGGGCGTGGGTGATCTCCCCCCTTGAGGGGGAGATGTCGCCGACGGCGACAGAGGGGGGCGGTTCGACCGGGCTCGGCTTCCTGCAACGGATGGAGG
>NZ_JAMYQC010000072.1:0-9412 GCF_040320645.1 Mesorhizobium sp. M0633
CCAAGTATGTGGTCCCGGAAATGAGACGTATCGGCTCGGGCACGATCGTCAACATCGGGTCGGTCGAGGGCTATATGGTCAACCCTTGGCATACTGCCTACGCCGCCTCGAAGGCCGGCGTGCATGGTCTTACGCTGGGACTGGCAGTTGACCTTGGGCCGGATGGTATTCGTTGCAATACCGTTTGCCCTGGTTGGATCGATACCGAGCTGAATCGGGCCTATGTCGAGATGCACCCGGACCGAAGCTTGATCGAGCGGGAATTGGGGCAACTTCATCCGGTGGGAAGGATTGGCGCCCCAAAAGAGATAGCCAATGCGGTCCTATGGTTAGCTAGTGAGGATTCCAGTTTCGTTAGCGGTGAAATGATCTCCGTCGACGGCGCGCGAACCAAGAAGATATCACTGCCCGCCATCTTGGACGAGGAGTACCGAGCCAAGCTGACGAAGCCGCAGCCATAGTGGTGCGTTGGCGACTTCGAACGGGTTGCGACAGAGGCTGTCGCTCGCCAGGATCATCCTGGCCCGCCCTTGAGCCGCACGATGGTATCGACCTTCGGCCTCTTGCAGGCGGGCAGGTCGAGAACGCCGACGTCGCTTGGATTCCGAGAGGGGAACGTTCGTATAGGGTGTGATAAACCCTCGATCGGCGAGAGGAAAATTCGACATCTATGGCGATGAGCAGTGGCCTCGGGAAGGCCAAGGATTGCGGTTTAGGCAATGTGAGCGATCTCCCCCACAAGGGACCTGTTTCGACCGGAGACATCGCGAACAGGTGTGCGAAGACATCGCGACCAGTTTCGTGCGCCTTGCGCGGGCAGTTCGTGGTGCCATTCGAGGCCAGGCGCGTGATGATCCAGAAGGAAGAATTTGTGCGCTTGGCGCTGGCGCCGGGGGCGAATGTGCCATCGCTTCGGGATGTTCGGCGTAGAACCAATGCGGCGCTGCCTGGACCTTCCGCATCGCCATGGAGTACGGCAGGTCGGCAGCATCCACCGCGGTCGCTGCAACGCTTCAGCGATTTGAACGTTTTCCCATATTCGAGGCAGATAATTCATTGTGGCGTAACGCGGTATGTCGGATCAATCCAAAGAATGGCCGGGAGGCGAACCGACCTCTTGGGGTTGACCTCGGGAGCTGTTGGCCTTTTTGGTCTCGGTCGGGCATCGAACGAAACGCTATACCTGACCGAACTGACCGCACACGATCCATTGGTTTCGCCTTGTCTAGCCGAGGCCGGGTAGGTCCGACCCATGCCGGCGTCCTTGCGCGAGGCCATTGAAAGTCCCGGCAGCTCCCTCAAGGAGGTTGATACGGGCCCAAGTGCTGCGCATGACGTCCTCATAAGGGGAGGGGACCGCACGAGATCGATCTCGGCGCCCCTTCAAGAAATTCGTCGCGCATATCGGCTGGAATCGGCCTGCCTGTTATCCTCTCGAGCGCTGTGGCGATTGTCTGGTTTCGTCGCTCGCTCCGCCGTCTTTTCATCAAGCCAAAACAGTTGTGGGTCAGATTCACCCATTCGAAATGGCTCACCAACACGCCTCCTGCGTGTCTGGACCGGGACATTGCGAACAGGTTTGCGAGGACATCGCGAACAGTTATGCATGCTATCGCCCCAAGGCATTGAGGTCGATGTTTTCTATTTTCTGATGTCTGAACCAGGCGTCGAAGACGCCGTCGCGGCGGTTGGCCTGAAGGCGAAGGCCTGCACAAACGCATGGTGCGGCCAAGAATGGACGAAACCATGCTGCTACGCGACGCAGAATATTGCCCTTGGCGTATTCAAATGGCGGACAGTTTCGTGATACTGGCGCGGCGAGGCTTGGTAGCGGTCGAGCGGCACGCTGCGGCCAATATTGTACACTACTAATTCGCCTTAAGTTGCTTACCCAACACTGTCTTCAGAACCGGAAGGCGACCGGTCACCTATCGGAACGACGGCGGAGTTACGTCGGATTCCGTGCATTTGTGTCATCATCATGCACTTACAGCAAACCGAAGTTTTATCAGCAGGGCTATCCTACTGTTTTGAGCAGATTTTTTCGTTTGGCACGATAAATGCTTGGCTGTCTGCAACGGTGCCAAGAAGCGTGGTGATGTTGATTAGGGGTAAAAAAAATGGATTTAGGGCTTGACGGCAAGGTGGCAATGGTCGCGGCCGCCTCCAGCGGCTTAGGTTTGGCCACAGCTGAGGAGTTAGCCAACGAAGGCTGCCGCCTGTCCATCTGTGGGCGGGATCCGGGGCGGCTAGAAAGAGCAGTGGATCGGTTGCGCAGCACAGGTGCCGAAGTGCTGGCGCGCGCGACCGATGTAACTGACTGCGCCGATGCAGCAGCTTGGGTTGCCGAAACAGCAGAGCATTTTCGGTGTATCGACATCTTGGTGACAAATTGCGGCGGCGTTTCTGCCGGGCCACCCTCGGCCATGACGCCTAAGGATTTCGACGAGGCGTTTGACCGAGTGCTTTTACCTTCGATAAATCTAGTTACGGCTGCCTTGCCGTATCTGCGGCGCTCGCGGGCGGGGCGAATATTGATGCTCGCTTCCGAGGCTATTGTACGGACCCCAGTACATTTCGCGCTGTCGGGTGTCGCACGAGCAGGGCTAGTGCCCTACTGCCACACGCTCGTACAAGAATTGTCGGGCGAGAGCATCACCGTAAACGTGCTCGCTCCTGGAGCACACAGCACCGCGATTCACGAAGCCAATCGCCTCGGCGGCCACGCCGAAGCCATCCGTGCGCTCGAGGATAGAACCCCAGCCCGACGCCTTGGCGATCCCTCGGAATTCGCAGCAATCGCTGCATTTTTGGCCAGCGCCCGCGCGGCCTATGTCAGCGGCGCCCTGATCGTCATCGATGGTGGGCTGAGTGCAACCGTCTGAACAATTCGTCGCACTAGGAGCCGTCGCATGAACGAAGCCAACGCAAACAGAACCGTCATCGATCTCGGCCGTTCAATCGCACATGCGTGTATTCGCCATCGTCCTGAGCAGGAACTCACTTTCCCGTTTAGTCTTCTGACGCTTGAAAATTACTCCGCCAACCCTCCGACACCGCGCCTGACAGTGCGCGATCGATTCAAGGAAGTCGATCTTTTACAGCGCGAGTCGGGTTACTGGTATGATATGAATTCTGAAGAGGTGGTTGAGGCAGCTGAGGGGGTCGACGCGCTTCCTGAGTTTCAACGCGCCTTTTGCCATGCCGAAACGGTTGATCTCTATCCCACACGCGCCTGGATTGGCGTGCACGAGGCGATGTTCCGCGATACGGAAGCGCTAACTTCATTTATTGCCACCCGCCTGGTGCCGCGGCTCCTTACAGCTGAGAACCAAGCCCTTTTAAACGGGCCTTATGGACTCCTCAACATGCCCAGCATTGCTAACGTGGAGCGGGTCTCGGGGGATCCGGGTATCTGCGCTCTCGAGGCCTGCAACACGGTAGAACAGCAAGGGGAGACCGCGGGACGTATGTTCCTCAACCCTCGCGATCACCGGACAATGGTGCGGACCTCGGATGTTGTCCGAAAGCTTGAATCAAGTGGAGTTCGCATCACTCGTACGCAGCTTGTGCCAGAAAACCAGGGCATCGAAGGCGATTTTGACCTTGGCACGCGTCTTTTCGAGGCAGGTTGCGCCACGGTGAAGATTGGAGAAGCCGGCAAAGCGACGGATGGTGGCCGAATTTGCCGGCTTGAAGGTTCATTCAAGGAGCGCCTTGTCGTCAGCCTGCCGATGGCGGTTGTGAAGTTCGAAATGAGCCAGACCTGGACAACGAAGGAGCATCGCAATGTCTTCTTCTACTATGGTGTGCTCATTGCGGGTAGCGCGTTCATCGCGCTTCAGGACAATGCATTGATGCTACAGCTGGCGGCAATTTGCTCCGGTCTGGCCTTCTATGCAGTCTGTGGCTTAATCCAGGCCTACATCAGCAAGACGGCCACGCCTGAAAACGCCATGATTATATTCGCGATCACCAACGTCTTTCTAGCGCTCGGTACAACCTTTGGAACTTCACGGGCGGCCATCTTCAAAACAGCGTTTGGTTTCCAAGATGTTTACTTTGCTGTCGCGGGCGTCGCCGCTCTTGCGATTTGCATCACGCTGATCTTGCCTGTTGAACGATGACTTTGACCTGAACTAAAGCGAAAATCATAGCTGGAATTGGTAATCTATTATGTCTGATACAACTCGTAATTCTGCAATTGGCGCAGAAGCATACCAGGAGCTCTTCGGAATTAATGGCAAGGTAGTCTGCATTTCAGGCTCGAGCCGCGGTCTAGGGAAGTCGCTCGCCACCTGCTTTGGACGGTTGGGTACGAAGGTAGTCCTTTCCTCGCACAATATTGAAGAGCTGACCGAAGCGGAGGCCGAACTTGCGGGCCAAGGAATCAACGTGACGGCTATCCGCGCCGATGTGCGGTCGCACGACGATTGCAAGGCACTGATCAGTGCCACAATCGACCGGTTTGGGCAGATCGATGTGATGGTCTGCAACGCAGGTACCGACATCATTAAGCCAGCGCATTCATATGAAGAGCCGGAATGGGACGAAATTCTCGATACCAATCTGCGTGGCTACTACTATTGTGCCAAGTTTGCCGCCCAAGCAATGCTGGATCAAGGCGGCGGCAGCATCATCATGACTTCTTCGGTCGCCAGTTCGCTCGGCATACCGGGCCTGACTGTCTATGCTGCGAGCAAAGGTGGCGTCAATCAACTGACGCGCACCATGGCGGTAGAATGGGCCAATAAGGGTATTCGTGTAAACGCCGTCGCACCTGGATTCATCAACAACTTCATGGATGGGGTGCATACTAATCTCGATAGCCCTTATCAGCGCCGCGCAATGGAACTCACTCCGATGCGACGCCGCGGCAATTTGTCCGAATATTTCGGGCCTTATATTTTCCTCGCGAGCCCAGCTGCATCGTTCGTAACAGGCGAGATTCTCTACGTCGATGGGGGCTACGCCGCGAGCTGATGCAGGATGCTTCGATGTTGTGGCGGTATTTGGAGGAGGATGGGCAATGTTAAACACAATACCAGACGAAGTGAACTTCCTAGATTGCACTTTGCGCGACGGTGGCTACTACACAAATTGGAATTTCGCGCCGGAACTGGTGTCTGACTATGTCGCTACTATCAACACTCTCCCAGTGCGCATGGTTGAGCTGGGGCTCGCCGGAAAGCCCGAGAGCCACGGATATTTCGCCAGTGTGACGAGCTCTAAGGCCGAACAGGTGGCTGCTGGTCTCCTGGTCAAGGCATGCGTGATGATCGATGCCAAGGATGTGCTTGCGAGCGAACTGCCTATACCCCTTGCCGTGATCCGCCTGACAGAAGGACTAGTGCCAGGGCATATCACGACCGTCCGCGTGGCGGCGCATTACAGCAACTTGGCTGCCTGCCGGAACATTTGCGCTGAGTTGTCTCACAGAGGCTTCCGTGTGTTTTTGAATCTCATGCAAATCGATGCAGCAAATGCTGCAGAAGTTGAGATGTGCCTGAAGGAGGTTAAGCAGATCGACACCATCGACGTGCTTTATGTTGCCGATTCCTTTGGCTCTATGAAGCCGACTCGCGTGCAGGAATTAATCGACCGGCTTGCGGGTCGAATCGAGGCTGACATTGGATTCCACGGCCATGACAACCGCGGATATGCGCTGGTCAATTCAGTTGCCGCCGTGACGGCGGGAGCGACCTGGATAGACTGCACCATGGGGGGCATGGGCCGCGGGGCGGGAAATACGGCCAGTGAGCAACTCCTACCGATTCTCACTCACCTCGAAACATCCAAGGAAAGGGCACTCCTCGAGCACGTCCTGCGTCACTTCGATCCGCTTCGCAAACGGTATGGCTGGGGCAGCAGCGCGGCATACCAATTCGCGGGCTCAAACTTTATCCATCCGACCTATGTTCAAAAGCTACGTGAAGGCCGGGCATTGTCTGACGCCGCGATTATCAGGCGCCTTTCGGACCTCCGCGCCGATGAACGGATGAGTTTTGCCAATGAAAAGCTGTCGGCGCTGATGGCGCAGGATATCCCCTGATCGCGGATATCTCCGTCGAGGTGCCCCTTTTTCCCAATTTGGAGGAAGCCATGACTCTCCCAAATGCGGTTGTGAAACCATCGGTCCTCCCGTCGGATCCGCGGTTTGCATCAGGCCCTTGCCGTAAACATCCTGGTTGGAGCGTGCACCCAACTATGCTGCGCCATGTTGGACGAAGTCACCGGAGCTCCGAGGGAGCAGAAAGGCTAGGAGGGGTAGTCAGGCGCATGGCCTCTTTGCTGGAGCTGCCTGATAGCTGGCTCTGCGGAATCGTGCCCGGTTCGGGCACTGGGGCCTGCAGCATGGCCTTGCAAAATCTACTCGGCCCTTTTCCAGTCGAGACATTCTTGTCCGACAGCTTCTCGCAGTATTGGGCAAATGAGATCGATACGTTGGAGCTTGCCCGCCAAAGCCGGCACATTTGTGCTTACGGAGATTTTCCGAGCACTAGCAGGATCGACCCCAATCACGACATCGTTCTAGTGCTAAACGGCACCAGCAGCGGCGTTTGTCCACCGGATCTTGACTGGATTCTTCCTGACCGTGCCGGGCTTGTGATCGCAGATGCCGTCTCGGCAGCTTTTACGAGGCACATCGACTTCGATCGGATCGATGTTCTGTGCTGGTCGTGGCAGAAGGCGCTTGGCGGCGAAGGCGGCCACGGCATGATCGCGCTCTCGCCTCGAGCCCAGGCACGGCTGAAAGCCAGCGGACGTAAGCCTGTAGCCAGGCTCATCAGACTGCACAACCCCGACGGATCTGTGAACAAAGCGTTCTTTGGCGGCCGGACGATCTCCACCCCCAGCATGTTCGCCGTCGAGGATATCCACTCTGCGCTCGACTGGGCCGAAGCGTGCGGCGGACTACCCGCGCTTCTGAAGAGGGTTGCCAATAACTATGCTGTGATGGCCGACTGGGTAAACTCTACTCCTTGGATTGATTGGACTTGCACCAATCCGGCAGCACGCTCCACCTGTTCAATTACTCTTCGGCTTGTACGAGAGCAGCTCGCTGCCGGCGATAAAGAGGACGACGGTAAAATCGTTGCGGGGATGATCCGTCTGCTCGAAGCCGAAGACGCGGCTTTTGACATCTGGAGCTACGGTGACGCGCCACCGGGATTTCGGATATGGGCGGGGCCTACGGTCGAGGCAGACGACTTGGCGATTTTATGCGAGTGGCTGGCCTGGGCTTATAGCGAGACGTGCAATGCCAGCATGCCACCCGAAGCGTTAGGCGCGCGTGACAGAGAGCTTGTTCAGGGGCGATATCATGACCAATGATACTCAACAAAGGCGGTTGATCTACTCAGAACATACTGCAGATCTGTATTTTCCTGTCTAACTGCCGGTAGGAGATTGTGTCCTCAGCCCGCAAATAGGCTCCAGGAGTCGTCAAGATGCAAGGCAGCGTTGACCTCACAGGACAGGGCCTTCTCGCGATAAGGTCCGTCAGCAAGGGCGAAATCATTGGACGGTTCGGTGGCCGCCTTGTTCCAGCCGATTCTATCGATGCCTATGTGGCGAAGGTGGGCAAGTTCGGCCATCAGGCTCACCCGCGCTCGTACGTTTGCCCCGAAAACGCTGATGAGATCTCACGGATCGGAGCAATCAATCTTAGCTGTGAACCGACTGTCGGACTATCTGATGCACTCACGCTTGTGGCGATGCAACATATCGTTGCGAGCAAGGAGGGGGCCGTCGAGCTCCTGACTACGCAATGACCGGATCTCAGGCAGGCGGTTTTTCCGGCTGTAAGTGTGGCGCCCCACATTGCCGCGGCAAGATCACACGCGACGACTGGTGCATCAGAGCGTTGCAAGAGGCTTATCAAGGCTACTTTGCGCCGTTCAAGACGCGTGCGGTTCAGTCAGGGACGGAGTCGGCCTGTGCTCTGACCGCGGCCCTCGACAGCCTACCAACGCTCGAGCGTCCTCCTCAGACACTGGCAGATTGCTATGACGCGATACTTTTCGACGCGATGGGGGTCCTGATCAGCGAAAATGCAGCGCTCCCCGGTGCTGCTGATATCTTGGCCCGACTTAATATGTCCGGTCAGCCATACTACATCGTGACGAATATCAGCAGTGGATCGGATGAAACGATATTCGCACGTCTCCGCGGCGC
Source organism: Mesorhizobium sp. M0633 (assembly GCF_040320645.1). Classification (NCBI taxonomy): domain Bacteria; kingdom Pseudomonadati; phylum Pseudomonadota; class Alphaproteobacteria; order Hyphomicrobiales; family Phyllobacteriaceae; genus Mesorhizobium; species Mesorhizobium sp. M0633. The sequence continues at coordinate 8,179 of NZ_JAMYQC010000072.1, forward strand.
GGGACTTCCGATTCCGGCGGTCGACCGTATCGTGTCCGCGGGAGGTGTTGCGCGACATCGCGTGCTCGAAGAGCTGGCGGCCGGGCGGCTAGTTTCGTATGTGGGCAGTGCACACGCTGCGCACGAGATCTTCGCCAAGCATCCAAATCTTCATTGCGCTGACACGGCCGAGACATTCGACACACTCGTAGTGCTCGATGACGAAGGTTTCGATTTTAAACGGGCTGCCGATCACATCCTGTCGACCTTTCAACGCAGACTGGTCGAGACGGGCGAAATGCCCCGTATTATAGCGGCAAACGCGGACATCATTTATCCTGGCAAGAACGGCTCACTCGTCTTTGGACCAAGCATAATAGGGCCAATGCTTCAGGCAGGACTAGCGCCATTCGGAGCCCCTCCAATCTCAGTAGAGTTTATGGGCAAGCCAGGAAGAGCGATTTTCGAAGAGTGCATCGCTCGGGCCGGTACCGACCGTCTTTTGATGATCGGCGATCAGGTTGATACTGATATCAAGGGCGCAAAGGCTGCCGGGCTCGACGCACTTCTCGTAACCACTGGCCTCAACAACTGCGGCGAGTTGCGTCAAGACGAGAACGGCGCTCCCGATTATGTCGCAAAGAACCTCGATCAGATCTTTAACGGCAGTTTGTTTCCTCACCTTCGATCGGCGAGGCATTCCAGTACAACGGATCAGGTCTGGGCAGCTTGGAACGAGAAGCGCGGAGCGGACAAGGCGGGTCTTGGCGGCAGCGGTTGAACGCGGCAGCACAAGGGAAATGGCGATAAATCGTTTCGACTATTTATTCCGGCGATTAAGCTGCCGTTTGGTGGCGTGGCGATACGGCAATGATCGCTTCAGAGCCCCAAAGAACCAGCCATGCGCTGACGCCATTAGGCTGGCCGCTTTTGTGGACTGCCTTGCCGAAATGATCGGACCCGGCAGCGAGCACTCCAGCACCATGACCGCAAGGCCGATATCGAAATGGCCGACACGTTCGACCGCATCAAATGGTACCGCTGGCACGGCAACGCCTATAGAGCGCGCGGTGAAATCGGCGATCTGCATCTCGACCCCGAGGCCGCAGACACCGTTTATCTGAGGGCATCAGTCGCACCGCTTGAGCCAAATGGACACCTCGAAAAACCTGGCAATCGAGACCGCATTTTGATTCACTTCGCCTGGTGATTTGCACGGAGGCGTTGGATGCGAGGCCAGGCTGGATTCTGGGAC
>NZ_JAMYQC010000073.1:0-9355 GCF_040320645.1 Mesorhizobium sp. M0633
ATGGCTCATGCGCCTGTGGCGAAAGCGGTGCGCCGGTCTCGTCCGCCGGCACGTAGAGATCGCCGCCCTCGCGGTATTTCGCCGCCATCGCCGCCATGCCCTCCTTCTGCGCTTCGGCGCGGATGTCGTGGGAAATTCGCATCGAGCAGAATTTCGGTCCGCACATCGAGCAGAAATGCGCCAGCTTGTGCGCCTCCTTGGGCAAGGTTTGATCGTGGAAGGACCGCGCTGTTTCGGGATCGAGCGACAGGTTGAACTGGTCCTCCCAGCGGAACTCGAATCTGGCCCGCGACAGCGCGTCGTCGCGGATCTTCGCCGCCGGGTGACCCTTCGCCAGGTCGGCGGCATGCGCCGCGATCTTGTAGGTGATCACGCCGGTCTTGACGTCGTTGCGATCGGGAAGGCCGAGATGTTCCTTGGGCGTGACGTAGCAGAGCATGGCGGTGCCGAACCAACCGATCATCGCCGCGCCGATGCCGGAGGTGATGTGGTCGTAGCCCGGCGCGATGTCGGTCGTCAGCGGGCCAAGCGTATAGAACGGCGCCTCGCCGCAAACGGCGAGTTGCTTGTCCATGTTCTGCTTGATCTTGTGCATCGGCACGTGGCCAGGCCCCTCGATCATCACCTGGCAATCCTTCGCCCAGGCGATCTTCGTCAGCTCGCCAAGCGTTTCCAGCTCGGCGAACTGCGCCGCATCGTTGGCATCGGCGATCGAGCCGGGACGAAGGCCGTCGCCGAGCGAGAAGGAGACGTCATAGGCGCGGCAGATGTCGCAGATCTCCGCGAAGTGCTCGTAGAGGAAGCTTTCCCGGTGATGGTGCAGGCACCATTTTGCCATGATCGAGCCGCCGCGCGAGACGATACCCGTGACCCGGTCAACGGTCAGTGGGATGTAATGCAGCCGCACGCCGGCATGGATGGTGAAATAGTCAACGCCCTGTTCGGCCTGTTCGATCAGCGTGTCGCGGTACACCTCCCAGGTCAGATCCTCGGCAATGCCGCCAACCTTCTCGAGCGCCTGGTAGAGCGGCACCGTGCCGATCGGCACCGGCGAGTTGCGGACGATCCAGTCGCGGATGTTGTGGATGTTGCGGCCGGTCGACAGGTCCATCACCGTATCGGCGCCCCAGCGGATCGCCCAGACCATCTTTTCGACCTCTTCGGCCATCGAGGAGGTGACAGCGGAGTTGCCGATATTGGCATTGATCTTGACCAGGAAATTGCGGCCGATGATCATCGGCTCGCTCTCTGGGTGGTTAATGTTGGCGGGAATGATTGCGCGTCCGCGCGCCACCTCATCACGCACGAAATCCGGCGTGACGAAATCGGGCAGTGTCGCGCCGAAAGCCTCGCCGTCGCGCTCAAGCTTGCCGTGCAGGATCTCGCGACCAAGGTTCTCGCGGATGGCGGCGAACTCCATTTCGGGTGTGATGATGCCGGCGCGCGCATAGGTAAGCTGAGTCACCGCCTTGCCTGACTTGGCCCTCAGCGGCCGGTTACGGACTGGAAACTCCGGCGTCAGGCGCTCGCCTGCGGCGAATCCGTTGTCTTCCGGCCGCACGTGGCGGCCGTCATAGGCTTCGACATCGCCCCGCGCCGTAATCCATTCGTGGCGAAGCCGGGCAAGGCCGTTTTCGATGCTGGTTTCGACAGTCGGGTCTGTATAGGGGCCGGACGGATCGTAGACGGTGACGGGCGGTTCGCCGGCCGTCGGATGGACGGAGATTTCGCGCATCGGTACCCTGATCTGCGGGTGGATGGCACCGGGCTTGTGGATTTTTCGTGAGGCGGGCAGCGGTCCCGTCGAGACGGCGGGGGTGAGGGCATTCATCTTGAGGCTCCTTTGCTCGTTGCATTGGAGACCCAGTTCTGTGCCGGGAGGATGAAAAGACGCTTCTGTCGACCTGCCGAAACAGGATCTCGGGCGTAAACTCCCGCAAAGCGCTTGCACCGTCCCTACGCCAGTATGAACTGGATCAGGTTCAACGGGTCACTGCGCCGCGAATGCCAGCAGTATCTCAGCCCCTTGCCGGGACTCCCCTGGTGAATGCGTGAGGTTGGACGGGACGGCTCCGGTTTGTCAAGCGCGTTCTGGCCGCGGCTGATCGGCCGCCGGTCAGACCGTGCGGAAAAAATCGTGCATGTCTCGGCGACAAGTCAAGCGTCGGAGATGAAGGCAGGGACAAGGGAATCGCAAACCGTCGGACTAAAAATCGATCCTGATGATCACACCTTCAATGGGGACCAAAGGTTTGCGCGTAGATCGCCTCGATTCTTCCTACCTCGTCATTGGTCAGCGCGGCGAATTCCTTTTCGCGCGCGCGGTTCGATAGATGTCCATCATTCTGGTGAAGAAAACGGAAGAGCAGATCGATCAACCGCTCGGGCATGTCGATAAAGGCGTCCACCTGCTGCCGGAACTGATCGTAGCGCTGCAGAAATGCGGTTTCCTCGGGAAGGTCCCGTTCGATCGTCCGCTGAACGCAGGCATAGAGGAATTCGGCGTGCGGGGTTGCATCGAAGAACCGGTAGAAATCACCGGTGTCATTCAGCACCCGGACGTTGAATTGCGGCGTCGGTTCCCATTCCACCAACGGCAGAAGGCGCTGCGAATAGCTCTCGAGCACGCCCCTGTACTCGTTGATCTGGTCCAGGATCGCGGCCGAGACGGGAAAGACAACTCCCGGCGGATTGAAGCCGCGCATGGCAAGGACGTGGTGGATTAGGTAGCGGTGAATGCGGCCGTTTCCGTCCTCGAACGGGTGAATGTAGACAAAGCCGAAGGCGAGGATTGCGGCGGCTACGACTGCATCAAGGTTTTGCGCGGGGCCCTGATCGAACGCCGCCATTCCATCAATTAGCCGCGGCAGGTCCTCGGGCCGAGCGCTGATGTGATCGGGCAAGGGCGTGCCGTTGTCTCGGTCATGCTCACCGACGAAACCTCCTTCTTTTCGGAAGCCAAGTCTTACGAAACGGGCGTCGCCAAGTACAATTCTTTGCAGACGCAGCAGCTCATCGCGATTGATCGGCCAGCGGCCGGATTCGCCGATGGCGCGGCCCCAGCGCTGGATGCGATCTTGCGGCGGGTGCTCGCCCTCGATCGCATAGCTTGATCGCGAGTCTTTGAGCAAAAGAAAGGCGGCGGTCCGAGCAAGAAGGTCGCGCGGCACGTCCGCTACGATTGCCTCCGCGCGCCGCGGTAGTTCAAGGCCGATGAATTTTTCGAGAATCTTGGTGCGGAACACCAGAGGGCAGAACTCACGCGTGCCGGGGAGATTGTCCCTTACGCGGTAGCGCGAAGCGGTCTTGTCGGGTCCCGGCCACTGCAGCTCGGGATCGACAACCGGAATGTATCGTCCGGCCTTCGCGTCCGGCAGATCGATACGCGCGCCCCTCAGCCATTCATATAAAAACCAGATGCGTCGGGCATAACTGCCGGTCGGGCTTTCACGGACCAGCGCCTCGATCGGCGCGGGACCGGTCACTTGGAACAGCCGCTTGAGGACGGCAAGGTTCAGTCCCTCGTACTTGAGCGCAAAGGTCAGGTGGCCTTCGAGGGTAGGATTTGGGGCATGGCGGGGGGTCATGATCCGCCAGCCATCCCGTTCGGTAATGCGATGATGCTCGCCCGTGGCGAACAACCTACGGGGCAAGGGCACGGCGAGCCTGTAGGCTCCGATCAGGGCGCTGTACCCGGCCGGGGTCGCCGTTTCAGGAAGGCGGATTTCCTGAAAAACGGTAACAGGACCTGAAAATTGGTGCTGTTGCACCGCAGGCATGAAAAGCGAATCCTTCCATCGAATTTTGGTTAGTTCGGGCCAAAACCTATGAAAAATGATCCTATCCCATGAAAATTGATGCCACAAGACAAATTTTCCGAAAACCGATTCTAAGACGGTGCTGAAGTCGATCAAGCAAGAACTCCGCCACCGGCTCAAGGAAGCGACTTCAGACAAAAAGGTGAGTCCAGGAACCGCCATTCGCCCGTCTGTTAGTCACGAGGCCGGCACGGATGGCCCGCCTTACGTCGAGCCGGATTGCTCGAGGAGCAGCGCGCCGTTCGGGGCTCACTCATAGAGCGCTCCGGCGCGCGATCCCGATTTGATAGCCGCGATCACGCTCGCGACTGATCTTGGTGACGTGGCGGCGTCGGAGTAGAAAAGTGATGCAGGATCTCGGTGGCGTCGTGTGTGTGTGTGTGTGACCTGAAATGAGTTCTCTACGGTATGGGGGGCGGCACGCAGCGCGCGCGTCTTCTCGGCAAACAGATCGACGAAGCGGCACCGAAGGGAAGTTCCCGGCATTCATTCTCGCCATCGCTGCCCCAATTTGCCGACCGGACTGCCGATCGATCTCGGCCAATACCTTGCGCGCGCAAGGGCCGAAGCTGAACTGGGCGGCACCTGCTCATTCGGGAGCTAACTCATGCTTGGCGCGCTAGCCCGAGAGAGCTGTGCCTGATCGAATGCGTGAAATCGTAGCTCGGGGTGGAGAGGCTGACGCGGTCATCTGTCACCCGCCTTCGGGCTGTAACGGAAAGCGCGACATCGTCTCCAATGCTCGTTCCCCACGTCGAGGGCCCAGCGGCTTGGCTGCGGGGGGACTGTCAGCTAGTGGCCGCTGGGCCTTGACGACCAGCGAGCGTAAGAGGAGGCCCTGTGCTGGCTGACGAAAACTTGCGAGCAAAGCCGCGGAAAAGCATCATTCGAACGAATTCTTTCGTCGAGACGAGGAGGCAGTGAGCGGTAGCCGCCGCTTTGAAGCTCTCCGGCAGCTGCTACGCTGGTCGTTCAGAGGGTCGCAGCTGCGCTTGCGCCGTCATATCAGATAAGTCTAATATAATCCGCGCCTGGCCATCGAACGCCGCGGCGCCCTCGGGTCGGCGCTATTCATCGGGTGGGCATGTCGGGCACGCAAGGGAGGACGAAATGAGACTGGTTCAGTCATTTGCATTTGCTGCTGTGCTGCTTCTTTCGTCTGCATTGTCTGCGGCCCCCCACTCGGCTCGTGAGGACATCGAAGCGGCGTTGGTAAAATTCATGGACGCCTTCAACAGCGGAAACGCAGCAGCGGTAGGTCAAATGTATACCGACGATGCCGCCCTGCTGCCACCCGACGGCAAACGCATCGATGACCGCAAGGGCGTGGAAGAATTCTGGCAGGGCGCAATCAAGGCCGGGATGAAGAATCTCACCCTGAAGGCGCTGGAAGTGGAAGGGAGCGGGAATCTCGCCTACGAAGTTGGCGCATTTACGCTCAGTGTGCCGAGCAAAGGCGGTGCCCCTTCCACCGTTGCGGGCAAGTACATTGTCGTTTGGAAAAAAGGGGACGACGGGACATGGCGCCTGCATCGGGACATCTGGAACTTAGGTGCGGCCGAATAGATTCCGCGACCCGTGAGGCCGGCGCGGCTTGCAACAGTTCCAACGAAAGTCCATGGCAATAGCTGATGTGACTGAATTGATTAACAAAATTGAACAGACTTGATGGGTCTGCTCATCGAGTCGGCTCTGGATCTATCGCGCTACCGATCAGGGAGGCGGTAAGATTCGAGCTCAGCAGAACGGCTGACCACCACTTGCCGGGACTAGAGTGTTCTCCGGCTCGGCGCGCCGCTGAGGACTCTTGTTCATTTGGTCATGCGCAATCCGTGGTTCTCCAAGAACCCGTCCATCTCGTCGAATGCCATCTGAGCCGAGACAACTAACTATCATTGGGCAAGTAGCGGCTCAACGGCTCCAGAAGAAAGCAGCCCCCCTATGCTCGTTCAACATTCGAGATCGCATCGGGCAAGTCTTTCCACGTCCGGGTACGCCATGCTGCTTCGACCGCCCCTTTTTTCTTGCGAATTTAGGAATTCGAGCTTTTCGGTTGTTCCGATCATCCATTTGGGAAACGACCGATGCCGGCAAGCAAGGTTTTATGGGGCCAGATCCTCACCGCCTTTCTGATCGTCGTCGCGACAACATGGGGAGCAACACAGTGGACGGCAGGGCGGCTCGGCTTTCAAAGCCAACTCGGTCCGCCGTGGTTCGAATTGGCTGGACAGCCCGTTTACCCGCCGCCAGCCTTTTTCTGGTGGTGGTTTTTCTACGACGCCTACGCGCCGAAGGTCTTCCTGGAGGGCGCGGCGATTGCGGCGAGCGGAAGCCTCATGGCTATCGTCGCAGCGATCGGGATGTCGCTGTGGCGGGCGCGCGAGGCAAAGGATACCACGACTTACGGCTCGGCGCGCTGGGCGACGCGAGACGAAATCAAGGCCGCTGGGATGATCGGTCAGGATGGGGTGATCCTGGGTATGTTGGGCCGACACTATCTGCGCCACGACGGTCCGGAACACGTGCTATGTTTCGCACCGACCCGAAGCGGCAAAGGCGTCGGCCTGGTCGTACCGTCACTACTGACCTGGCCGGGTTCGGCAATCGTCCACGACATCAAAGGCGAAAACTGGGAACTGACGGCCGGATGGCGGGCTCGTTTCGGCCAGGTGCTTCTGTTCGACCCGACCAATGCTGGATCCGCAGCCTACAATCCTCTGCTGGAGGTGCGACGGGGCGAGTGGGAAGTTCGAGATGTGCAGAACGTGGCGGATGTCCTGGTCGACCCAGAAGGCACATTGGAACGCCGCAACCACTGGGAGAAGACCAGCCATGCGTTGCTGGTCGGCGCAATACTGCACGTGCTCTATGCGGAGAAAGACAAGACCCTCGCAGGCGTGGCGAACTTCCTTTCCGATCCAGAGCGGCCAATCGAGGCAACGCTGCGCGCCATGATGCTGACGCGGCATTTGGGTGATGCAGGCCCGCATCCCGTCGTGGCGTCGGCTGCTCGGGAACTGCTTAACAAGTCCGAGAACGAGCGTTCCGGCGTGCTCTCGACGGCCATGAGTTTTCTGGGCCTCTACCGCGATCCAGTTGTGGCCAAGGTGACGTCATGCTGTGACTGGCGGATCGCAGACCTTGTCGAGGAGGCACGGCCGACGACGCTCTATCTGGTCGTGCCGCCATCGGACATCAGTCGCACAAAGCCGCTGATGCGACTCGTGCTTAACCAGATCGGCCGCAGGCTCGCCGAAGATCTTCACGCGAAGGATCACCGGCAGCGTCTTTTGATGCTGCTGGACGAGTTTCCCGCGCTCGGCAGGCTCGATTTCTTCGAAAGCGCGCTGGCCTTCATGGCCGGGTATGGCATCAAGTCGTTCCTGATTGCACAATCGCTCAATCAGATCGAGAAGGCCTACGGACCGAACAATTCCATCCTCGACAATTGTCATGTGCGGGTGAGCTTCGCCACGAATGACGAGAGGACGGCCAAGCGCGTCTCAGACTCTCTGGGGACCGCGACCGAGTTGCGCGCCATGAAAAACTATGCGGGGCACAGATTGTCGCCCTGGCTCGGGCATCTGATGGTGTCGCGGCAGGAAACGGCGCGTGCACTGATGACGCCGGGCGAGATCATGCAGCTGCCGCCTACCGAGGCGATCATTATGATCTCGGGCCAGTTCCCAATCCGTGCGAAGAAGGCACGCTACTTTGCCGACCCGCGTCTTGCCGAGCGTGTCTTGCCGCCACCAAGGACCGGAGGGACAACGCAGAACGCTCGCTCTGACGACTGGACCAACACGACACTTCTTGCTGAGCCGGAAGGCAAATCTCGCAAGCTGAGGCTTGCCAGGGATCAGCAGGACGAGGATCCGGCCAATGGCGGCATTCGCCGCCAGCCCGAGCTTCCCGAACACGAAGACATCGCGCCGGAACGAACGCCACGCTGCGACGATGAGTTCGACCTCGACAGGGACGAGCCCGACGATGACGCCGTTCGTCGCCGCAGTGTCGATCAAGCCATGAGACGCGCAGCTCGTCAGGCCGCCCTTGACGCCAATGATGGCATTGAGCTTTGAGCGCATGAAGAACGCCAAGAAAAAACGTCTCTCTGCCTATCTTGATCCTGACGTGATGAACGCGCTGGCAGACTACGCGGAGCGGCGCGAGGCCTCGCTGTCACTGGTTGCCGAGGCTGCGCTCGCGTCGTTCCTGTCGCCGGATGCCGAAGAGCGAAAGCAAGCCGCGATCACTCGACGCCTCGACCAGATCGATCGACGTGTGCAGCGTGTCGAACGCGACGTCGGAATTGCTATTGAGACGCTCGCATTGTTCGTCCGGTTTTGGCTCAATTCGACCCCAGCCTTGCCGGAATCCGCTCAGGCCGAAGCCCGCGCGAAGGGTTTGCAGCGCTACGACAATTTCGTCGATGCGCTCGGTCGCCGGCTCAGCAAAGGACCAAGGCTCAGGCAAGAAATAGCCGACGATGTCCCGCCAGCGCCGCCAGCGACTGGATGACCTGCCGGCAAGACAGTGCGCTTCAACAGCCCAACCCCAGTGCCCGATTTCCGAGCTATTTTGCGCAGCTGATGCCCATCAGATCACCTTTCATCGGAGCGGCGGGCCTCGGCAAGGTTATTGCCAGCGAAACCGGACATCGGGCCACGATCGATGCCCAGGGCTTCTTCTTAGGCGCAGTAACTTTGAAATAAATCCTGCCGGCAGGCGTTCCAGCATGGCGGGCGGCGTTGCCGGAGGCCCAATGCCCGACGAATACAATGACATCGTCATCCAAGGCCACGAAGCATCGCCACTTCGGGAGGAGGAGTATTTCGTCCTCTGCCCGGCGTGCGGTCAGGCGTTCGACATCAGGTGTATGGCAGAGGCGCTTCATCACAACGACCTGGGCCACGAGCCCTACGACCTTGACTCGTAGGCAGTTACCGACGAACGTCGAGCCTGGTCGAGACCCACACCGAGGGTAAGTTCTCGCTCATCTGGCCGGCGTTGCCGTCTGATCGGCTTACAACGAATCCCCGTCGCAAGGGCGGAGCTTCGCCGGCGCGCTATGTCGTGACAGATACCTTGCGGCCTTTCAGCGACGACTTGATTGCCGATGCGGTCGCGGCCGTCACCGACGGGGTTGTTGACCCAGGGGAGGGCGCTTACTCCACCGCAACCATGTCGCCCAGTTCCGTCGCGACGCTCCGAAGCAGACCTGTTGCCGGCATCGGGGTCCGGGACGAACATGTGATCTCCATAATGGGTACGAGCCGGAGCCCATCGCGATTGAAACTGCTGACCGGCGATCAGGCGCTCGTTGCAGAGAAAGATTACGATCGATCGCGATGCCCGCGTTGCCTTCACCCGAAATGTTGCTGGGCGCCTCCTTCGACAGCGCGCACATGCGACACGTCCTGGCCGGGCGCGCCGCCTGTTGCCGAGAGCGACGATCGCGAATCCGAACGCTGGACGGCAGGTGAGGCGCGGTTGCGATAGGCCAGGTCTGACTTGCTTCACCAGTAATCCGAAGA
>NZ_JAMYQC010000074.1:0-8540 GCF_040320645.1 Mesorhizobium sp. M0633
CGACTTCGAAGCATTCGGGCGCCTTGATGTCTTCCAGGTTGATGCCGCCGAAGGTTGGTTCCAGCGCCGAGATCGTCTCGACCATGCGCTCGATGCCCGGTGCGTCGATCTCGATGTCGAAGACATCGATGCCGGCGAACTTCTTGAACAGCACCGCCTTGCCCTCCATCACCGGCTTGGAGGCGAGCGGACCGATGTTGCCGAGGCCGAGCACCGCCGAACCGTTGGTGACAACGCCGACCAGATTGGCACGGGCTGTATAGTCGGCGGCGGTTGCCGGGTCGTCGCGGATTTCAAGGCAGGGGGCGGCGACCCCCGGCGAATAGGCAAGCGCCAGGTCGCGCTGATTGCCGAGCGGCTTCGTCGCCTGGATTTCAAGTTTTCCGGGACGGGGGTGCTTATGGAAATAGAGCGCTGCTTCGTCGAGGTCGGATCGGGCCGCCTTTTTGCTTTCGCTTGTCATGACGGCCGCCTCCTCAGTTCAGTCCGTTTGATGTTTTGAGTCTCTTAGCATGCAGCCGAGGCTTTTCGAGAGGTGATATGTCGCAAGCGCGACGCTCATGGCTTCGCATCGCCGGTCCGGCCTGTGTGGTCTGCCATTGAAATGTTGGGATGACGGGCGGGGTGCTGTTACGAGCTACGCCGCCGAATGTCTGCTTCGGATGGATAGTGTTGAAGAAGTCGGCGATGAAGCCGTGGATCCACTCGCACCGAAGCGTCTTGATTAAGGTCGACGCGACCTCCTCGCCTTAAGTGGCTCGGACGTTTGTTCCGAGGGTGCAAATCTTGGCCAATTTCCTGAGGTTCTGGGCGATGGCTGCAAGGTGGAACTCATCGCGGGCACCACAGGGGCCGCGCAATCGCAATCGATCGAGCTTCAGGATGCGCTTGAGGTGCGCGAACAGCATCTCCACCTTCTTCCGCTGATAGCGTGAGGTCTGGTAGGCGTCTGTCTTTGCGATGTCGCGGGCCATGTCGCGCGCGCCCTCATAGATCGAGCGCAGCACCTTGCGCGCCGGCTCCTTCGGGCAACAGCTGGGCTTCAGGGCACAGGCGTCGCAATCCAGCTTGCTGGCGCGATAGCGCATCATGCCATTCTCGTCGACGAGAGGGTGTGGCATCCGATAGGTCTTCTGGCGCTGCCTGAGCGTCTTCCCGCCAGGACAGATGTATGTATCGGCCTTATGGTCGTAGGTGAAGTCGTCGCGCGAGAAGGTGCCATCCTTGCGCCTAGACTTGTCGAAGACCGGGATATGCGGCTCGATCCCACGCTCATGCACCAACCAGTTCAGCATTTCGGCCGAGCCGTAGCCGGTGTCGGCAATCAGCCGCTCCGGCCAGAGGCCGAGCTCGTCGTGCGCCCGCTCGATCATAGTCTTGGCGGCCGTCACCTCGGCTTGGCGCACCGCGGTCGAGGGCTCCACGTCCACGATGATGGCGTGCTCCACGTCGATCAAATAGTTCGTGCAATAGGCATAGACGGCTGGGCCACCCCAAGCGGCAGTCCAGCGCGCGGCGGGATCAACAGGGGAGACGAACTTGGGCTCCACCGGCGTGGCGGCCCCGAAGGCGGCGTCATCCAGAGTGGCGAGATACTCAGCCACGGCCCGCTTGGCTTTGGGATTGAGGTCCTCGGCCGTTTCGATCCCGCGCTGACGATGGGCGTCGGCGACGATCATGCTGGCATCGACCGCAAAGCCTTCGCCGCCGACGAGCCCTTCAGCTATGCAGCGCCGGACGACGGTCTCGAACAGTTCGCGCAGCAGGTCGGCATCGCGGAAGCGGCCGTGGCGGGTCTTGGAGAAGGTTGAGTGGTCAGGCACATCACCCTCGAGGCCAAGCCGGCAGAACCACCGATAGGCCAGGTTCAGATGTACCTCCTCGCACAGCCGGCGCTCCGAGCGGATGCCGAAGCAATAGCCGACGATCAGCATGCGGATCAGCAGCTCAGGGTCGATCGAGGGACGGCCGATCGGGCTGTAGAAGGGCGCCAGATGCTGGCGGATGGCGGACAGGTCGACGAAGTGGTCGATCGCTCTGAGCAGGTGATCCGCCGGCACATGCCGCTCCAGGCTGAAGCCGTAGAACAGCTCCTCCTGCATCACACTTTGCTCGCCCATCATCGACTCAATCTCCTCTTACGACGAAGATTGAATCAGATGGGATATTCGGCTTGAGCCCCATCTTTGACGGTGATGGACGGAGGTGCTGCGCTCCGAGCTGATGATAGAACGTGGTCTGCAGCTACAGCCACAAGCATCAGGAAAGGAAACGCAGCATGAAGCATTATGCCGGATTGGATATCTCGGTAAAAGAGACCGCCGTTTGCATTGTCGATGAAACTGGCAAGATCTGCCGCGAAGTCAAGGTGGTCAGCCACCCCGACGACCTCACCGCGGTTCTGAAAGATCCCGCCTTGCGCATCGAGCGGATCGGGCTCGAGGCCGGACCGTTGTCGCAATGGCTGTTCGAAGGCCTGGCCAGGGCCGGTTTGCCGGCAATCTGCATCGAGACCCGACACACCAAGGCATTCCTCAAGGCGCGGCCGAACAAGACGGATCGCAATGATGCGCGCGGCATCGCACAGATGATGCGCGTCAACCTGTTCCGCCCGGTGCATGTCAAGACGCTGACGAGCCAGAAGCGCCGCGCGCTGCTGACGGCGCGCAAGCTGCTGCAGGAAAAGGCCCTCGCCATCGAGAACGACCTGCGCGGCCTGTCGCGCAATTTTGGGCTCAAGGTTGGCGTCGTCGGGACCGTCAAGTTTGAGGATCGGATTCGCGAGCTCGTCGAAGGACGCTGTGAACTGGCCGAAATTGTCACGCCGCTGCTGGAGGCGCGCTGCAAGCTGCGAGAACAGTTTACAGTTCTACATCGCAGAGTTCTGAGAATCGTGCGGGACGATGAGGTCTGTCGGCGCTTGATGACGATCTCCGGCGTTGGTCCTGTGGTGGCGCTGGCTTATGCCGCGACGATCGACATTCCACAGCGATTCAGAAACTCCAAAACGGTGGGGTTCATCCTGGGACTGACGCCGGTGCTCAACCAATCAGGTGAAAGTCACCGCGTCGGTCGCGTCTCGCTGTGCGGCGACGGGATGATGCGCACCTTGCTCTACGAAGCCGCCCAAGTGATGCTAACGCGCGTCAAGAAGTGGTCATGGCTGAAGGCGTGGGCGATGAATGTCGCCAAGCGGTGCGGTCTGCGAAAAGCGATCGTGGCACTCGCCCGCCGGCTGGCGGTCATCATGCACCGCATGTGGGTGGACGGCACCGAATTCCGCTGCACGCGGGAGGCCTCGCCAGCCGCTATCTGACCGGGAAGGCCGTAAGGAGAGAGACAAGTTCCGCCACCGGCGGAAGCACGTCCTTCGCGGGATGATGGATGAGGCGAGTTCGTTGAAGCACTCGGACCGGTCGCTCACTGCAGCCGATCAGGCCGCGAATCAGATTGTGCCGCTTCATTCTCCTGATCCCATGCTGGGAGGGCTAAAGCCGATCCCGTAGAGAAGCGAGGCCCCGCGAAAGACGTCAAACGCCGGAGAAGCCGCAAGCTCGAAAGCGCTTGACCTCAACATGCCGAATAGAGAAGTGCTTCAGGACTGCTGCAACCCGGACTTTTTCAACACTATCGATGGTTTGCGGACGATTAGGTATTCTTTCGCTAGTCCGCTGTGGCGCTGTTGCTCTCATAAACCGCACGAAAGAAACTCTTAGAATAGCGGTCGTACCACACGGCAGCCCACTCACCGACAAGTCGTTCTGTCGACGACACCCAACGCCGGTAGTCGACTGTTCGGCGGACACCGCCTTCCTCAAGCTCGATGTCCAGGTGGGTAAGCTTTGGGGTCGCATCCGAAAACCTGAGATACATATACGCAAACACCGCAATGTGACGTTTACCCATTGACAAGCAACGATTTTCAATCGCCACCACGGCAGACTGGACTGTCGCGAAATCCTCTAGCCTAGTTTCCGTCCATAAACGCTTCTTTTTGCGAACATTTGCAACCACTTGCCGTTCGTCGACTCGTTTTTTTGGAGGATGGGCAGGATCTAGGACGCTGGGATCGGCGCAAAGGGCGATGTGGGCGCAATCGCGCGCACGCTGCGGGGCCCAGCTCTGGCCGGTGCGCCGCAGTTCCGATGGTGGCTCGGCATCAGGTCGGTTTGAGACGTGCGAAGAGGACGAGATTGTAGGCTACGACCGAGGACCATATGTAGCTCTTGAAGTGATCAATGCCCGCGCCAGGTGCAGCGCGCCAAGCCGTAAGCGCGCTTGAGGCATGAGATGTCGGCCTCGATGCCGGCACGGAAGTTGCGCAGCTTGCGGTAAACCCAATTGCTTCTAACCATGTCCTCGATCCTGAGGCCGGCTTTCTTGTGGAATGCCATGTCGCGAACGCCCAAGATCTTGGCTGTAGCCAGATTGTCGCGACTGGCAAAGCCGCCGTCGGCCGCCGCCTGCCGCGGTGCGTGACCATAAAAGGCGATGTGGCGTTCCAGCATGGGCAGCAATCGATCGCTGTCGCGCGGATTGCCCGCCTCGATCACCAGATCGAGGATCATGCCGCTCCTGCCGGTGGTCAGGTTGAGCTTGTGGCCATATTCGGTGTCGCGGCTGCCTTTGACGATGATATCGGCATGGGGCTCGAACAGGCTGACCAGCTTGTCGCTGGCCGGCACCAGCTCGCCTGCCAACACCCGCCGCTCACTTTGTGTGATGATTTGCTCGATCAGCGGCCGATAGTGACAGACCTGGGCCTGCCAGAGTTCGATGAGTGGGTTGGCCGCCACGGCCAATTGCGCCGTCGCCTGTCGCAGATAGGCCAAGGTGGCGTGGGTGATCCCGATCAGTTCGTGGTAGAGCAGAACACGATTGGGTCGACCGCGTGTGAACTGGATCTTGGGGGCGCGCTTCTTGGCCGCGCGGCAGTGATCGTGCCATGCCAAGCCGGCGCCGCCGGCCAAGGCATCAGCCTGCTTCAACAGGCGCACCATGATTCGGACGGCGTCCCACAGCAGGCTGCTGTCGCTCGGTTCGTGCATGAGTGCTGAAGTCACTGTGCTATCCAGCCGCACGACAGTGCCGTCTTCCAGTTTCGCCTGCCGAGCATTCGACAGCAGCGCCCGATTGATCTCTTCCCAAGTCTCGGGCCGGATCGCGCTGATCGTCTTTTGCAGCACCGACTTCTGCGGGCTCCATGACCACGGCAGCCGCGCAAAGGCTCGAAACGACGCGGAGTCCTCAAGATGGAAGGCCCTCTTGGTAGGTCAGTTGTCGGTATTGCTTGAGAAGCGCACAGCGCAACACCGCCTCGGCAGGTAGGCCTTGCCGTCCGGTGGCCTTGACGCCGTGCCGACCCAAATCTCGCGCCACCAAGCCAAGCAGATCGCGGCGCTCGTCCAGCCAGTGCGACATGGCCTTCAGTTCGTGGCCGATCTCGTGCGCGGCGAAAAGATCGAATATGCTGGCTTGGACGGTGCGTTCTTGTCGCATTGTCGGCTCCGGCGGTTGCAGATTGTACTTTGGAATCAGTGGCATGAGACCAAAGTGTACCTGAAACCGCCGGGCCTTGCCTTCGCAAAATCACGATTTAATCAATAACATCAATGCTTTGGCGTTAGTGGACGGAAACTAGCCTAACCCCTCGTTCTAGATGAACGAAGTCAAGGAACAATCTCCTGTCGGTAATTGCAAGGTTGCCGTCGGCCGTGTTTCCAACACCGTGTGACAACAGTTTTTGCTTAACAAAGCGATAGATAGAAGACGCCATCGGCCGGTCTCACTTTCGGTTGCGAGGCAGGACATAGCATGCGGACTAACCTTAGTCGGCAGATCGGAGAAGCAGTGTTGAAAAGGAAAGCTCACCAGACGTCTCTCGAAGCTCGGGACCACCAGGCGCTCGATCAAAGCGTCGAGAACCTTGTCTCCGAAGATCGGGCAATTCCTCCTTCAGCGCATTCTGGTTATGCTTGGGTTTGAACATTTGCCGAACAGTATCTTTTCGTTAGTCCGTGCCTTCTTTCAGGCTTGGGAGCCTGCCTGACGGCGCCCTGCGCACGTCAGCGCATCAAACCCCCCGGTTCACAAAACAGACTCCCTGGAGTACTGGGAGCGCAGAGATATCTCCGGTCGCAGCCTACCCGGTCAAAACAGGGACCCCAACGATGAAGACTCTCGTCGTCTGCTCCGGCGGATTGGACTCCGTTTCGCTTGCTCACAAGGTGGCAGCGGAGCACGAGCTCGCCGGCCTCCTATCTTTCGATTACGGCCAACGGCACAGGAAGGAATTGGGCTTCGCCGCCCTTTGCGCGGAGCGTCTGAGCGTCCCGCACCGCATCATCGACATCCGCGAAATCGGCCGCGGCCTTTCCGGCTCCGCGCTGACCGATCATGTGGACGTGCCGGACGGCCACTACGCCGAAGACACGATGAAGGTCACGGTGGTGCCGAACCGGAACGCCATCATGTTGGCAATTGCCTTCGGTCTCGCCGCCGCGCAGAAGTCCGAAGCGGTTGCGACGGCCGTGCATGGTGGGGATCATTTCATCTATCCCGATTGCCGCCCGGCCTTCATCGACACTTTCCAGATCATGCAAGACCGCGCGCTCGACGGCTACGCGAACATTCGCCTTTATCCCCCTTATGTGAACCTCACGAAGGCGGACATCGTCCAGGATGGAGCAAGATACGGCACACCATTTGCGGAGACCTGGTCCTGCTACAAGGGCGGCGAGCGTCATTGTGGACGGTGCGGGACCTGCGTCGAGCGGCGCGAGGCGTTTCATCTTGCAGGGCACCCGGACCCCACCGACTACGAGGACTCCGACTTCTGGCTCGACGCGCTGCGCAGGAGGATCGTGTAATGTTCTGCATCACCAAGGAATTCCACTTCTCGGCCTCGCATCAGCTCACCTCTCTGCCGCCCGAGCACCAATGCGCGCGCCTGCACGGGCATAACTACATCGTCGAAGTAGAGCTATCGGCGAAGGAACTGAACGAGCACGGCTTCGTGCGCGACTATCATGATCTGGCGCCGCTCAAACGCTATATCGACGAGAGCTTCGACCACCGACATCTCAACGAGGTGCTGGGGCATGAGCAAGTCACGGCGGAATGTCTGGCCAGACATTTCTATGGATGGTGCAAGGCACGCCTGCCCGAGACCTCGGCCGTGCGGGTCAGCGAGACGCCGAAAACCTGGGCGGAGTACCGGCCATGACCCATACGCATCCGGCAATTCGCGTGAGTGAGATTTTCGGGCCGACGATCCAGGGCGAGGGCGTGCTCATCGGTTTGCCGACGGTCTTCGTCAGAACCGGCGGGTGTGATTATCGCTGTTCCTGGTGCGACAGCCTGCATGCGGTGGACAATCAATTCCGCCATGAATGGGAGATGATGTCCATTGGCGCGGTGTGGCAAAACGTGCTTGCGCTTTCCGGTGGCCGCCCGCTGATGGTGTCGCTGTCAGGCGGCAATCCGGCCATCCAGCCGCTCGGCGCGCTCATCGAGCGAGGCCATGGTGAAGGTTACCGTTTTGCGCTGGAAACCCAAGGTTCGGTGGCCAGGGACTGGTTTGCCGACCTTGACGTGCTAGTCCTCAGCCCAAAGCCGCCGTCAAGCCAAATGACGACCGATTGGGCCGCTTTCGAGGCGTGCCTCCAGGCGGCACAAGGCAGGCCGCAAGTCGTGCTCAAGCTCATTGTTTTCGACGAAAGGGACTACGCCTACGCGAAGGACGCCGCTGCGAGATTTCCGCGACTTCCGATCTATCTGCAACCCGGCAATCACACGCCGCCACGCCCCGCAAATGAAGACGCGCCTGTCGACCTTGACGGAATATTGAAGCGCATGGAGTGGCTGGTTGATAGCGTGACCCGCGACAGGTGGTTCGAAGCCCGTGTGCTGCCGCAGCTGCACGTTATGCTCTGGGGTAACAAGAGAGCCGTCTAGCCTAGGCCCGCTAGGGCGACGGCCTTGGGCATAACCACAACAAGATGTCGACCATCTGGATGCCGATCGCAGTCAAAGTGCTTGCGTCGACGGCCTTCCAGCGGCTGCCAGCCTGCGTGTAACGCCCAGAGCGACCTCCAATCCCCGACAGTCGGCCCTTCCTTCGATGAAGGGCACGCGCCAGCGGCGAGTACAGAAATCCGCACAAGCACGGCGTGAGAGGTCCTGCGCGTTTCTCGCGCCGCCGCGTTTTGGCACGGAGCTTGCGGCAGCGTTGGTGCAGCGTTCGACCGGAGCGCCGCGACGGGAGAAGCCTGGGCGGGAGGAACCCACCTCGATCCGGTCAGGGAAAGAAACAGTGTCAGCTGCACAAGTCCGCAGCGCTGGCCCCGCGCCCCGCAAACCCTTCTATGCCAAGCTTTACGCGCAGGTGCTTGCCGCCATCGCCCTAGGCGTCGCAATTGGCTATTTCTATCCGGGGACCGGCGAGAGCCTGAAGCCGCTGGGTGATGCCTTCATCAAGCTGGTCAAGATGATCATCGCGCCTGTCATCTTCCTGACAATTGCGACCGGCATTGCCGGCA
>NZ_JAMYQC010000075.1:0-7618 GCF_040320645.1 Mesorhizobium sp. M0633
AGCCGGTCTGGTGGGCTGGCTTTTTTTTATACGACACTGCACCCCGGCGGTGGGGCCGCCGCTCCGAAAAACCGGGGGGCGGGGGGGCGGACACGCCGACGTCACCGCGATGCCACGCCATTTTGCAGAACTTGACGCACACAACTGATCCAGGCGTTCGAGATCGACGCTCGAGCTTAGTGGAAGCTGGCTACTGGCTTAACACGTCGAGTGGCTGTCGAAGTGTGCAGACGAGCCGCCGATCGCGTTCCCAAGAGCGCCAAAACATTTCAGGCCACGCCGCTTTGTGCAGCCTGTATTTCAGCACTCGAGTCATTTTGACGCGGGTTCGCCACACGCGAGTGCTAGTATCCTAACGATAACGCCGGCCAATCGGGTGACTATAAGAAAGGGCAGTCAAGCCCTTCAATCTTGGTTTTAACAAGGCGCAAACGCGGTTAATCGCGCCAGACGCTCAAAAAGGGGAACTGAAAGATGACGATTTCTCGACGCAATCTCTTCAAGGCGGGTATCGCCGGCGGAGCGGCTTTTTCGATCCCTTCCATTTTGCGGGCGCAAGCGGCAGCGACCGAGGCGCGGACGGTCCGTATGTCGATAGGCCTACCGACTATCTTTGATCCCGTTGTTACGACTTCTCAAACCACCACCGACCACGCTGCGGCGATTTACGACACGCTGTTCGCGCTTGATTCGAAATTTATGCCGCAGCCGCAGATGGTTGGAAAGTGGGGCGTCTCCGATAACAAGAAGATTTACACTTTTGAGCTCCGCGATGGCTTAGGCTGGCACGATGGCAGCCCGGTCACCGCGGCGGATTGTGTGGCCTCAATCCGCCGTTGGGCCCAAATACGACCCGAGGGTCAATTTATGATGACTCGAGTCCAGGATATCTCGAAGAAGGACGACAAGACTTTCGCCATCGCGCTCAAGGAGCCACTGGGACTTCTCCCTACTTTCTTGGCGAATCTGCTCTACGTAATGCGGGAGAAGGATGCGGATAAGCCGGCAACGGAAGCAGTGACAACCAACATCGGATCGGGGCCGTTCAAATTTAATGAAGCCGCGGCGAGGCCGGGCGCTAGTTTAACTTACGACCGCAATGATAAGTACTTACCACGCCAGGAACCAGTTGACGGATTGGCCGGTGGGAAAATCGTCAAAGTCGACCGCGTGATTTGGGAGAATATTGGCGATGCACAAACTGCTATCGCGGCCCTTCAGGCGGGTGAGATTGATTTTTATATCACGCCACCTGCGGATCTTTTCCCAGTCATTGAGGCTGATCCAAACCTGGAGCTCCAGGTTCTCTACAAGTATGGCCAGGATTTTTTCGCGCGCATTAATTGCTTGCAAAAGCCGTTCGACAGCGTGAAGGCGCGCCAAGCAATGCTTCACCTGGTCGATCAAGAAGCGTTTTTACAAGTCCTTTCTTCCGACCCGAAGTACACGAATACCGTCACGTCCTTTTTTGGCAGTGGTAATCCCGTATCAAATGATGAAAATACCGGGTGGTTCAAAAAGGGAGCCGACCCGGAAAAGGCGAAGCTACTCTTCAAGGAAGCAGGATATGCCGGCGAAAAAGTCGTTATTCTTCAGCCGACCGACTGGGCAGACGGAAGCAACACTTCGCAACTTCTAGCAGATGCTTTGCGTAAGATCGGGATTAACTCCGAGCTTGCCCCGAGCGATTGGGCCGGCGTTTCCGCGCGTCGGGAGAACAAGCGTCCCGTCGAGGATGGGGGCTGGAGCATCTTTATAACAAGCGACACCGACTTCGCCCGTGGTGAGGCTATGACTACATCCCATCTCGCGATGAATGGCGAGAAAGCATGGTACGGTTGGCCACAGAGTGATGAGTATGAGGCCCTTCGTGCCAAATGGCCCGATGTTGAAACGGTGGATGAGCGCAAGGCTCTGGCCCGCAAAATGCAGGCAATTGCTTGGGATTATGTGCCCGAGGTTCTCCTAGGCCAATTTACGGCGCCAATCGCACGCCGCAAGACGCTCATCGGCCTCATCGGCATGCCTGATATCGTTCCCATGTGGAACATGGAAAAAGCTTGAGCGATGGCTGGTTATATCCTTCGCAGAATTGTTTCGACCATCGCCGTCATGGCGCTGGTCGGGATCTTCGTCTTCCTGCTGCTCAGGCTTGCACCGGGCGATCCGGCGGCCATGATCGCGGGCCGGTCGGCCACGGCGGAGATGGTCGCAGGCATCCGCGAACAGTTGGGTCTGAACGATCCTATGCCGGTCCAGTTCATACGGTGGTTGCGGGATATGCTCAGCGGCGATTTCGGGACCTCAATCTTTGCCGGACGACCGGTTCTCGAGCTGATCTCGCAGCGGCTTGAGCCCACCCTTTCCCTGTCGATCCTGACGATGATCCTTTCGGTGTCGGTCGGGGTATCCTTTGGCATCCTCGCCGCGTGGCGAACTGGCGGTCTCGTCGATCGCCTCCTCACGGCCTTTTCGGCATTTGGTTATTCTGTCCCGGTCTTCGTCATCGGCTATTTTCTCATCTACTTTTTCGCTGTCAGGATGCACTGGCTTCCGGTCCAGGGATATGTGCCGATGGATGGTGGCCTCGGCCCTTGGTTTGCGCACCTGATCCTGCCTACTGTAGCTTTGGGTCTCGGCTACATTGCATTCATCGCCCGGGTTACGCGGGCTAGCATGCTCGAGGTCCTGTCGGAAGACTATATGCGAACGGCCGCTGCCAAGGGCGCTTCGTCCTATGCCATGCTTTTCCACCATGCTTTGAAGAATGCCGGCGTCCCGATCCTGACCGTCATCGGCCTAAGCTTTGCCTGGCTCATTGGCGGGGTCGTCCTCACGGAAACGGTGTTCAACATGCCCGGTATCGGGCGTCTGGTCGTCGATGCGATCAACAACCGCGACTATCCCATCATCCAGAGCGTGCTCATCCTGACTTCGGGGCTGTACGTCCTTGTCAACCTCGCGGTCGATCTGGCCTATACGCTGATCGACCCCCGCATCCGGTACTGATATGACGCTCCTCTCCCCACCAGTCGAAGCCGTCCCGATGGGTGGGTTCCAGCTATCCGATCTTCCCCGTCTCGCAAGGCGGCACCCGCTGGTCATGATCGGCGGCGGCCTGTTGGCGCTCTTGATCATTCTAGCGATCGCCGCCCCGCTTTACGCCGGAGATCCGGTGAACATGGATCCATTCAAGCGCCTCCAGCCGCCTTCCGCCGAGATGTGGTTCGGAAGCGACAACCTGGGCCGTGACGTGTTTGCGCGAACGATCTTCGGCGCCCGGATCTCGCTCATGGTCGGGTTGCTGTCGGCAGCGACCGCGGCCATGATCGGGCTCCTGATTGGTGTCATCGCCGGTTACAGCCGCAGCTTCGACAACGTCGTTATGCGGATCATGGATGGCCTGATGTCGATCCCGACAATTCTGCTGGCGATTGCGCTCATTTCTCTGACAGGTCCCGGAATCGGCATCCTCATCGTCGCCATTGCGATCCCTGAGACGCCAGGCGTCGCGCGGCTGGTTCGCTCGGTGGTTCTGGGTGTTCGCGAGCGCCCCTACGTGGAGGCCGCGCTCTGCGGCGGGGCTCGCCTGCCCAAGGTGCTGTGGCGGCATATTTTGCCGAGCACCATTCCTGCGCTGATGGTCCAGGGCGCTAATGTCTGCGCCAGCGCGATCATGACGGAGGCGGGGCTGAGCTTTCTCGGCGTGGGCGTGCCGCCCGAGATTCCCAGCTGGGGCAATATGATCGCGAGCTCCCGCCTCTATCTCGCCATCGCGCCCTTGACGATTTTCGCCCCCGGTATCTGCCTTGCCGTCACGGTCCTTGCCGTCAACCTGCTCGGGGATGGCCTGCGCGACCTGTTCGACCCTCGCGCCAAGCGGAGGCGCTAACATGCAGATGCATCAAACCGCAGGTAATGACGTCCTGCTCGATGTCCGAAATCTAGAAACGCATTTTTACGGCGAAGGCAGCGTGACGCGCGCCCTTGGTGGCATCAGCTTCCAGGTGAAGAAAGGCGAAACCCTTGGCGTCGTTGGCGAATCCGGATGCGGGAAGAGCGTCACCGCCCTTTCGATCCTCCGGCTCCTGCCGAAGGTGAGCGCCAGAACCGTCGGCGGCGAGGTCCGCTTTCACGGTCGCGACCTGCTTGAGTTGTCTGATCGGGAGATGCGACAGATTCGCGGCGACCAGATCGCCATGATCTTCCAGGAGCCGATGACGAGCCTGAACCCAGTCTATACTGTCGGCCACCAGATCGCAGAGGCGGTCCAGATCCACACCAAAGCCTCGCGGTCCGTTGCCATGACTAAGGCCGAAGAGATGCTCCGTCTCGTGCGCATCGCGGATCCCGAGCGTCGCGTCAGCAACTATCCGCATGAAATGTCTGGAGGCATGCGCCAGCGCGCCATGATCGCCATGGCTCTCGCCTGCTCGCCGGAACTGTTGATTGCCGACGAGCCGACGACCGCGCTTGACGTCACGATCCAGGCGCAGATCCTGCGGCTCATCGTCGATCTGAAAGAGCGCACGGGAACGGCCGTGATGTTTATCACACATGACCTGGGCGTTGTAGCCGAGACATGCCAACGAGTAATCGTGATGTATGCCGGCCGCATCGTAGAACAAGCCGCCGTTACTGATCTGTTCACGCGTCCGGTGCATCCCTACACCCAGGGCCTCATGCGGTCGGTGCCTGATCGGCGGCGTGGCCGTCAGCGCCGTCTGCCGGAAATTCCAGGCATTGTGCCGAGCCTGCGCGAGCCCATTGTCGGGTGCAGCTTTGCGCCTCGCTGCCCGCTCGCCATCGACATTTGCCGCGAGAAGACGCCCGCCCTGCGTGATGTCGGGTCGAGCCACGCCGCGGCTTGCTGGCGCGCCGAAGAGGTGATGGGCCCATGACCGGTCCTTTGCTGAAAGTCGAGAATCTGACCAAGCACTATCCGCTCGGTTCGGGATTCCTGAAGAAGAACATCCCAGTGATCCGGGCGGTGGAGGATGTATCCTTTTGCGTCGAGGCGGGCGAGACGCTTTGCATCGTCGGCGAATCCGGCTGCGGCAAGTCCACCGTGGCGCGGCTCTTGATGCGGCTTGTCGAGCCGACGGCTGGCCGCGTGCTGATCGAAGGGACCGACATTGCGGGTCTCAAGAAGGACGCACTTCACGCGTGGCGCCGTCGGATGCAGATGGTCTTTCAGGATCCTTACTCGTCGCTGAATCCGCGACTTACCGCCGAACAGATCATCACCGAACCCGTCGAGAATTTTGAGCGCCTCAGCCGGAAACGGCGCCAGGCACTTGCCGCGGACCTTCTCCGAAAGGTCGGAATGTCGCCCGAGATGATGCACAGGCTCCCGTCCGAATTGTCGGGCGGTCAGCGCCAGCGGCTCGGCATTGCACGCGCCCTGTCGCTTAACCCCTCCCTCATTATCGCCGACGAGGCGGTGTCAGCCCTTGACGTATCCGTGCAGGCACAAATCTTGAATCTGCTTCTGGATCTCCAGCAGCAGATGGGCATTGCCTTCGTCTTCATCTCGCATGACCTTAGCGTCGTGGAGCATATCGCGCATCGCGTTGCCGTCATGTATTTGGGGCGGATCGTGGAGCTTGCGCCGTGCGAAGCGCTCTTTGCCAAGCCAGTCCATCCCTACACCGAGGCGCTGATAGCGGCAGCTCCGGTGCCAGATCCCACGCGGGTTCGGCTGGATGTGCCCGTCGAGGGCGAGGTGCCGAGCCCCATCAACCCGCCGAGCGGGTGTGCGTTCCATCCGCGCTGCCCGCTCGCCGTGGAGCGGTGCCGCATCGAAGTGCCGCCTTTGGTGCCGATGGCAGACGGACGCGTGGTGGCCTGTCACGTGCGCGCTCCGGCCGCTGACATCCCGGTCCAACCGGCTGTAGCGGACGATCATTCGCCTGCTCCTGTAGCTTAGCGGCATCCGTCGCAGTGCATCGAAAAACAAGTGTAGAGCAGTGAAACTGATGCTCTATGAAACATAGGAGATAACATGGGTTCTCCCGAAGATTGCCATCCTGCGATCCTGCGAGAGGGGGGCTTTGATACGGTAGGTTCAATCGAAACGAATATTGCAGACGGCTTCACGATGGCGGCAGTCGGCGACCTTCTTTACGCGCGGCCCGTAACCAAAGGCAATCACCCGGGCCTTGCGGATGTTCTCAGGATCTTCCACGGGGCTGACGTGACGTTCGGTAATTTGGAAACCAACATCTTGGATGTTCAGTCTAAAGGGTGCCCGCAGGCTGAGTACGGGGGTGCGTATTTAATCGGCGCTCCGGAGCTGGGCTCCGACTTGAAAGCGCTGGGTTTCAATATGGTCAGTCGGGCGAACAACCATACACTGGATTGGGGCGTCGAAGGTATGCGCGAGACGACCAGGGCGCTTGATGAGAACGGGATCATTCATGCAGGTGCGGGCGAGAATCTTGCACAAGCCGGTGCTGCTCGTTTTTTGGAAACCGCACGCGGCCGCGTCGCGTTGGTGTCTTTTGCGACAACATTCGAGCCTATGGCTCGTGCCTGCGACCCGGCCGGCGAGGCGCCGGGCAGACCTGGACTGAACGCCCTTCGCCTGGCAAAAAGCATAGTGGTTCCCCCTGAGATGCTTGAGAAACTGAGGCAGGTGCGCGAGATACTTCCTTGGTATGCGCCCCCGCCGAAAGATGCGTCTCGTGTAGCAATTGGCGAGATAGTCTTCGAAGCAGGGGAAAAAGCAGGATACAGCTTTAAACCTAATCCGCGCGACGTTGACGATATTCTGCGCAACGTGCGTCGTGGAAAGCAGTTCGCGGATTTCTGTATCGCTACGAATCACGGGCACGAGCCCGAGGAATTCACTAGCCAACCGGCTGACTATGAACAAACATTTGCGCGGAAGACGATCGACGCCGGAGCAGATGCATATATAAATCACGGGCCGCACCATGTGAGAGGCATCGAAATCTACAAAGGGCGGCCCATCTTTTACGGCTTGGGGAATTTCTTCAACCAAGACCTGAGAACGCCGGTCGGAGCTGACATGTTCGACGCACACGGTAAGGATCCGCGGGTCGATACGGATGCGGACGTAACAGCTCATGAAATGGCAATAGGCTATCCATATCCAGAAGGATTTATACCACTCTCCGACGCGGTCTACTATGAGAGTATCGTCAGCGTGGGCCGTTTCGAGGAGAACCAGCTCGCTGAATTAAGGCTCCATCCTATCGAACTTCGCCGCTCCGAAAGGTTAGCTAATCGGGGAGTGCCGCGCCTGGCACCCGCGCCGCAAGCAAAGGCCATTCTGGAGCGGCTACAGAAGCTGTCGAAGCCATTTGGCACCCATATCGAGATCGAAAACGAGGTTGGAGTGATCCGAGTGCGGCCCAGCTCAGCGCAGACCCGCATGTAGCGATACCCGTATTGACCCATCGAGGCTGTGAGCGTGCCTCAGTGTCTCCAGAGAGATCCGGAGGACGGGGGCATGCACTGCGGGGACGAACGGTCTCGCGAGCTGTTCAGTTGGACACCTCGAACTACCGGCATTTCCAGAGTGGGTGGTGCGACAATGAGGTTGCGAACAGCCTGGCGCGCGGCGGGGGCTGGATTTCGGTCGTTGGGGCTG
>NZ_JAMYQC010000076.1:0-7223 GCF_040320645.1 Mesorhizobium sp. M0633
CGGGCTCTTTTTTTAAAACCCCACCCGGCGCCGCTTCCCCCCCCCCCCCTCCCCCGCCACTGGGGGGGGGCCGGGCCCCCCGCGGCCCCCCGGTACTCAACGCTTACTTCAGTTCGACCTTGGCGCCGGCTGCTTCCAGCTGGGCCTTGAACTTGTCCGCGTCGGCCTTGGAAACGGCTTCCTTGACCGGCTTCGGAGCCGCCTCGACCAGGTCCTTGGCTTCCTTGAGGCCAAGACCGGTGATGGCGCGAACTTCCTTGATGACGTTGATCTTCTGAGCGCCTGCCTCGGTGAGGACGACGTCGAATTCCGTCTTTTCCTCGACCGGAGCAGCAGCGGCCGCAGCGCCGCCGGCAGCGGCAACCGCCACCGGAGCAGCGGCGGAAACGCCCCACTTTTCTTCAAGAAGCTTCGACAGCTCGGCCGCCTCGAGGACGGTTAGCTTCGAAAGGTCGTCTACGATCTTTGCCAGATCAGCCATTGCAATGTTCCTTCATAAGGTTCGAACGTGTGTTTGTGATAGCGAGGAACGGCCTCATGCCGCCTCGTCCTTCCGGGCGTAAGCGCCGATGACGCGCGCGACCGAAGCCGCAGGCGCATTGACGATCTGGGCGATCCGGGTTGCCGGCGTGGCGATCATGCCAACCAGCCTGGCGCGCAGCTCATCGAGCGACGGAAGTGTGGCGAGTGCCTTCACACCGTCGGCATTGAGCGAGGTGGTACCCATTGCGCCGCCGAGAATGACGAGCTTGTCATTTCCCTTGGCGAAATCGGACGCGACCTTCGGCGCCGCAATCGGATCCTCCGAATAGGCGATCAGCGTCTGTCCCTTGAACAGCTCGATGATCGATGCGGAGTCCGTGCCCTGAAGAGCGATTTTGGCGAGACGGTTCTTCGCGACTTTGACGGTGCCACCGGCGGCGCGCATTTTCGACCGAAGGTCGTTCATTTGCGCGACGGTGATACCGGCGTAGTGGGCCACGACGACTGAACCAGCGCTTGAAAACGCATCATTCAGGCCCGTGACGAGTTCGCGTTTTTCCGCTCTGTCCACTGCCTATCTCCAGTTGACCCCTGCCCTCTACGAAGGACAGGCGTCGGGTTGCCTTTTTGCCGGCCGGGCCATCCAGTAACGGATCTCCCGAACGACGCTCGAGGATCCTGCCCCCTTTCGCCACACCTGCCGGCAAGCCGGACGGTGCGCAGACAAAAGGCAAACACGGTTCGAACCTTTCATTGGAGCTTTCGCTCCTTTGTCCGGTCTTCACCCGTCTCATGCAGGCCCGCATGAATTAAGGCCCACATCACCTAAGGCTTGGGGGCCGCCTGCAATCTCGGACAGGATGTCCGGAAGCCTTTCGACTTCCGGTACCGGGCCGCCGACAGGTCGGAGGCCCGGAATTCTTTCACGGATCAGCGTTTTAGCGGCCGATCCAATTGTTCGTATCAGGACGCTGCGAGCGTCGAGACGTCGAGCTTGAGGCCCGGGCCCATCGTCGAGGTGACCGACACCTTCTTGACGTAGTTGCCCTTGGCACCAGCCGGCTTTGCCCTGGTCACCGCGTCAGCGAAGGCGCGGACGTTTTCTTCCAGCGCCTTGACGTCGAACGAGACCTTGCCGACGCCGGCGTGAACGATGCCGGCCTTCTCGACGCGGAACTCGACGGCGCCGCCCTTCGATGCCTTGACGGCGGCGGTAACGTCGGTGGTTACGGTGCCGACCTTCGGGTTCGGCATCATGCCGCGCGGACCGAGCACCTTGCCGAGACGGCCGACCAGCGGCATCATGTCCGGCGTGGCGATGCAGCGGTCGAAGTCGATCGTGCCCTTCTGGACGATGTCGACCAGATCCTCGGCTCCGACGATGTCGGCGCCGGCGGCCTTGGCCTCCTCGGCCTTGTCGCCACGCGCGAACACGGCGACGCGAACGCTGCGGCCGGTGCCGTTCGGCAGATTGACCACGCCGCGGACCATCTGGTCGGCATGGCGCGGGTCGACGCCGAGGTTCATCGCGACTTCGATCGTCTCGTCGAACTTCACCGAGGAGCGATCCTTGAGCAGCTTCAGCGCCTCACCCAAAGCATAAGCCTTGTTGGGATCGATGCCTTCGCGGGTCTTCGATACACGCTTTGCAATCTTTGCCATGATCTCAGCCCACCACTTCCAGACCCATCGAGCGGGCGGAGCCCTCGACCATGCGCATGGCCGCCTCGACGTCGTTTGCGTTCAGATCCTTCATCTTCTGCTCGGCGATGGCGCGCACCTTGTCGCGGCCGATCGTGCCGGCCTTGACCTTGCCCGGCTCCTTCGAGCCCGACTTCAGGTTCGCAGCCTTCTTCAGGAAGTAGCTCACCGGCGGCGTCTTCATGACGAAGGTGAACGACTTGTCCTGGTAGTAGGTGATGACGACCGGAACCGGCGAGCCCTTTTCCATTTCCTGGGTCTGCGCGTTGAACGCCTTGCAGAACTCCATGATGTTGATGCCACGCTGACCAAGCGCCGGGCCGATCGGGGGCGACGGCGTGGCCGATCCCGCGGAAACCTGGAGCTTGAGCTGGCCTGCAATTTTCTTAGCCATCTCTCTTCCTGCCTTTTCTCATGCCGGTCTTGCCGGCGGTTGCAGTCTGGTGGTGCGGTCCGCGCGGCCGGCTAAAGCCGCATTCGCCTCCCACCCGTTTTTGGCCGCGCGATCTCCGCGCCGCCTTCCCTGCCGCCGAAACCGGTGCAGGGATTTCGGATCAGCCCTTCTCGACCTGTCCGAATTCCAGATCGACCGGCACAGCGCGCCCGAAGATCGAAACTTCCACCTTGAGCCGCGCCCGCTCCTCGTCCACTTCCTGGACGAAACCGTTAAAGGACGCGAATGGTCCATCCGAAACGCGGATCGCTTCGCCGATCTCGAACGTCACCGACGGCTTCGGCCGCTCGACGCCCTCCTGAACCTGGTTCAGGATACGCTGGGCCTCGGCTTCGGTGATCGGCACCGGCTTGGAGTCGCCCAGGAAACCGGTGACCTTCGGCGTGTTCTTGACGAGCGAAAACACGGCGTCGGTCAGATTGGCTTTCAGCAGCACATAGCCCGGAAAGAACTTGCGCTCGGCATCGACCTTGCGGCCGCGGCGGATCTCGACGACCTTCTCGGTCGGCACCACGATCTGCTCGATGTCGGCGGACAGGCCCTTCTGCTTGGCCTTGTTCTCGATGTCCTCGGCGACCTTCTTTTCAAAGTTCGAGTAGGCGTGGACGATGTACCACCGCGCGGTCATTTCAAGACTTCTCCGTAATCGCCGGACTTACTGTCCGAGGCCGAGGATTTTTTCGACCGCAAAGCCCATGGCCACGTCTGCGGTAAAGAAAAAGATCATCGCGATGACCGCGAACACAAGGACCATCACCGTCGAGATCATCGTTTCGCGCCGCGACGGCCAAGTGACCTTGGCGGTCTCCGCGCGAACCTGCTGGAGAAAGGTGAAAGGATTTGTGGTTTTCGAAGCCATATGCCGCTCTGTCTGCAAGACCCGTTGGCCGGGTCTCCTGGATGATCCCGCTGGCCGGGACGTGCCGCTTGAGCGTGCGTTCGCGCCGAATCAGCGCAATCATTTCGCCCATGCAAATCAGACGCGTAAAGCCGGCTTCCCAGCTCCACGCGTCGCGTGTCTGTCTCGTCTACATAAAACCGATTCTTGATCCACGCAAGTGGCAAGTGTCCGCTTTATGGCCAAACGCCGCCTCGGAACCATCCAGTCGTCCCGTCCCGGCTATGCGGCCCTTATGCCGCAACTTGTGCTATATGGCAAGTCACAAGCCGATTTTCAAAGGCCGCACTGCAAAAGAATCGTTTTTAGGTATCCATTCAAAGAATGGCACGGGCAGCAGGGCTCGAACCTACGACCTGCGGTTTTGGAGACCGCCGCTCTACCAACTGAGCTATGCCCGTATGCGCATGTCGGCGCAACAGGCGCTTCCTAAAAGCTTCCGCGCGCTCTGTAAAGAGCGACGTGCGCTACCCGGCCTTCATCTTCGAAAGTCCAGGCGTCCTCCCGGCCATTTCCCGTCGATCCGTTGATTGCTGACGATCAAGCCGACCCAGGGACGCACGATTTCCGGGTCGGTCAGATTGATGTATTTTCCCACCAGCCCTTTCGCACCCTGGCGCCGGGCATCGATGAGCCCCTTGCGCACGCCATTATGCCAATCGAACAGCAGGTAAACTCTCTCTCCCGCCGTCTTCACCTCGCCCCAGCCAGACTTCCATTTATCCTTGCTGTCGCCTGGAATCGTGGGATCGGCACCGCCGTTCCAACGGCTGGACCAGCTGCCTTCGATGGTGTCGTTGCGGTCGCGGTCGCTTTCGGTGCCCCAGGCCTCGGCATTTTCATCGCTTGGAGTTCCCTCCAGTTTCGCGCCGGCGGCGAACGCCGACACCTCCTCGTCGTCGGGAGTGGGGACGTCCATGACGCCAAACGGATTTCGGATGCCACTGTCAGAATTTGCTTTGCTGTCCGATCCCATCGCAGGCCTCCGGTTTTTCAGCGCGGCCCCCGCCAGCCACGGCGGCCTCAAACCGTTCCAGCCTGGCGGACCGAACCATTCACCGCCACCCATTTCCCGCAAATCGGGTCCTGGCGGCAGGGTTTTCGACCGATTCGCGCCCCGGTCAGTCTCCCGAAGGCGCCTTGTAGGGGCCGCCCGGCACCCCCCAACCCCAGGCCGGCATTGGTTCGCTCTCGGGATCGCAGGTCGGGCCCTTGTTGGAATTCATCTTGGCCAGCCGCGATCCCCATTCAAGATAGCCCATGAAGGCCGAGCGGAATTCGGGATCGTCAGGCAACCCGATCTCGTCGGCGGCGTCGGCGAGAAGGTTGATCCAGCGCCGGCGCTGCTCCTCGGTCAGATGCTTGCCGAGATGGTGCATCACCATCTCGCGATGGCCGCCGTGCTTTTCGCTGTAGGTTTTCGGTCCACCAAAAACTTCGCCGATGAAAGCCGCGACGTGAGCGGGATGATCCGGCGACATGTGTTTGAACACCGGACCGACTATGGGGTCCCGAGAGACGTTGTCGTAGAAGGTTTGGGTCAGGCGGTTCAGCGCTTCGGAGCCACCAGCCCATTCGAACAATGTCGGGACATCCTGGCTCATTCGTGTTTCCCCCATGCTGGTCTTCGCTGGACGATAGCGGAAACACCGAGCGCCGCTCAACCTGCCTCGATGGGCAGTCGGCCGCAATGCCCGCGTTACGATTTGACCGGCGTGCTGGCCTGAGCCTTGGCGCCCGAGGCTTCGCGGCAGTTTTCCGGCCGTGGCTCCGATCTGCAGATGCCGGGGCCTGTCAATTCGTCTGCCGATTGATGCCCGGTTATCAGCCCGTATTTCAGCATCCTGTCGAGTTCGAGCTGCCGTTCGACTGAATACAGCTGAATTGCGGTAAACAGACCGGGGCCGATGGCCATGTCCTCGAGATAGGCCTTGACCTTTTGCTCCTGCCCTACCGAATGCACGCTCAACTGTGCACGCGGGCCGACCAGGCGTTTGACACCCCGGCGAGCATGATCGGACAGGCCGAGCCGCAACCGCCGCCGGCATCGACCGTCAGCCCGTTGTAGACGCCGTCTTCGGCCGTGCAGTCGGCCTGCCGCGGCTCGCAGCCAATGAAATCCGTCCGCGCCACAGCGACGTCGAGCTTGCGTTCGCGGATCAGCCTTCCGGCCGCCAAAGCACCGAGCACATCACCACCCGGCGAGTTGATAACGATGGGCAGGCGCCGGTCGCCGACGCTGTCAAGCAGTTGGCGCAATTTTTCGGGCGTGTCAGCGGTAATCGCGCCTTCCGCCGAGATCCATTCCGGGCAGTTGGGATTGCACAGCGGATTGCTGCCGCGAACCACAACGAAGCGCATCTCCGGCGCCCCATTCCCTGGCGCTGCCTCGACCGGCTGGGTAGGTGCCGCCTTCGCCGGCTGAGAAAGTGGGACTTGAGCCGGTTGAGAAGGTCTGGCCTTCGCATCGATCGCTGCCACCTCGGCCGGCTTGGCATTCGCAGGGATTTCCTTGCAGTTCGCCGGCGCCGGGCTCCGCCGGCATATGGCTGCTTCCGTCAGGATGTCGACGGACTCGAGGCTGGTGACGAGCTTCATCGCCAGCATATCTCCCGGCTTGATCTGCCTTATATCGCTGGCTGGCGTTGCCTTCATGATATCCAGCACGCCCTTATCAATACCCATCTCCTTCAGATAGGCCGATAGCCGCCTCTCCAGCGGCTTGTTCATCTCGTAGGTCTTGTAGCTGCCGGCGTCTCTTCGGCTGACGATCCGGGTGCTGAGGATCTTTTTCTTGCCCTTCACCATGCGATAGGTGGTGCGGTACAGCAGTTTCGTCCGGATGTAGGTCGTGGTGATCTGATGGACGCCGAGAAAGGCCCATTCCCCGACCACGCGCCGGATGCCACCGGAAAACATCAACGGACAGGCGGAATTACAGATGGCGCCGTTGGCATAGGCATCGCCGAAATAACGGGCGCCCTTGCCGTCGTTTTCCTTGCAGTTCTTCATATCTGGCAGACAGCCGACGAAGCCGGTTTTACCGACGGCGATATCGAGCTTGTTCTTGCGGATCAGGCGGCCAAGTGTCAGCGCAGCTTCGACATTGCCGCCGGGGGAATCGACGACGATCGGCAGCTTTCGGCCGCCAAGCGCTTTCAGCGCGCGTTTGAACAGGGCCGGCGTGCCGGCT
The DNA here is from genome assembly GCF_040320645.1 of Mesorhizobium sp. M0633. Taxonomy (NCBI): domain Bacteria; kingdom Pseudomonadati; phylum Pseudomonadota; class Alphaproteobacteria; order Hyphomicrobiales; family Phyllobacteriaceae; genus Mesorhizobium; species Mesorhizobium sp. M0633. The sequence goes on from NZ_JAMYQC010000076.1 coordinate 6,730, forward strand.
TCTATCGAGCCTTCCGCCGATATCCATTCCGGACAGGTCGGCTCGCAGCCCGGCGCGCTGCTGCGCACGACGACGAACCGCATCGTCGGGCCGAAATCCGGCGCGGATTTTTCCGGCGTGGATTTCTTTGCATCCGCTGCGAAGGCAGCGTGGCCCATGGCAAGCAACGACACCAGGCAGATCAGCCCTAGCGACCACCATGCCTGACTATGCAAACGGCGCCATGGAACCATTCGGGCAGCCCCCTCGATGCAACCTATACTAGTTATGGCAGAGGCGCTTGCAACAGGATTTGAAGCAATGCGGTTAATCCATTGCCAGAATATCAGAATCAAAAAGGGCGGCCCGAAGACCGCCCCTTTGCATCCGATCTCAACCGGCAGCGCCGGCGATTACTCTTTGATGGTGACGACGATGCCGGCACCGACGGTGCGGCCGCCTTCACGGATGGCGAAGCGCAGCTTCTCTTCCATGGCGATCGGCACGATCAGCTC
>NZ_JAMYQC010000077.1:0-6958 GCF_040320645.1 Mesorhizobium sp. M0633
ACCGTCACCCCGTCCTTGGTGATGCGCGGCGCGCCATAGGCCTTGTCGATGATGACGTTGCGGCCCTTGGGGCCGAGCGTCACCTTGACGGCGTTGTTGAGGAGTTCGACGCCGCGCAGCATGCGGTCGCGGGCATCGGTGGCGAATTTGATTTCCTTGGCAGACATTTTTTATCCCGTCGAATTTGGAGTGGAACGGTCGCCGCGCGGAACGCGCTGCGCTTGTTCTTCAAATACTGGAGCGACCTTTGCGCGCCTTGAGGGACACGCGCCGCTCCAGTCAGGCGGCCTTCTTGGCTTCGACAGCTTTGTCGATGACGCCCATGATGTCGGCCTCCTTCATGATCAGAAGGTCCTCGCCGTAGATCTTGACCTCCGTGCCCGACCATTTGCCGAACAGGATCAGGTCGCCGGCCTTGACGTCGAGCGGAACAAGCGCGCCATTCTCGTCGCGTCCGCCCGGGCCGACGGCGATCACTTCGCCTTCCTGTGGTTTCTCCTTGGCATTGTCGGGAATGATGATGCCGCCCTTGGATTTGGTGTCGCCTTCGGCGCGGCGAATGACGACGCGATCGTGGAGTGGCCGGAATTTCATGGGGACTCTTTCTGGGGCCGGCTTAGGCGGCCGCCCCCTCTCTATAGGCGCGTTGGCACTCGATAGATAGGAGTGCCAGAATTATTTCTGGCCAATGGCCAAGAATTCGAATGATATAATTCGAACGCGCAGAAATTCGTTCGGATGTGAGGAAAACTTTCTGCCGGCTTGAATTTCGCGGATGCGGGTTATTATTTCAAAGATCAAATAAAGGATGCCGCGACCTTGTTTGGAACTCAATTGAGGCGCATAGGTAAAACTCGTTGATTTGGGTCGAGTTGGCTTTGTGTCAGAGCCCCGCCATTCACCACCGAATTCTCGAAAATGAGTGCATGCGCCGGTCCGGCGCACATCTCGTTCCGTTCGGACCCTGGAATGAAACCGACGCTGACCACGGATGTACTGGCAGCGTCGGGCATCGTCCCGGCGGTTCGAGTGGGAATGATACGGAAAGGCGCAGCCGCCCGTTTCCGCGGAAAGCCGCAATTCATGACCAGCCGCACCACAAATACAGTCGTTCGCTTCAAGTCGGCGTTTTCGCTGCCCGGCTTTGATACACCGCAACCGCCCGGAGAGTATCGGGTTGACCATGACGAGGAGGCCCTCGAAGGGACTTCCCAGATCGCATGGCGCCGCGTGGCCACCTTCATTCACCTCCGGCGATCACCGCGAGCGGTGCTAGTCCGCCGCGAAGCCGCAACGCATCTCTTTGCCGTCGGACAGGCTGTCCGGCTGAAGAGCGGCATCGGCACGTTTCCAAAGGCCGCGGAAATCTACCGCGTCACAGCAAGGCTCCCGCCGAGCGGAAATTCGCTGCAGTACCGCATCCGCAGCGACGTCGAACTTCATGAACGGGTGGCGATGCAGGACAGTCTCGAACCGGTCGACACTTCGCCCGGTGACAGCACAACGCTCATCGAAAGGATCTTCGAACGTGTCAAAGGGACAGAAATGGTTTAGCCGGAAGATCGGGAACCCGACGCAGGAGAAGGTCCCGCCCAAGCCTGAAAGCGTATTCGGCGCCCACACCAGAGTTGCCGCCGATATCAATGCCCGGCGCGGCAAGCGCAAGAACTGACGTAGCGACACGGGCACGGATGACGATGAAGATCGTGATCGAATTCTATCGCACCCGAACCTCGGACGATGCGCATGCCGTGGTCGGGCGCGAGACGGCGCAAGCGGCCAACCTCAACCATGCGATCGAGATCGCCAGGCTTTTGGCCAAAACCTTGAACATGCCGCAGCGGCCGGACGCCATGACGATCGCCGACGCGAAGGGCGCAACGCTCTATTCCGGCGTTCTGGCCACGGAAGCGATCAATGAGGAAAGGCCAACGCCATGAGTGCCCGTAGCAACGAAACCGATCGGCAGTGCAACGCCGCCGGGCTTGCGGTCTGGGAAAATGAGGGTGGGACATCGGGACGCGACTTCGCGGACCGTCAATATGGCCGCCGCGTCGAGGCGGATCGGTCCTGGACCGTCTATCATGTCTTCAGCGGAATTCCGGCGCTGATCGACGGTGGTGCCATGACCGGCCTCAGCCGGTCGGATGCGACGCGCAGCATGTTGTCCCTCAATCAGCGCAATGCCGAGTGCCGGAGGGCGCGGGTTGCGGCGCCGCCAATTGTCCCACACGAGGCAGTGGTGGGCCAATCATGATGCTCTCCTTTCCCAACCCCAGCCGGAGATTCGAAGAAGTGCGCGATTTTCGGTAGGTAGGCACCCTATCACGAACGTTCTGGTAAGACCGGAATGTCGCCTCCTGGAGCAAGCGGCCAACGCGGTGCCGCAGTCGAGTAGCGGCTAGCAGCGTCGTTGCGGCCAAGATGGAGGTGGAATGGCGCCTTCTGGCTTCCAGAACCGGACCGTCTGTTTCCGGCCCCCAGGCTGCCGGTCTGCAACGCGCCTCATAGTCGTCGTTGAGGTCAGCTTTGCCGCCGCCTGAAAGCAGACATTGCCGATGGCCACGCTGGAGATCTCGGTTGCGCCAGAGGCGGCTGCCTTTTTGGAAACAATCGGATCAACGCAAATTCCTGCCCCGTAGCCGTAGTTGAGTCTGCCAGAAGATTACTCAAGCGCCTGCCGCTGCTTCGCCCAGTCGTGATACCGACGCTCAATCAGCCAGGCGCTATCGGCTCACTTTTCCAGGCTAGCAGTATCCGAGTGCGTCGCGGGATAAACTACACGCCCAGGAACCTACCGTTGGAACGCTTCGAACGTGTCCATCAGTCCAGACTCTTCATCATGGCTATTATCCCAGCGCCCTGGCCCATCGACGGGAAAGATGAGAAGCGACAGTGCAAGGTCACGATACTCATCGAACAGCACCGACTCAAACACCGGCTCATCGGCGTTCCAGACGCCGGCCAGGTGGTCAATTTCGCGTGTGCCAGCCTTCCGTCCGATGGCGGCAAGCGAGCCCCCAGGCAAGGGGATGGTCAACTGTTTTGCCGGGAAATACACACCCGACTTGAAGAGCGCCGGGCTGCTGCGTGCCCAGTCGATGAAGCCATCTTTGCTGACCACGAGCATCGCGCGCCGCCTGGTCATGTCCAGCCACTTGAGGACGGCCGCCGTAATCGAGACCTCGTAACGCTCTCGAAGGGCCTCGAACTGGCTGAGGGTCGACTTTCTGAAATCATAGGTCTGAATGCGAAAGTCATCAGGCGGCATCAACACCATTGAGGCGAAGCGGTTGGCCTCGGCTTCCATCCGGCCATAGTCGGAGTTCCAAGCCCACATATCCTTACGCGAGCAATAGAACGGATTTCCACTCAGATGGCGGTGGAGGAGGTAGTGTCCGAACTCATGAGCCTGGCAGAAATTGATCCGGCCTTTTGAGCGAAGGCCGGTGTTGTAGAAGATACCCCACTCTCCGTTGCCCTTGGGCACGAGCGCACCTTCGAACCGCTCGCCGAAATCATCCCCTTGCACGATAGTGATCGGCTCTTTGGGATAGAGGTTGCGCGAGTAATCGGCAGCTATGGGCGCGATGCGGATCGGGAAGCGCGCTACGCCCAAGGCGTCGGTCGCCGCCTTGACGAGGGCCGAGACGCGCGTGGCCCAGCCGTCGCACGTCGTCGGAAGCTTCATTTCTTTTTCGCCCAAGTGTCGATCATGTCCATGATCCGATTCTTGTCGTCGTGTTCGAGCCGGTTGAACTTGCGGAAAAACACTTCCTTCAGCTGCGCGTCGTCGAACGTGGCGTTCTCGTCGAGCAGGTATTCGGTGGTTACGTCGAGCACCCGTGCTATGTCGGCTAGTTTTTCCGCAGACGGCTTTCTCTCGGCGCGGTTTTCGAGTTCCCACAGGTAGCTCTTGCTGGCCCCCGCCTCGCGGGCCAGGTCGTCGAGGGACCAGTCCCTCTTCTTTCTGAGTTCTCTGAGCTTCTCGCTTAGCGTCGTTGGCATTTTCCCTCAGTCACAGTGGATTAGGTCGTTCGATATATACCGCACAAAACCGGCCTTGAAAAGCGAACGCTCGTTCGATATATATAGAACAAAATTGTCTTACGGAGCTCGAGTTGGCTATTCAGAAGCGTAAACCCAGTCCGAAGGAACGCGGTACAGCCAAGCTTGGCTTCAAACGGGCGAGCGTTGTGCCGTTTGGAATGGATGCCTTGGGGCAAGATCGCTGATCAATATAGGGTCAAGCAGCATAGGATTGCAGTCTGGAACGCGGATTTCGGATCATTGACGAAGCATAAGGCAAATGAGCCGCCGATGGAGAAATGGCTTTGGCCATCGCTCGCACAAATACAATCTGTACCAGAGCGTGGCCGCCCACTCGCAATGGAGCGCGTCACCCACCTCCTGAACTGAACTGAACTGATCCGGTCCGCCCAGCTTCACGGCGCGGCCCAGCTCCGCTCGCCGGCCATCTTGGCGCGGGTACCTGGAGCGGCATCATCATTCTCATGGTTGAGGTGTGGGTTAGCTGTATTGACCGCCAAAGCGCTCATGACGGGGCTGGGAAGCGGGTGACTGATCGCGGTCGCCGTTGTGACTGTCTGTCCATCCTAGCTACGCCCATGGCGCCCTCGAATGGATTGGGTCTGACCGAAGACCGTTTTCGCTTGGCTCAACCTCGATCGTCTTCCCGCAACGACGGCGCTTCGTTTTCTTCCCCTGGCCGTACCACCCCACCCGGCACACCTGGCGGGGACCCCGGTTTGCGTCCATTCCTCGCGGCCCAAGAAAGTCTCGCGGCGCCGTCTTCCACTTCGTTTCAGCCGCTTTGGGTGCGGCCCGATCGCCCCCGGTCTCAAGACCACCATCGAGGCCGCGATAGGCGCGGCCCGAGAAACAGAAGGAACCACCACAATGGCGACCATCGGCACATTCTCCCGCACCGCGAACGGCTTCTCCGGTTCAGTCAAAACCCTGAACCTCAACGTCAAGTCGGTGACGTTCACGCCTGCCGAAGGCGACAATGAAAAAGGTCCGGACTTCCGCATCTTCGCCGGCGCCATCGAATTCGGGGCGGCATGGAAGAAGACCTCGCGCGAGGGCCGCGACTATCACTCCGTCAAGCTCGACGATCCGAGCTTCCCCGCTCCGATCTATGCAAGCCTGGTCGAGACCGCCACCGAGGGCGAGTTGTCGCTCATCTGGTCCCGCCGCACCGCAGAGTGATCCGACTAAACACGCAGCCCCGCGCAAGGCGGGGCTTCGCCATGGTTCAGGTTCACCACTGCACCTCTATCTGGTGCAGCACGCTATGCTTTGACGGGTGTCTTGCGACCCTTCTTCACCGGCGACTTGATTGCCGTGGCGGCTGTGGTCGCCGCTGCCGCGCGAGCAACTCGTTTTGGTTTTTCTGCCGCAGCTTTTGCTGGCGCTGTCGCCTTGCGTCCCAAACCTGTTGATTTCGCCAGGGCCGAGCGGGTGGCCGCGTAGTTCGGCGCAACCATCGGATAGTCGGAGGGCAGGTTCCATTTCTGCCGGTATTCGTCAGGGCTCAGATTGTAATGCGTTCCGATATGCCGCTTCAAGGATTTGAATTTCTTCCCGTCTTCCAGGCATATGATGAAATCAGGTGTCACTGACTTCTTGATCGACACCGCCGGCTCCAGTTTGGCTGCGGTCGCAGCCACAGGTCTGCCGATCCCTCGCAAAGCGACATAGACATCCCCGATCAGCTTCGACAACTCGCCGACCGGCAGCGGATTGTTCGAAACGTAGGCGGAAACGATGTCGGCGGCGATTGATACGAGATCAGCCTGGTCGCTTGGGTCTGGAGAAACGGTCATCGAGTTTTCCTCTTGTCTGATGGCTCTAATGGCGCGCGTTGAAACGGATGGGCTGTTTATTGCCAATCAGGCAAATAATTCGTTGTCCCGTAACAAACCGTATTCGTCGCAAATATCAAGCCGGCAAGCTTTCGCTTCCATCGTTCTGCCCGGCTGCGGACAGAGTTGCTGATAAACCGGTGAAAGCTGCTGCACCGCAGATCGAGCGATGAACATGCGCGTACAATCTTTATCCTCTCGGCACTTGGCGGCGCGGTCCTCCTCGCGGCGGCGGCGGTGAATTGGAGCTTCGGGCGCAATTCATCTGGAACGCCGTCGGCGACGTTCAAGTTGCCTGAACCTCTTCGGGCCAACGGGTCCGGCAGGCACATTTCGGGCGGCGTGGCGCTACATCTAAACCGCGCCTGGGTATAGTCGAGGATCTCGCTAATGCTCTCGCAGATGCTGGGCAGGGTGCCGCCGCAACAACGCGCGGCGGATGATCGGGCAGCGGCCCGCGCTTTGGTTGCGCTTTTCCGGGTTCGCTACGGCGCGGAGTGATGTTCGCGCCTTCGCTGATATCGCGTTCGATGTGGTCGGGTCCATTGCGCTCGGAATCCGAGAAGGGATCCATCTTTCAGCTGCTCCTGGATCAGTATGGCGAGCCCGTCGAGCCTCTTGACGGTCGGTATGACCGAGCGCCAGATGCATCTTCACACCCGCCGCAACGACGATCATGATGCGTTCTCCCTTGCCGCGAGATGCCGCTTGACTGCATCCGCATTGCTGCCGACGGACGCAAAGACGCGCCGCCCGTCGTCCAGTCGGACTGCCACCATGCCGTCCGGCGGCCGCACGAGATTGCACAGGGGAGCCGTCGCCGGCGTTCGTTTTTTCGCCCCATGGATGAGCGCAACAGTTGCCAATTGCGGCGTCTTGCCAGCGGTCAGGCCGAAACTCGACACGCCAGCGGAAGGCCGTGCTGGTGGCGACTCCATGGCGGCGGCAACCTCCGCCACTGACACCAGGCTTCTCCGTCTCCTGCACAATCGCCTGCTTCTGCGCGTCGCTGAAGCGGCGCCGGTCCGACCGCCCGTCAACCCGCAGTCTCAAGCGATTGGCGCCGCACG
>NZ_JAMYQC010000078.1:0-6880 GCF_040320645.1 Mesorhizobium sp. M0633
AGCTTGACTTCGGTGCCCGACCACTTGCCGAACAGGATGCGGTCGCCGGCCTTGACGTCCAGCGGGACGAGCTTGCCGACCTCGTCACGGGCGCCGGAACCGATGGCGATGATCTCGCCTTCCTGCGGCTTTTCCTTAGCCGTATCGGGGATGATGATCCCGCCGGCGGTCTTCGCTTCGGACTCGACGCGGCGAACGACCACGCGGTCATGCAGCGGCCGGAAATTCGACTTTGCCATTTTTGGATTTCCCTGGTGCGGATGTTGAACGGTTCTCCGTTGCCGGAGCGTGGTTAGCACTCATCTTGGGGGAGTGCTAACGCGGCAGTGAGATAGGCCGTAGGCTCCTGCTAGTCAAGACGGAAGAGGGACGGGCGAAGAGCAAAAGAGCGTGGAAGCACCGAGCCTTTTACGTGAACGACGTCGGAGATAGGACATGGGTGAGGCGGCTCACCATTTGTAATTGAAGGCTTTATTCATTTGGCACGATTGGTGCAGCGGATGATCCGCAAACGTTGCGCGCGACAAATATGAGAGGTGAGCGCCATCAGGACTGTTGCGGTTAACGGGTCCACAGGGTCTTTACGGTATTGGCCGCCGCGCGGCGCCAGGACTCCGGCCATCCCGATAGTCACCAATCCAATCTGCGGAGAACAGGAGGCAAGATGAGAGCGACAGTCAGCATGAACTCGAATTTGAAATGTTTGGCCAAAGCAACTGCCATCGCCTTGCTCTGGACGGTCACGGCTACGTCGGCGGACGAAGGTATGTGGATGCCGGGCCAGACTGCGGAAGTGGGCGCGGCCATGCGCGCGGATGGGCTCCAGATCGATCCCGCCCAGCTGGGCCGTCTGGACGCTGACCCGCTCAACGCGATCGTATCACTGGGCGGATGCTCCGCCTCGTTCGTCAGTCCACAAGGGCTGGTCGCAACCAATCATCACTGCGTGTTCGAATCCATCCAATACCACAGCAAGGAGGGCCAGGACTATCTCACAGACGGCTTTCTGGCGAAGAGCCCTGGGTGAAGAATTGCCCGCGGCGCCAGGCAGCCGAATCTATGTGATCGAGGACGTGCGGGATGTGACCGCCGAAATGCTCAAGGGCGTCTCGGACAAGCTGAATGAGTTTGCCCGCTATGAGCGGCTCGCCACGAACCGCAAGGCCCTGATCGCCGCATGTGAAGGACAGCCCAATCGCCGCTGCGACGTAGGGGCCTATTATGGCGGCGCCTCCTACTATCTCCAGCAGAAGCTCGAAATCGAGGACGTGCGCCTTGTCTATGCGCCCGCGCTCGGCATCGGTAACCTTCGGCGGCGAAACGGACAATTGGATGTGGCCGCGCCACACAGGCGACTTCGGCTTTTATCGCGCCTATGTCGCTCCTGATGGTTCCTCCCGGCCAAATGCGCGCGACAATGTGCCTTACCGGCCGAAGAGTTGGCTACCCATAGCCTGTGAAGGCGTCAAGGAAGGCGACCTTGTGATGGTCGCCGGCTTTCCCGGCGCAACCCACCAGTTCCTGACGGCGGATGAAGTCCGGTTCAACTTCGCGCAATTCGAACCGCGGTTGCAGCGTTCGCTCTCGGATTATGCCGCCCAGATCAACCAGGCAACGGCAGGCAATCGCGAGGCGCAGATCCATTGACCGCCCGCTTCACAAATGGCTCGGCCTAAAACGCATGGGAAAAGCAGAAAAGGCAACAGATCGGCACCAGAATGAATATGGCCGCGCGAACTGACAGACGCGCCAACGATCGGCATCTCGCAGGGTCGGTGGCACTGGACGTGGCGCCCACCCTGCTGGCGCGACTCCCCATCAGGTCGTCGGGGTTTCGCTGGCGAAAAAAACTTCCGCGTGTCTCTGCGCGATCCATCCCGCTTGCGCGTGCCTAGTCAACCAAAAAACTGACCATCTGCAGGATCAGGATCAGCAAAAAAAAGCCAAAGGCAGACGCCAAAACAGCTGCCTGCAGGACGATGCGTTGTTTCTTACCCACAGTTCCCCCGGGAGAGAGTCTGATGATAACCCTTAAAAAAAGGGCGCCCGGGAACAGGGCGCCCTTCTCATCGACGAAATGCTCGGATTGGAGGTCCGTGATCAAGCAATTCGCCGAAACCTCTACAAGCCTCACCACAATGGTTCGGCCGCAAATTAGGCTCGCAGTTACCGCTCCGAACGCGGCAACGGGCTCTTCAATCCTCAGAACGAGCGCTGGAAGCGGAGCAGACCGCCGACGCTGTTCTTCTTGTCGGCATTGGTCCAGTTAGAGAAGTCCACATCCCCGAACTTGCCAGCGTGGAGATAGTCGACTTCGGCCGTGATCGTCAGACCAGGAACGATATCGTAGGCGACATTGGCAGCAATGCCGAGGTTCTTCCACTCGTCATACGCCGCCTGAAGGTTGAAAGAGGTCTTCTCGTTGAACTTGTAGGTGCCGCCGCCCCAGACGGCCCAGTTGCCACCCCACTGCTTGTAGAAGCCGCGGCCGCCGGCAGGAATGGCGTAGGTTCCATCGGTTAGGTTGTCGTCGGTCCCATAGCCAGCCATAATGAAAAGGGACAGTTCGTTGGTGGCGTTCACATCCAAGCGGACCTTGCCGGCTACCTCTTCGTAGTTGCTGTCGTAAGCCACGACGCCGCTGATGGCGCCCCAGCCCTGCGTGTACTTCACGCCGCCGACAAGATGCGGAACGTAGCTGTCGATCGTGCCGACGACGCCAGAACCCTCTTCGAGCGATACCACGGCGGAGAAGCCATTGCCGGCATCGAAGTAGTACTGCACGACGTTGGTGTCGAAATCGCCGTAGGGAACGAGCGTATCGTTGAGGACGTTGCCGGCATAGCCGATAAACGTATCGAACGCCGATTCGTCCTTGCCGACGCGAAGGCCACCGAGCTGGATCCAGGCGAAGTTTAGTGTGATGCCCCTGTTGAAGGCATAGTTCTGGGGACTGTCGGGACCCGAATAGGCGTTGCGGTTACCGAAATTGAATTTGGTCTCGGTGTATGTCTTCAAAGTACCGAGTTCGGTTTCCTGGCCGGTCCAAGTCCTTAGGTCAAAGCGGGCGTTCTTGCGCCAGGTGCCCTGGTCGCTGCCGTCTTGGACGTCGTGGGTCCGCGCCCCGTCGTAGGAGCCAACGTCGCCAGCGCTGATGTCGTAACGGACATAGCCGCCGATGCGCAGGCAGGTTTCGGTGCCGGGGATGTAGAAGTAGCCCGAGCCATATACGTCGCAGATCTTGACGTATTCAGCCGGTTCCGGCTCGGCGACCGTCACCGCGTCGGCGGCGCGGGCGCCGGAAGCTGCGATCAGAGCCGCAGCTGAGCCGAGAAGAAGGCTCTTGATGTTCATACTTATCTCCATTCAACGATTTGAAAAGGGCGAGGACGTCGATGGACGAACCGCTCCCGGTCCCCACGATCGAAAAAGATGCGCATCGCAATGCATCCTTCCCGGCTCGAACGCTATTCACCGGGCGAATTAGTGCAAGTTCAAATTCCGTTTGCCAACATATATAGAAGTATCCGTTGCATTATTGTCACTAAATACATTGTATTAATTGCACAAATCGAACAACTATACATTTGCACAAATCGCACAATTGGTACATCTGCTTGTGCGCACTTACATAATGCGCGGAAAGCCATCGGCATCCGGCCAATTGTCAGATAGATTCAATCAGAGAAACAGCCTGGGCGGCGGATGTAACAACTTCTGTGTTCATACCTTCTCTGAGCAATTCGATAGGGACGCGACCCTTGAGAAGAGGCGAGGGGCTGATCAGCCACAGCCAAGCCAGTCTGGGATCGGAGATCGAGGAAAGGACCTGCCTGATTCCGGGCATAGGCCTGCCGTCGATGAACTGAGCTAGGGGAAATACATGCTTACGGGAGCCTCTCCGAAAGGCAACCACATCATTGTGTTGCTGCCACCAATACAAAGTGGACCGCGGTATTCCAAAACGTCTCTCGAGATGCGTCGACCCCGCAACTGGACCGGCCCATTCTGCAATGCGCGCGCCTTCTCTCGGGCAATCTTTCAGAACCGGATGCCCGAGCGGATGATCGGCTGCCCGTGGTCGCGAAGCGATCTCACCCGCCTGGGCGTTTAGCCGTCGCGCTGCTTCGGCCTCGAGCCTACCAAGAAATTCGGCGGCCACGACGGTCAATTCGTTGGAAGGAGAACCAGAAGGCGCAACAGCAGCCTTGTCACCCTGCTTCGCCTCATCGCATTGGGCAAGAATACGCTGCACCTCCCTCATGACAAAGCTTGAAAGCTCGGTCTGGCGCTTTTCATCCCCAAGATCACTCGACGCGGACATATCTGGCTTTCCCAATAGCATTCCCTCAGCAAGCCTCCGAAAGAGCGTTGAAGAAGTTGGGGGGACGGCGATGTGTTGCGTTTTCGTATGCGCGCAACCTAGCAGCCGTCTTGCGGCTTCAACTTTTGCCTCTCAATAAAAAGGGAAGAACATCAATTGACGACCGTCTTGCCCCCCACGATCGAAACAGACGCACATCGCAGTGCACGCTTCACAGTGGGACGCTATCCGCGACGCTCATTTGTGCAAGTTTAAAGTTTAGCTTGCCAGCTTTATATAATTAGACGTTTCTTTTATGCAACACTTTTCCAAGTGTTACTTGCACAAATCGAACGTCTTGCACATTTAGACGAACTGTACATTCGACAGCGACTTTGACGCACGCGTTTACTGGCGGTATACATCCCTCACCGTTGCCGCAAGGCATTGGCCCACTCGCGCGGCACCTCCTTCACGACAAAGGTTGAAAGCCCGTCCTCGGGCGTTTCATTTCCAAGATCACTTCGATCCACTCATACGGGCTTCCCGAGCGAGACCGTGGGTTCGGACCGTGCGAATGAATTTCTCGTTATAATCGAATTGATTATAAGGGTATATTTCTACGTTGAGTATAAAGGATGTCAAGCCCGCGCCAGCGGCAATTTTGTCCGGGCGACCGCCGTTTCGTCGAGGACATGGTGGCGGAAGCGATAAAGCTTCGCCGGCCGACCGCCGGTATCAAAAGCACTTTCGCCGGTCTCCTCCACCAGTTCCTGCTGCTCCATCAACCCGCGAAAGTTCTGCTGAAGCGCCCCTGCCGATGTAATCGTCAACGCCGTCCGCGTCAGCGCATTGCCATCGGCGAGAAGCCGACGACATTGTTGATGACGAACGTAACGATCCGCGGCTTCAGACAGGAATGTGCGCTTCGTCCAGATGGATGGAGTGGGCTGGCAGGTTCCGGGCGGCCGCGCCGTTGAGGATGCAGCATCGAGAGCCGCGCTCGCCGAGGAAGACATAGGTCGAGATGCACGCGCCGGAAGTCTTGCTCCATGTCTCCACGAATCCATTGGCAAGGATCCCGGCTTCTTCGCAGTGGTCAGGGTCGAGCGTTATCGAACCGTGGTAGTTGAGGTTTGCTTCGGTGACGTGGATGCGTGCAGCTTGCCGGCGACTATTTTTCGCATTGGCCCCGTTGTCCTATTCATCTCACAGAGCCAGTCCTGATGTTGAGCAGCTTCGCTGGGCTAAATCCCGACGACGAGCGCCCCGCCGCTGAGTCCCGCACCTGCCGCCGCGAGAAGGATTTTTTCGTCCGGTCGAAACGGCTCCGCTTGATTGGCGAGCGACAGTGAGAGCGGGATCGTCGCGGCCGAAGAGTTGCCGTATTCGGCAATCGTCTTGACAATTGCTTGATCCGCTATGCCGAGGTTGCTCCCGACAGCATCGAAAATGCGAGCATTGGCCTGATGCGGCACGAACCGGTCGACATCCTGTGGGCGCACTCCGGCAGCGGCTAGCGCGCTTATCGAGCAATCGGTCATCATCTCGACGGCCTTTGCGAACACTTCGCGTCCGTCGGTCATCGTCATTCGGGTCTGCCCGAGATCCAGGCCGCCATGAAACGGGACGTTGCTTCCCCCCGCGGGTATCTGGATCAGCCCGTAGCGCGAGCCGTCCGAATCCACGGAGGCACCGAGAATCCCCCGATCAGTATCCTCGCACGGACCGATCACGAGGGCGCCGGCGGCATCGGCAAACAGCACGGCGCTGGCGCGCTCAGAGGGATTGATGCGGCGGCTGAGGATATTGGCGGCGATAACAAGGCTCGCTTTGCCGTGCAGGCGGGTGAACCCGTCCGCAAACATCAGCGCATAGATGAAGCCGGCGCAGGCGCCGGTGAGATCGATCGCGCCGGCGCGGCCGAGCCCCAGCCGATGTGCGACCAGGGGCGCACTGGGCGGCAGGAGGTGATCGGGCGTCGAGGTGGCAAGCAGCAGCAGACCGATGTCGTGGCGCGCAATGCCGGCGCTGACCAGCGCCATCGCGCCGGCCTGCGCAGCAAGACCAGACAGCGTGTCTTCGTCCGTTGCCCAGAAGCGCGACCGGATTCCAGTACGCCGCTCGATCCAGCCCGGTTCGAGGCCGAGATTGTTCTCGATTTCGGCATTCGCCACCTTTCGGCCAGGCGCATGATGGCCAAACCCGAGCAGGCGCGACAACCTGCTCATGGCTTTGAGCCGAAGCGTTCGCCGGCCTCCTCGATCGCGTCATGGAGCCGATCGAGCTCGTCGCCGGTGACGCAATAGGGCGGCAGGAGATAAAGGACATTGCCGAGCGGGCGCACAAGCAGGCCGAGCTCGAGGAAAAAGGCCCGCAGCTTAGGTCCGATCTCGGCCAGATAGCCGGCAGAGCCGGCGCGCAGGTCGAGAGCTAGGATCGTGCCGATCGCGCGGCTGTCGGTGAAGTTGGCATTGTCGCGAAAGCGTCGAAACCCGGCGGCCTGTCTCTCGCTCAAGGCCGCGATCCGCTCGGCCACCGGCTCGTCACGCCAGATCTCGACATTGGCGAGTGCTG
>NZ_JAMYQC010000079.1:0-6614 GCF_040320645.1 Mesorhizobium sp. M0633
TGAGTCGAGAACCGCATGTGCTCGTGGTCGGCGGATCAGACTCCAGCGGTGGGGCTGGAATTGCACGCGATATCGAGACGATCGCTTCCATTGGCGTGCGCACGACTATGACGGGGCAACGCTAAGAGACCATTTCGGTCTGCCGCGCCCTCCCAATACGTTCAGCCAACCGCAAAAGGCGACCGCTTGAGCTACCTTCGCATCGAGCGTTTTCTCTTGGAGGGATTCGACCGGACACGGACTTCTCGCCCGCATCCCCCGGTCGGTGTTTTGCGTCGTGACGCGCTCCTGGCACATGTCTCCGGTCGGTTTCCGGTTCAGGCTCGGCCTTATTGGCAAGACGATAGCCGCCTCGGATAATCGTGTCCGCTGCATTGACTATTTTGCCGGACTGTTTCGTGTTCCTCGCATTAGCGGACGTTAAATTTCGAGTGTTTCGGCTTGCCGCAAATTAGGATCTCGGTGGCATAACTCCGCATGACTTTTGGGGTGCTGGCAGAAGACTGATGCGCGGGCGTGGGTGGATCAAGGCATTGCGTCAGGACGATGCCCGACAGGTGCGTGCGCACATCGCCGAACTGGAGCGCAACCTCATGGCGACCACACCTCAGGGGCGCCATCGACGTTTCGAAGCCGGGAATGAACTTCGTATTGCGAAATTCCGCCTGGAGCGTCTCGAGGAATGCATCGCCGCAATAGCGGACAAATGTGGGCGTTAGCGGAAGCTCGCCGCTCGAAATTGCCGCGCGGTACGGCCAGACTGTGCGTCGGCGCTGTAATCACAAGGCGGCCCGTCTGACACCGCTCGGTCGGGAGCACCTTTTCAAGCTGCGCTGGGCGGCAGACGCGCAGGCGCACGAGACTACCTGGAGACAACCCGCAAGTGGGGTCCGTAGTACCGGACGAGGGGCACCCGGCCGGCGGGGCCGCCCGTCGCGGCCAAATCGCCTCTATCGTAATTAATTGCCAAGTGACACTATTCGTCTTGATGGCTATTGGTTCGACGTTGCGCCCGCGCTGGCTACCGGAAAAGAGCTTTCCGTCCTATGCGTATCTTCCCGGCCGGCAGCCGCATCCCGTGCGCGATCCTGCAGGACATAGCTATCACAGCGAAGCAATTCAGATTGCTGAAGAGGCGTCGCTTGACTCGGACATGTTCCTCTGGGGTATCGACCTCTTCAATCATGGTTATTACTGGGAAGCCCATGAGGCTTGGGAAGGTCTTTGGCAGGTTGCAGATCGAGGCGCTCCGCTTCGGATGCTCTTCAAGGGATTGATCCTGTTATCGGCGGCCGGCGTGAAGATCCGCGAGGGCAAGCATGCGGCGGCGGTGCGTCATGCCGGACGCGCCGCGGCGGTCCTTCGTCGGCTGATGAACGCGCCGGATCGCACTATCGAGCGTGCGCTCGGCATGTCACTCGCAGTATTTGCCGGACAGGCCCAAGCCGCAGCAAGGATTCCGGCAGCCCCGCAGGCGACAGCGCTGGGTCAGCCCCAAGCCGTGTTTGATTTCATTCTCGGGTCAGGTTCCGGCGGAACGCCGATCAGATCGAAAAAAGAGAAACAGTCATTCGTAGAAGACGGTGGATTCACCGTTCCGTTTGCGGGCGAAGTGAACTGTCTGGCCCGTCGTGTTGAAAAGCGGCTCGAAGGCAATCCGGGCGAATCCGGCTTTGAACCTTTGCTGAGGTCTTTGGCTTCATGGCGATCGAACTTGCCCCGATCGTAGGAACGTCGCATGCCAATGCGAGTTTGATCCCTATCAGCCGCCCTCGCCGTTTACGGCGGAGATCGAGTCTGATACCCATTCTTCGTAGCGAGATCGGGTATAGGACTCAATCTACAAAGGTCGACATGCGGTTTGTAACCACGCCTGCTGCAGCACAGCTCACAGGCCTCTCGACAGTAACCCTGCGAGAGTGGACGAGTCGCCGCGCCCTTATCCCGGCTGACGTTCTGCCGAAAGGAAAAGGGTCGCCGGCTGGCTTCACATGGCACACAATTCTGCTGCTCCGCATTGTGGTCCTACTCCGTGATCGTTTCCATTTCGAACTTCAACCACATCAAGCCCTCTTCGCGAGTCTCAAAGCGGGCTTCCAGCGCACTTCCTTCATCGCGCTTTGGGGCAAATCACTTGTCCTGCGCGGCGATAGCGCATGGTCCATTGTGGACGAGGCCGACGGGCTTCCGTTGGCTGAAGATGCGGTAATCATCCGCCTGGAACCGCACCTCGAGGTTTTGTCGAGCGGCTTCTCGCTGCCTCACCCCGCCAAGTCGCCTGGGCAGCTAGAGCTGTTCCCGGCCCGGTCGATCGATGCTCCTGCCAAATCAAAAGCAGTCGACGCGGCCGGTCAACCTCGGGAGACTGCGACACCCGTTCGCAGGAGGTCAGCTTGACCAGTGCCGCCTACAAGCAGGCGCTGGAGGCGACGGGTTATCTGGCTTCCAACGGCCTCCCCGCGCCGGGTTTGGTGCCGGCAGATGATCCGCGCGCAGCTAAGATGCGGGCGATCTTCTCAGATGAGCGAGTAGGACTGCGGGCCGGTGCCGTGTTCTCAGCTCAGAACGCTCCCACCAGCATATTCAAAGATGCTGGCGATGCGGAGCCCTCAGACGACGACCTTCGTCAGTGGCATGAAGCGGCGTGGAATGTTGGCATTGCGCCTCTTCTCTGGATTATCACGCCTACGGATGTACGCCTTTACGACTGCTACGCCTCGCCCGAACGTGCTGCCGAGCCTGCGGGTCAGGCGCCGCAGGCTTTAGATCGCTTCGTTCTGCAGTCTGCCGATCGCCTGCGCGCGCTGGACATTCAATGTGGTCGCATCGCAACCGAAACCGGCGCATTCTGGGCCAGTCCAATTGGGTCGAAGATCAACCGGCGACATCGCGTCGACCGCGAACTTCTCGCTGAGATCTCCGCATTAGAGGATCGCCTTACGGCTCTCGACGATCCGCAAACGGATCGCGCTGTCGCACATGCGCGCGATATCGCGCAGCGGTTCATCGGGCGCTGTATCTTCACTTGGTATCTGCTGGATCGCGGGATTGCCCAACCCTTCCTGCCAAGCGAGATGCCGGCTGACCTCAGCGCAATGTTCGCGACGCCGTCAAGCGCGTTTGCCCTATTCGACTGGCTGCGAACCACATTCAACGGCGACCTGTTTCCGATGGACGACCCCGGCGCCGAGCACGAGCAATTAACACCGAAGCATCTCGAACTTATCCGCGACTTCGTGGAGGGACGAAGTCTTATCCCGGACCGCCTTGGACAGGGTCGGCTCTTCCGCTTCCGATTCAACGCCATTCCGGTCGATCTTGTCAGCTCGATCTACCAGCAGTTCGCGAGGACGAGCGCGGCGGATGAGGCGCGATCGCAGGGTCTACACTACACACCAGTCGAACTCGTCCACCTCACACTCGACCCCGTTTTCGAGGGCCTGTCGTCACACGCGACGATTATAGATCCGGCATGTGGATCGGGCGCCTTCCTCGTGGAAGCTTTTCGTCGACTGGTGTGGCGCGCTGCAGAGGGTCAGCCCGCAACCCGAGATCTCGTTCGCCGCATTCTCTACACCCAGCTTTTTGGCGTCGACATCAACCGTGCGGCACTTGGTATCGCAGCGTTCAGCCTATATCTCGCCGCTCTGGAGCTCGACGAACAGCCGATCAGTGACATCCGCGATCTGAAGTTCGATCGCTTGATCGATACCACCCTGTTTGAAGCGGACTCTCTGGGCGAGAAACTACCTGCGCCGATCACCAGCCGGACCTTCGACGCGGTGGTCGGCAATCCGCCATGGACGTTCGTCAAGAAGGAGCTCGGTGCCGACAGGCGGCGTACATCCGACTCGTCGACGTTGCGGCCAAGGCGGAGCCCCGACCAAGCATTCCTGTCGCTTGGTGCTGAACTGGCCGGTGTCCATGGCCGTGTCGGCATGGTGATGAAGGCCACGCCCTTCTTCTCAAAAGATGTTCACGCCGTCGCGGCGCGAAACCATCTCTTGGAGCATCTCGGGCCAGTCGCGCTGATCAATCTCTCTTACCTTCGTCGCGAGGATCTCTTCCCGGACGCCGTCGGTCCCGCACTGCTATTCTTCGCTCGCTGTGGCCTAGGCCCCCAAGCAGACCGCATGCTGGTCGGCTCGATCCCATGGACTCCGGACTTCCGAAGGACAGGGGTCTTTGGCCTTGGTCCCGGAGAAATCCGTTCCATCCCGCTTAAGCGGGTGTTGGCGACACCTACCTTCCTCAAAGCGGCGACCTTCGGAACGGTTCGTGACGGCTGGCTCATCGAGCGCCTGGAGAAGGACTTCCAACGCTTTGACGTGCTGATGCAGACGCTAGAGCGCGACCCATCCGCCAACCGAGGTCAAGGTTTCCAAGTCCGCGGCGACGCAAACACCCCACCTAGCAGCTATCGAAATTTGAAGGTCGTGGCGCCGGAGAAATTCTCGGCGTTCCGCCTCGACTATGGTTCACTAGACGATTTCACTCATCCAACGTTGCACCGGCCCCGACGTGAATCGATTTTCCTCGGTCCGATCCTGCTCTGCTCCAAGGTGGGCAACGCCTCAGGCGCAGAGCGTGGACGCTACAGCGCTGCGGTCAGTAGCCGCGACGTACTGTATACGCAGAACTTCTACGGAGTTTCCTTCGCCGGCGCCGATGTAAAGTACGCCTTCGCGCTTAGTGCGATTCTGAATTCTAGCCTCACATCCTTCCAGTTTGCATTCGGCGGGCCAACCTGGGGCTTAGAACGCCCAACGGTTGAGCCTCATGATCTCCTCTCTTTGCGCATCCCTGATCTGACTAAAATCGATCCCGCCCTCCTGAACGCGCTAATCGAAGCAGAGAAGAAGGCGGCGGCAGATCCCACGAGCTCCGTCCGCCTAACAGCCCTCGATGAGGCTGTTTTCGATGCATATGACTTGGATGCGGATGAGCGAACGCTCGCCCGAGACAGTATCGATCGCGCACGTTACCTCATCTTCGAGAATCGAAGCGAGCGCGGCGGTCTCATCACGCCCCCGGGCGCAGAAGCGTTGCGTGCTTATGCCGGCCAGGTCACGAAAACGGTCGACGCATACCTACGCGCTCGCGACGAGCGCCATCTTGAAGCGGTGATCTACCCGGCGCGGCTGACCAAGCCCGTTTTGGCATCTGGCGTGCCCGGTATCACAGCCGTTCGTTTCGTAATGGCCAAAGGCGGTCCCGGTCGGGAGCCGGTCGTCCGCGACGGCGATCCCGCGGAGCTAGATGCATTAGGCGCACTCCTGCGGGGCCAATTTGACGCTCCGATACCGCCTTACCTGAACGAGCGGCGCCAAATTCGACTTTATGGATCAGACGATCTTTTCATTCTCAAGCCGAGCGAAATCCGAAACTGGACCCGCACGGCCGGACTGAACGACGCCGATGTAATCCTCGCCGACCACTGGCTGCGGAGGGGAAGCACCGTTGCTCACGCCTGATGTCCCTTTTGGCCTTCCATCGTTCTCGCTTTCGGGTGATCAGATCGCGACCGTCGTCGATCTCCTCTGCAAAGGCTGTGACGAGGCAAAGCCGCATCTAACAGCCGGCATGCTCGAAGTCCCGACAACGATTGTCGTTCGGAAGGCGATGCGTCGAGTCAAGAAGGCGCTGGGGCTGACGAACCTTCAAATACGCGGTGAACACGAGCTTGAAGACATGGCAAGCGACGACCCGTCAATTTTGGGTCGGATCGATATCACCTTGCAGTTTGTGCATCAGTTTGGCGATGAAGACGCCTATGTAGCCGTCGAATGTAAGCGTGTTCACGCAAGTGATTCAACACTCAACGGCAGTTATGTCGCCAAAGGCGTCGATCGATTTGTAACGGGTCAGTATGCTGCCGGCCATGACTGGGGATTTATGCTCGGCTACGTGTTAGCACTTCCGGCTTCTGCCGTTGTTGATGCCGTAGATGCACGCGTTCGGAAGGCCTACGGTGAATCCGCGGGGCTAACGGCTGAAGCTGCACATTCCCTAGCATTGGCCGTGCTGGAGGGCGCGCTGGTTCAAAACGGCACCCACACGATCAGACTAAAGCATGTGTTCGTCGATATGGTCCCGGCCGCGCCCGCTAATACTGCCTGAAGCGGTCAACATTCGGTGCTGATTCACACCTTGTGAGCCCTGCTGTGTTATGCATGGTAAGCTGGCGGCTGAACGAGATAACCGCCGAGCAGATGGGCCCCGGGACCACTCTACATCGCCGTTCCGCCGGCGCTGGGGTGGAACCGGCTCCCGACCAACGGCCGCCGGCCTCGAGGCAGGCTCATCGAGATGATCCGACCGCCTTGGAACAAGATGGGGGTAGAGGCATGATGCAGCGTGGGCAGCGTGTCTCCATGGACGCGAGCGCCGAGGATGGGATCACGATCATTCGCATCACGCGCGGGATAGTGTGCTGAAGGTTCTGCAAAAAGTTTTGGAGAGAGAACGGCGCTTGCTCTGAGGGGCGAGCGGCCATGGCACGGTGGTGACATTGCGATCACCGATTCCCGTGGAAGGGGAAGTGCCATGACCAATCGAGACGTTAGACTGAGCAGAGGCGAGTTGAAAGCGTTGCTGTTGTCGGATGAGGACGG
>NZ_JAMYQC010000080.1:0-6336 GCF_040320645.1 Mesorhizobium sp. M0633
CTTCCACGGGAATCGGTGATCGCAACGTCACCACCGTGCCATGGCCGCTCGCCCCTCAGAGCAGGCGCCGTTCTCTCTCCAAAACTTTTTGCAGAACCTTCAGCACACTATCCCTTCTGGTTCGTCCTTCCGTGGTGAGGATCGGCTCGCACCGCCCGAGCAACTCTCGCACGCGCAGTGTAGGGCGAGCCACCTCACTGATAGAGGGGGACATACGGTCCTACAGCCTATCCGCTTATGGACCTGCACGGGCAAATTCCTGCATTTGGCATTAGAGTCGACCTCGTTGACTTGGATCTGGAGGTCTTTCCAAAATGCGGTGTTGAAGTTGGGCCTTGCCCACCGTTCGGCCGTCCGAGATCGTGGTATCAGTGCCTGAGTCAAGCTACCAGATTTGGCGGCTCCTGAAAAACACAACACCAATGTATTTCTAAGCGTGTGTCAGGAAATAAAGGAGAGAAATATGTCTCTTGACGTTTCATTCATATTCGGCGGACTCTCGAGTGAGTATGATGCGTCCATCTCAAACTTAACACACATCATCTCCTCCTACTTGGCTCTCCCTCCTGCCGAACGACCATTCTCTGTGAAACATTTGTATCATCTCAGCCGAGATGACAGCCTTGTTCGCACATTTCCATTCCACAGTGCTTTTACAATTTCTAAACTCCAGACCTATATTTCCGACACCAGCATCCTTCCTGGACGTACGCTACCCTACACTTTTGACGCGATTAAATCGCGCAACGAATATGTTGTAAACCTGTTGCCAGGCCAGTTTGGCGAAGACGGCGGAGTTCAGACACTTGCAGCGCTTTTTGGTTTAAAAGGCACGTTCGGCGACCCACAGGTTGCATCGTTGGCGATGAATAAGCACGCAATGTCGTCATTTGTCTCGTCGCTATTTCCCGCTGAAACTGTGAAAGTGCCAAAGACAAAGTTAGTAAAACCACGATATTTGGATAACGCAATACAATTTGCGCAGTCACTTCGAGGCCCGGTTGTCGCGAAGCCGAATTCACTTGGCTCATCACTATTCACCGACGTTTTTGGTACCTTTTCTGATCCCGAGGCTGATATCTATCCGCTCCTTGATAAAATATTTAAATACGATAGTGCCGCTCTATTTCAAGAGTTCATTCCAGGCGATGATTATTCTTGCGGCTGTATAGTAACATCATCAGAACTGATAATGCTTCCTGTCGTAAAGATCGAAACAGAGAGGGGTTTTTTTGGCTATAACGAAAAAGAGGACAGTAAATTATCTAATAAGAAAATAGTTGACACGGGGGACACGGTGTCAGAGAGGCTTAAATCCGTGACCAGGATCATAGCATCGGCGATTGATATTTATAGTATAGCCCGTTTTGATTTCAGAGTTACAAATACGTCTGAGATCTATTTTTTGGAGTGCAACTGCATCCCCGGATTGTCTAAAGATAGTATATTCACAAAAATGCTTCTCCATCACGATATGACAGTTATCGACCTAATATTATTGGTCGCATCTCATTCTAATAGCTTCACTAGGAAACCGCATCTTATTGAATAGATGTCGATTTGCCCAGCGGCGGCATTCGTTGACTCATTCGGATATTCCCGTTCCCGCTGAACCGTGATTCCTTGGGCGGACTATTCGCCGGCGCAGCTTCGCCAACTCGCCAAACGGTCCAGAGATACTAAACCGCAGATTGCTTTCGCTATCGGCGGTTCTGGAGGGGATAAGCCGCGGCGAGGCAGCCAAGAGTGGGGGGTGGACCGGCAAACTGACCCCGGAGCCGCCGCGAGATCGAAGCCTGGGTAGGGGGGATGAGCATTGTTGAGTGCGATGACGTCTTCAAGGCCGCAGCCGACAAAATTGCTCAGGGTAAAATAATCGAATGGGCGAGGGGCAGATCTGAGTTCGGGCCGCGTGGGCTTGGCAACCGAAGCATACTTGGAGCCCCTCGATCTCGAGAAAACTGGCGACGGATTAATCCAGCAAATAGCAGCGAGAGAGCTTTCGCCCGTTTGCGCCAGCGGTGCTCGCTGAGAATTTTGATGGCTATTTCATCCCGCTGCCATTGAATCAAAATATGGACCATATGATATTTGTTGCTAAGGTGCGAGAAGTCGTCACTAGAGTGAGTTTTGGAGGCTAATATCGGCATACAAGGAAAGCGGAATGCCCGGTACTCCTAAACACCTCATTCAACCATCGATACGAACCAATTGCCCAAGATGTGGCCCACGCTATTCGGCCATTCTTAGCGACCGGCCTAGATTACTTGTCTGTCGAAGACAACATGGCTGAAAAAACTACGGACGTAAGGAGCCTTATCGCAACATGTAGTCTAAACCTAAGTGACGCGGCGTGGGTAGAGGAAATCACAACGGTCAAACAGCAGTGGGCCGTCCTGAGGCGGGCGCCAAGCTACACTCGTCAGTTGAACAGCTGGCATCTGCCCAAAAAGGAATGTAACGAATGAACGCATGAACAAAGCGATCTCGAACTCTGGAAGTCTCGTCGGCCATCCAGGGATCTCGGCTCTGGAGATCTCACTGATGTCCATGCGGGCCCTGCCGGTTTTGTGTTGCAAGGAGTCGAATTGGGGCGCGCAGGTGTCGCTATTCGCCAAGGTTCGGAAATGGTATTATTGACCAATCGATTAAGTCGACGGCACGCTGAAGGATCGCCTTGGTCCGAGTCAGGCTGGGGGAAGCGGCGATGACATGTCCGATACAGTCTCGGTAATCGCCTTTCCTGACGATCGGCGTCTTGGGTTCAACATAAAAGTTGACCTCGACGACACCTGATACAGCAGCCGCGCGACTGTCGCCACCGATCCAATCGAGCATGCCATCGCGATCAGCAACTAGCCACCGCGCGACCGCAGTCTGCGAATGGCTTCTGCGTAAATTCCATTCGTCGCCGATAACGAGTTTGATGTGCTCGGTGACGAGATCGATACCGTAAGCCAGCTGAACCAGTTCAGGAGCGGGCGAACCTGGAAGACGCGGATTGACTTCGATGACGACTGGACCACGCTGCGTCCACCGGAGTTCAACGTTCGTTGGCCCCCAGCCAAGGCCGAGAGCTCGCAAACAGCTCAGCGAAACCTCGGCGATGCGATGATGCTCGTCATCAGTCAGCTCGGCCGGGCAGGTGAGCTCACGATAGACGAAATGGGGTGGGCGGCAGAAGTCAAGGACGCTGATCCCAATGACTTCATTTCCCATTATGTCAATGCAATAATGCGGGCCCTGTGCGAATTCTTCGACCAGTATCCTCGGCGAAGACCGCCATATGTGCTTCCCGCCCAACAGATACGTGGTATGTTCGGCCAACTCATCGACGTTGCGGCACAATCGGACTCCGCTGCTTCCGCTGCCTACGGCTGGCTTAACAATCACCGGCAGGCCGATTTCCGCAGCAGCGCTTTCCACGTCCGCCGCATCTGTCGCCACACGATAACCAGGTACTGAAACGCCAGCCTCCGCGAGAACCTGACGTTGAGCGAATTTGTCGCAGCATCGTTCAATCGATGCGGGGTTCGGTCCCGGTAGATCGAAGTGACGGCAGAGCTTGCCAACTGTCGCAGAGACCGACTCGTCGTCGCCCGCAAAGCCAGTAATGCCAGCAATGTCATACGTAGCACGCAGCCGGCAACATTCGCGGATCAGCGCATCGAAATTGTCTGTATCAACACGAATAGCCTCAACGCTTTCCGCCGCAAGATATTCGTACTGAGCCGGATCAGCCGACAGAGTAATTGGATGAAGGCCAAGACGCTGAGCCGCTTGGACGTGGAGCGGACCATTACCCCTATGACCTTCAACCAGAATGATCGCTTTTCTTGCCATGGGCTTTTGGCTCCGAGGTTTCGTGCTGCGCGGCCCGACCGTAAACAGTCATCAGCTTTTTAACTGTGCCTGATCTCAGACTTCGAGGTGAAGGTACCAGTGTCAGCGCTTGGCGGTCGTAAAGAGTTTGTAAACTTAGTTGAAGGATCTGTTGCGACGTTTTGGTACCGGCCGTGTGGCACGCAGCCTCTCGACGAATTTAGGAGGGTTCCGACGTTCAAAGGTCGCCAGTTTGTCCATCAGTGATCCGCTTTGCGCTAGTACCTGGTCTACAATCTCGGCCTGCGTGATCTTGAAAGGATGAGGGCTGAGAGGTTGGTTATGCGGTAATCCTGACTGCGGTGACCAGTGTGAATCGCCCTTTAATACGAACAGAGCAGCAGCGGTCGTCGGCTGCTATAGTCGCAGAGGCAAGCGGGCATGGCGGCAGTGTGCTGTGACGATGCCACCAATGGCACGGCGTAAGCCCATTCCCTCAGGCTGTCTGGATGGTGCGCTCGGCCTTCCGGTCCTTTCAGGACACTAACTCCAGCGAATGGCGGATCAGTTGCAGGATACCGGTCTGGACCCGGTCTGAGGGAAGACGGCGCCTCGGGAAAACCCCTCAAGCCATCGATAACGGCAATGAGAATGCGGCGACGCCCCCGTTCTTCAACTCGTTCATCAGCCTGGCACCGACGATCCCGACCGCTCCTCCAGGCTACAATCCCCATAGTGCCAGACCGTCCCGCGGCTTTGTTCAATCCGGCTTGCAATGAGGTCCGACACTCAGCCGGCCGCTCCGTCGAGCATGCGGACCTCACAGAAGCCTCCAGATTCAATCCGGGCTGCAAATCAGCTTCAAGGTGCCGGCGGGGAAAGGAGAGGCCGGCATGGATGAGCAAGCCATATTCGAACGGTCTTCTGTGCAGGTTGTTGCTCGGTTGAACAGGACGGCTTTCGCGCCGACAAGTGCTGCGCGCTATAATGTTAGCCTAAGCGTGGTGATCCCGTCCGTCGGGCGCTTTCGAGAGACAGGTAGCGTCAGCCCAAGGTGGGGACAAGCCCAAGGGCTCACCGCGACTGGCTGGTTGAGAGCTGCCGCAATCAGGCCTTCGCCTTGCGCGGGCTGGTCGCTGAAATCGCCGGACAGGTGATATTGTGATCATGGACTTGTGTGGACGCCCCCGTCAGCGCAAGAAGAATCTTATATGAAGAATGAGGAGCGTGGTCGGGTGCTGACATGTGTCCGGCCTCTGATGCGGCGTTCCACATGCCGCGGGCCCGTATGGGAGTTCGCGGAGCGGGTCCAATTCAATCTCGCGTGCTCAAGGCACGTATCCATGATCTGGTTTTCCCGATCCCGTCTCGTTGACCGTTGCGCCATACTCTCCGTTTGACCTTCTCACACTTTCGAGGCCTTCCGGCCGAGCGGAACTAACCCGCCACCGCCGGAGCCCGATAGGTTCCGCCTTTCGCCATCAATGCCCAGACGATGCGTGCCGTCTTGTTGGCAAGCGCGACGATCACCAACATGGGCGGCTTACGGTCCAGCATGCGCATGAGCCATGGGTCCGCAGATTTCCCCTTCCGCATCGCCCAGCGCACGGCAGCGCTGGCCCTATAATGAGCAGGCGGCGCAGAGTTCGTTCGCCCATGCGGGACGTCTCGCCAAGCTTCTGCTTCCCGCCCGTGGAACGCTGCAACGGAGTGAGCCCCAGCCAGGCCGCAAAATCACGCCCCCTTTTGAAGGTCTGAGCCGACGGAGCCAGAGCGGCGAGAGCAGTCGCGGTGATCGATCCTATCCCCGGGATAGTCATCAGTCGTTTCGATTCCGCGTCCTCCCTGGCGCGCCGGGCGATCTCGCGGTCGAGCACAGCCACCCTCTCATCCAGCGAGCGCAACTGTTCCACGAACAGACACAGGATCGGACGGGCGGCCTCTGGGATGGCGGAGCCATGATCCTCGATCGCCGTTACAAGCTTGGCCACATGGAAAAGGCCCTGCGCGGCCACCAGCCCGAATTCGGCAAGATGGCCACGTATCGCATTGATGGTCTGGGTCCGCTGGCGCACCAGAAGATCGCGAGCGCGAAACACCATCGCCGCAGCCTGTTGTTCCTCACTCTTGGCTGCCACAAAACGCATCGTCGGCCGTTGCGCAGCTTCGCAGATCGCCTCCGCATCGGCGGCATCGTTCTTCTGCCTCTTCACGAAAGGCTTGACGTAGCCCGGAGCGATCAGCCGGACGTTATGTCCCAGCTTCGTGATCTCCCGCGCCCAGTAATGGCTGCTGCCGCAGGCCTCCATGGCAACCGTGCAAGCCGGCTGCGCATCAAAGAATTTAAGCATCTGATCGCGGCGAAGCTTCTTTCTAAACAGGATAGCTCCCGATGCATCTGCACCATGCACCTGGTCGGGTAGCAGCGGCGCATTGCTGCGCCGCCGCCCCCTAAGAACCGGACATGCGGATCACCCCGCATCCGGCTCAAGCCATTCTTCAGCACCATGGTGT
>NZ_JAMYQC010000081.1:0-6203 GCF_040320645.1 Mesorhizobium sp. M0633
CGGCCGGCAAGCAGTTGGTCCAGAAGTTCCTTCTCAATAGCCATGCGATGATTCTCTCCTTTCCATCATCATGGCCTCGCGCACAGAATTCCCGACAGTCCCCTCAAAACGGCGTCCCCTGAACGTCACCGGCACCCAAATTCGCTGAGACCACTCCATGCCACTCTGCCGGTAATCAAACAGTGCAACAGATCCTACAAGTAATTTCACAGAACCTTTGCTCACCTAAAATCGATGACGATGGTAGCTTCTCCAAAACCTGAGGTCAGGCACCTAGGCGCCCTAGGTACTTGAAAGTATCCCGACTGAAACGCGAGCCCATCTTCCAATGATCCGGTCTCGTCTGTAGCGGCAAATCACACTTCAATGAATCTGACGGGGAAGTGATATGGCGATCCAAAATTCTACCCATCCAATCGGCCCTCCGGGAAGCGGGGTGAGCATTGCGGCTAGAGAACTTGTGGAAGCGGCCGCCGATGAAGTTTGGAGGCCATACTTCTATCACCAGACATTCGATGGCGCAGATGCGGCTGAGATTATCGCCGAGGACGGGCAGCAGCTAAGGGTTCATTCTAGCAACGCTCTTTGTTGCGGCACATTCGGCGAGTTGCTCCAAGGCCAGTTACCGGTCGGGTCCGTTTCCCGGGACCCTAATTTCTTGGTCACCATGCCTATCGCGCTCTTTGCGCGAGCTCACTTCAAGCCAATTGCAGGCACACAATGCGTAACCGTTTATCCGTCCCATAAAGTCAAAGCTAAACGGCTGGCGGAGAATCTCGTGATTGCACTCGGCGCCTCAGGAGGAATCCTCCTTTTGCAATCTGAGCTCCCCGAAGGCAAAGGGCTGGCGAGTTCGTCTGCGGATCTTGTTGCGACGGCACGGTCAATCGCCTGCTGCTTCAAGCGTAGAGTCCGGACATCATTGATGGAGAAGCTAATGGCGGAGATCGAGCCATCCGACGGGGTGATGTACCCAGGAGTGGTCGCATATCAGCAGCGTGCATGTAGCCTTCTCTCCTTCCTTGGGCAAATGCCGCCGCTTGCAATCGTGGGTATCGATGAAGGAGGGACTGTCGAAACTGTCGACTATGATCAACGGCGAGGTGTAATATCCGCCAGTCACAGAGCGGAATATCACCAATTACTCGAACGCGCACGGATCGCAATTCCGCGGGGTGACACGGCCACGATAGGCAGAATAGCTACGACCAGCGCGCTCCTGCATCAGGAGCGGGCTCCAAAGGAGCATCTGAACTCCATGCTGAAAGCATCCGAGGCCACTGACGCTCTCGGGGTCATAGTCGCGCACAGCGGCACAATGATTGGAATCCTGCTTGATCGAATGGCGGCTGACTTTCCACGGAAGCTTCGGGCAGTGCTCGCCCATGTATCGCCGTTCGACAACTCGCCAAAAATATATCTGACCATGACTGGTTGCCGGTAAGGTAAGCAATATGGACGCTGTTCGCAAACGCCTCCCATTCTCCGGCTATTCTGATGCCTATGCTCTTCCCAGCATTATTAGGTGTGAGACAAACCTATATCTTGCGCAGTTCGCGTTCATGAAGCTTCTCCCTGCGAAGTACATCATTGAGCAAGCGCTGGCTCGAGGGGCTTTGACGCACGGCATGAAAGTTCTCGAGACCTCGAGCGGGACCTTCGCGCTCGGTTTGGCCGTGGTTTGCCGGGAATGTGGATTCCAACTCGAAATCTTCACAGACCCAGTGATGGACAAAGGCCTGGAAAACAGGTTGAGCTCCTTGGGAGCCGAAGTCTTCATAATAACTGAAAAGGCGAGGGAGGGTGGTTATCAAAGAAGCCGCCTCGACGCATTACACGCTAGGATGAGAAAGTTGGGCCACTCCTGTTTCTGGCCCCGGCAATACGAAACACCCGACAACCCCGCAGCCTATAAGCTCTTCGCCGATCAAATATCGGGGATATTGGGCGCCGACGTAACTTTGGTCGGTTCTGTGGGGTCAGGCGGCTCTACTTGCGGAACGATAGAGCGCCTCCGCCAAAAAGCCCCTCGCGCGCGCCTGATTGGAGTGGACACCTTCAATAGCGTCATTTTTGGCCAACAGGATGGCGAACGGAAACTGCGGGGGCTGGGGAACAGTCTTGTGCCCAAGAACGTGAAGCATGAACTCTATGACGAGGTGCATCTCATCTCGGCTCCGCTCGCATTTGCTGCAATGCGAACCCTCCACGAGCGCCACGCCGTTTTCGCCGGTCCGACCTCTGGAGCGAGCTACATCGTGGGGCGCTGGCGTGCTCGGCAGTGTCCAGAAGAGACTGTAGTCGTCATATGTCCTGATGAAGGCCACCGCTACGTCGAAGCTGCATACGACCGCGAGTGGCTAAAGCAGAACGCATGTCTAAACGACAGTGTTCTGCTGGGCGCGCCGGCCACCGAAAATCACCCCTCGACCGCCCTCCCACCGTGGAACCGATATCTTTGGGAACGGAGAACCCGCGAAGCTGTCCTGAGCCTTTTGGAGGAAGTTTGATGAACCGAGGTAGCTTCCTTTTCGTGGAAAGCAACACGACGGGCACTGGCGAACTATTGATGAAGCGGGCCCGACTCCTGGGCTTTGAGACCTACCTTGTTACCCGCAACCCTGCGCGCTATCCGTTTCTTAGGGACTCCCTCGCCCAAGTTATCGAAGCTGAAACGCGAAGTCCGGATGAACTCATTGGGGTCGCCGCCAAATTAAGAGGGCTGGAAGGAATATATTCATCGTCGGATTATTTTGTGGAAGCAGCGGCAAATATCGCGACGGCGATTGGGCTGCCAGCAGCGAATCCGGAGGCTATAGCTACATGCCGGAACAAATGGCAGCAAGCGGCCGAGTTGCAGCGACAATCAATCACGATCCCTGAAACTCGGCTGGCCACTTCCGTCAGGGACGTCGAGAATATTCTTGCCCAAGCTACTCTGCCGGTGGTTGTCAAGCCGGTGTCCGGAAGCGGTAGTAGCGGCGTGAGGTTGTGCGCTACTGCCGCAGCCGCCATCAGGGCGTTTGAGATTGCAAGGGTCGCACTGCTCGATCAAGTGGATCTGTCCAGTCCCGACATCCTCATCCAGCAATATGTCGAGGGTAAGGAATACTCGGCAGAGATAATTGCGTGCGATGGGATGATGCATTGCCTTGGAATTCTTGCCAAGCACAAAGGCCCGCCTCCCTGCTTCGTGGAGGTGGGGCACGACTTCCCGGCCCCGCTCTCGGAGCCGTCCCTCCGGGGATTGTCCTCTTTTGCCGTGAGCGCGGTATCGGCTCTCGGCCTGGAGTTCGGACCGGCTCATGTAGAGTTCGTGATAGCGGAGTCGGGCCCAGTCATCATTGAGGTCAATCCCAGGCTGGCTGGAGGAATGATTCCGGTCATGCTGTCGCATGCCTTGGGCACGTCAATCCTTGACATGGTAATTAGACTTTACGCGGGAGAAGGGTTCACGCCTCCACGGGCGAGCGCAAGGGCGGGAGCCATCCGTTTCCGACTTGCTCACACGTCCGGGAAGCTCAAACGCCTGGGCTTTTCTCGAAATCCAGAATCTACAGTGCCTGAAGCGGGTCTTCTGAAATCTGAGGGGGAGAAAGTTCGAATAAATGGCGACTTTAGAGACCGGGTGGCCTACGCCATAGGCGTCGCTGATGAACTCAATGCCGCCGCCGCGGCAGCTGAACGGATGATCGATTCCACTGTGATGGATATTGAGGCGGCTACCGGAGAGTCGGACGACAAGCAAGAAGCTGGGTCAAGCCAGGGCAGGTGGAACCTACATCCCGAAGCGATGAAGTTGCTCGCTCCGCCTATCGAAATCTCGCGCGACGGTCGCCTTCTGCGGCACCAGGCGACCATAGACGAAGCACATCTGGTGATGCTGGCGGATCAGGACTTGGTCAGCCAGGCAGGCGCCGCCGATCTCCTCAAGCACATCTTGGACCTCCAGGACGAGAGCTTTCAGTCTTTGGAGGGCCGCGATGCTCCGCGTGGTGTCTATCTGGCCTATGAGGCCGAACTTGCGGCCAGAGCTGGCTCGGAAAAGGCCGGCTGGCTGCACCTTGCCAGATCCCGTAACGACTTGAACGCGACCATTTCTCTCTTGGCCTTTCGAGAAGCTGCGTGTTCCATCTCGCAACAGATAGGAACTGCACAGGATGCCCTGCTTCAGCGAGTGGAGGAAGCATCGAAAATTGTGGCTCCGCTGTACAGTCAGTACCAGATCGCACTCCCTGGGTCGCCAGGGCACTACCTGCTCGGCGTCTTCTTCGCTCTGGGGCGCGAGCGCCGGCGCCTCCATTGCCTGCTGGAAGACATCAGGAATTGCCCTATGGGGGCGGGTGCGGGCGGAGGCACCAGCATGCCTATAGATCCCTTGAAGACCGCAAATCTTCTGGGATTCGAATTACCGTCATTCAACTCACTTGATGCGGTTGCAAGCCGCGATCATCACCTGCAAGGGCTTTCAGTGTTCGCTGGCGTTTCAATCTTGCTAACTCGTGTGGCCCAGGACCTGCAGGTTTGGACAACGCGCGAGTTCGCTCTCATCGACATTCCTCACAATCTTGCTGGCGGCTCTTCCATGCTGCCTCAAAAGAAGAACCCGTTTCTGCTTGAACACATAAAGGGGTCGGCAAGCACCGTGATTGGCGCATACGTATCTGCAGCAACGGCTACCTGCAAATCGCCTTTCAGCAACTCGATCGAAGCAAGCAACTACGGCTGCTCTCCTCTGGGCATTGCAGAAGATGCCTTGAAGAGGGCCATCACCCTCACATCGCTCATCGTAAAATTTATGTCTTTCAACGTCCGGTCGATGCGTGAAAATCTGGAAGACGGCTCACCGATGACGTCAGTCGCCGCAGAACGGATGGCGTCGCGAGGCGTTCCTTTCAGGAAGGCCCACACACTAGTTAGCGAGATCACCAGGCGCCTGTCTCTGGATAGCTCCGTGGCGGAGCGCCGATGCGAGTTGGCCAGCCACCTCGGCAGTGTGTTACCGGAGAGTCTTGAAGAATGCAGGGATGCTCTGCAGTTCGGAGGAGGACCAGGAAAAAGATCATTCGACGACCAGGTATCCGCAGCAAAAACGCTTTTTCGGGACGCGCAGCTGAAATGTGCGGACATAAGGGAACGCTGTGCGCTCGCCGAGAAGCACCGCAAAAAGAGGGTGAAAGAACTCATTGATAAGCACCGGACTGCCTGAAGGTGTGTATGTTGGAACGTCCGCTGTTGGATTGCGTACAGTCTATTCTAGTGCCAGGCAGTCGGGACTTGCCTCCAGTCGTATGTTGTCGTGGTATGAGGCCCAGCCACGCCGGTGGATCACAGACCGATGGAAAACGCCGCCGTATCATGTGATGCGGCAACCAGCGCGCCGGGCGTCAGATCGCTAATGCCGGTGATAGTCCGCCATCATCGTCATGGCGTGGCAATCCGCTCGGGGCGTTCGGTAGCTGGGCCCGATAATGGCGCCGAAGCCGCTCACCGGCTCGCCGCGCGGTCTGCTGCACGTTTCCCAAACTCCGCTGGCGATGGCGGAGTGTGGCAACACTGACAACGTCACCGTGTCGCTATTAGGTCCATGAACTGGGGGTTGATTGATGCGGCGTACGCCTCCGGCGAAGGCCGCCTTGCGTGAGCATGGCACGGTAGCGAGGCTGCGCTCTTAAGGTTGTCCTTACGAGCGTAGTTAGCAGCACAGCATGAGCCATGTGACGTTATTGACCGGACCGGAGCGTCGTCGTCGTTGGCGTGAAGAGGATCAGTGCCGGATACTTGCCGCGGCATTCGCGCCCGGGGCCACAGTGGCGGCGGTGGCGCGTCAGTACGATGTCGCGACCAGCCTGATCTATAAGTGGCGCCGCACGCTGAGAGCCCGCGAGACGGGCTTTGCCGAAGTTGTCGTGGTTCCCGATGAGCCTGTCGCCGCGTCGGTGCCGGCGGCGCCCCCAGCGGTGATCGAGCTGGAGATCGCCTGCAAGGTGCGGCTGCGGATTCCGCTGACCACGCCGCCGACACTGGCGGCGGCGATGGTGAAGGCGCTGGGCGTTTCATGATCCCGGTTCCGAGCCAGGTGCGGATCTGGTTGGCGGTCGGCCGGACCGATATGCGTCGCGGAATGCAAGGCCTCGCTCTGCAGGTTCAGGAGACGTTGGGCCGGGATCCGCATGCCGGCGATCTTTATGTCTTCCGCGGCC
>NZ_JAMYQC010000082.1:0-6091 GCF_040320645.1 Mesorhizobium sp. M0633
GTCTTCATGGACCAGGGCGAGATCGTTGAGATGAACACGCCCTCGGAATTCTTCTCGCATCCGCGTCACCGGCGCAGCAAACTGTTCCTTGCCCAGATCCTGACTAGCTCGATCGCATAGAGAGAGTTCATCAGCTACGGATCAATGAGCCACCTCTCCGAGATCCCGCACCAAAATGCCCGTGGCAGCGGACCGGCAATGGATCGCCCGCCCTTTGACCATGCCCTGGCAATCTCGAGCACATCTAGAGCCTGGCTCGGCCCGGCAGAACTCACTTCGAGCGAAATTGGAGAAAGCGTGTGGCGTGTTTCACCTGCCTTTCGCCGGGAACAATTTGATGTCGCAAAGTGTTCCCGCGTGAAGAAGGCGAAGGACCGTGAACATGCGCGCAGTCATCATTGGCGCAGGAATCGCCGGACTTGCAGTTGCCAAGGGACTGCGACTCCTCGGATGGGAGACCGAGATTTACGAGCAGGCGAGCGAACTAAAGCCTCTGGGTGCGGGCCTCAGTCTTAGCGCTAATGCGCTTCGTGCCCTTCGTGTGCTCGGGCTCTACGAAGCGGTTGTTGCCGAGGCGCAGCCGATACACAGACTCGATCTTCTCGACGACGAAGGACAAGTCCTTCAATCGACGGATTTTCAGCGCTTCAGCCAGCGATATGGTCACCTCAGTATGGCCGTGCTGCACCGCGGCGATCTCCATCGGGCGCTTCTTACGGAGCTGCCGCGCTCTGTTATTCGCACCGACATGGAATGCGTGGATGCCCGCCAGGTCGGCGAGAAAATCGTCCTGCACTTCGCGGATGGGGAGATAGTGGAAAGCGAGCTGGTGCTCGCTTGCGATGGCATTCACTCCGCTGTTCGTAGGGCATTCTTTCCAGAGTCGCGCGAGCATTTCGCCAGCTACGCCTGCTGGCGCGCCATCTCGCCCGGTCTCCCCCAGGGAATGGACCCTGCGCGTCTTACCGAGAGCTGGGGGGCCGGCAAACGCATCGGGCTGGCCGCGATTCCCGGCGAAAGGGTCTACTGGTTTGCGTGCTGCGGGGCCGAGCGCCTACACGACCCCAAGCTGGCTCAGGCCGATCTTGCCGGAGTGAAGGCGATGTTTTCCGGCTTTCACGATCCCGTCCCTGAGGTCCTCGATCGGACACCGGCGGACTCGCTGATCTGGACGGATATACTTGATCTCGATCCGATACCCTCGTTTACGCGCGGAAATGCGGTTTTGCTTGGCGACGCCGCGCATGCCGTGACACCCGATCTAGGGCAAGGAGCTGGACTTGCCATGGAAGACGCGGCAGTTCTTACAGCGTTGTTCGGACGGCTTCCGGCCGACGAGGCCCTCCGCGAATATGACAAGCGCCGCCTCGACAGGGCACGTAGGGTCGCGGCTGAATCACGCCTCTATGCCAAAGTCGCGCAATGGCAGAACCCGCTTGTCGTCCCTCTTCGCAACTTCCTGGTAAAGAGCATACCGGAGCGTTTCATGGATCAGCAGCTCGACGCGGTTCTCGATGTCACGTTTGAACCCGTGAGGTCCGTCGCCTAACGCGGCGATTTGGCGGCAGCACGTCGCCCGGGCAGTCTTCGGCATGGGCCGCCTGATCCCTGCCTAATGGTCCTGACAGGCTCGCGCAGTTTTTCCGGATGCTCTTGACCTTCCAGCAGCTGGAAAGAGTATCTCTCTCGTATCAAATACGAGGAGACACGAATGAACATCGGAGCTGCCTCCGAAAAGTCCGGGCTGCCGCCGAAGACGATTCGTTTGCTGTTGCCTTCGCTGCGGCGACGATCCTTCCGTCGCAGTCGGAGGCCGCCCTTGCGGGACTCCCTCTCGCCGGCAATGCTGATTTTTCTCGCCAGCATGGGCAACGTCCTGGGTTCTGCGGCAAACTGGGGGCTTGGTCGAGGGATTGAACGCTTGCGGGATAGGCCCTGGTTTCCCCTGCGTCCTGCGACGCTCAACCGCGCAACGAACTGGTATTGCCGTTATGGAAGATGGTCGCTCTTGTTGAGCAGGATGCGATCATCGGCGATCCGCTGAGCGTGGTCGCTGGGGTTTTGCGCGAGCCGCTATGGAGCTTTGTCGTAATCGTCGCTCTCGCGAAGGTCTCGCGTTACTTGGTTGTTGCCGGAGCGGTGCTGAGCCTGACGTAAAACCGAAATCGCGGACATCGCAGCGCGGTTGCGTTCATTTGGGCATGAGCCATAAACAGGCCATACAAATATGTATGAAAAATATTGTGGCGCATGGCGGCTTCGAGCCATACCGTTCTTGCAACGATCCTCACTTTTGGTTGCACTGCAGCAAACTGGTTGAAGGCGGCCTTGACAAATCAGCCGAACAATTGTGGGAAGGGCCGATGAGGACTGTTGGTCGAATCGCGATCCTAGGAAGCGTACCGCTCCGCGCTCTGCTGGCGGTCGTATTCCTGGTCATGTCGGCGCTTCAGCCTGGTCTATTCGCCACAGCCAATGCCACGGGTTTTCACGCCAGCGCGGATCTGCAAGCCGAGACACCTGCACACGACATGAGCCATCACGGCGCCACGGTGAATGAGGCGGATACGTCGGAGCATCAGCACGGCGACAAGCAATCCGCCGACAAGAGCTGTGAAGTGCATTGCGCGCCGGCACATGCGGTGCCAGTCGATTGTCCCGAGTTGGAGCATGTGATCTCCCGCTGCTTTGCGCCCGTCATTGCCGTCACTTTGCCGCTCGGCGAATATAAAGCGCTGATTAGACCCCCAAGATACATCTGAACTGACGCCTCTTTTGAGGGCGTTCGCGCGCAGCGTTGGGAATTCGCTCCCGCGCGGCCAAATGCACACGTCAAGATTCAGGTCTACAATGAAAATCGCAAGCTCCGCGATGCTCGCATCGCTGTTAGTTGCCGGATGCGCGGCAACCACGCCGCCAGACATTCTTCCAGTCTTCAATCCGGCCGATCCCGCAATGGGCGTCCGTGATGCGCGTCACCACCCGGCCGTCGTCGACTATAACCGTCGGGAGCCGGTCGATCCGAAGAATTGGCGGCGTCTTAATGAAGAACTCTCTCCCGCGAACCCGGGGGCCGGATCATGACGCGCCGGTTACTGACCATAGCTGCGGTATTGACTGTCCCGCTGATTGCCAGCGGATGCGTGTCCAGCGGGACCCTTGATTGCATCTCGGCCCCCATGGCCGGCTTCACGACAGTCGCGGCGCGTGCCGAAGCCGTAACCGGCAAGCAAACGGTGTGGGTTCAGTCCAGCGATGAAGCGCGGACGGTCTCGGAGCACGTGAAGCGCCTGGTCCAGAAGGAGACAATCGGTCCAGACACCGCGGTGCAGGTCGCCTTGCTCAACAATAAAGGCCTGCAGGCCGCCTACGCCGAGATCGGCCTGTCGGCGGCCGACATGTGGCAGGAATCGATGCTCGTCAATCCGACGATCTCGGTCGGCATGATCGGCGTCGATCCTGTGCGGACGATCGAAGGAGCGGTGGTCAGCAACATTCTTGCCATGGCGACGCACAAGCGGCGCGTTGCGGTCGCGGATGCCCGTTTCCGTCAGGCCCAGCTCCGCGCCGCCGAGGAAACGCTACGGCTGGCCGCGGACACGCGGCGGGCCTGGATCAACGCTGTCTCGGCCCGTGAGAGCGTTTCCTATTTGAACAAGGCGCAGGCTGCCGCCGATGCTGCTTCTGAACTCGCGCAAAAACTCGGCGAGACGGGTGCCTTCACAAAGACCGGGCAAGCCCGCGAGCACGTTTTTTATGCCGAGATCACCGGTCAGGCGGCGGAGACGCGGCTTACGGCACGGACCGCCAAGGAAGAGCTCACCCGGCTGATGGGTCTATGGGGACCGGATGTCGATTACTCAATCCCCAACATGCTTCCAGCCCTGCCCAAAGGCGCCAAGGCCAAACGCGCGATCGAGGCGGAGGCGCTAAAAAATCGCGTCGACCTCGAGATCGCGAAACTTGAGCTGGAAGCTCTGGCGAAATCCTACGGTCTGACCGAGGCAACGCGCTATGTCAGCGACCTGGAACTACTTTCCGGCGTGGAGGTGGAACGCGAGGATACGGAGGAGGGTGGAACCGAGACGAGTGTCTCACCCACTCTCGAACTCGAGTTCGTCATTCCGATCTTCGACACCGGCAAGGCGCGCATTCGCAAGGCCGAGCTTGCCTACATGCAAGCCGCAAACCGGATCGCGGAAAAGGCCGTCAACATCCGGTCAGAGGCTAGATCCGCCTATGATGCCTACCGTTCGACCTACGACATTGCCCGGCACTATCGGAACAATGTTGTGCCGCTGCGCACAAAAATCGAGGCGGAATCGGTCCTCACCTACAACGGCATGATCACCAACACGTTCGAGCTGCTGGCGGACACACGCGCGAAAATCAGCTCGATCATGCTTTCCCTCAATGCCAAGCGCAATTTCTGGCTGGCCGACGTCAATCTCGGAACCGCCATCCACGGGGGCGGCACAGGCTCATCTGGAGCCGGCGATGCACCGGCCCCAGCCGAAGCGGGCGCCGAAGGCCACTGAACTCAAGGAGAACAAAATGCTTTCAAGACGTCAGTTGCTAGGCGCGGGCGCCCTGCTCGCAGGCGCCACTGCATGGACCAAAACATCCGCAATGGGGCTGCCCGACGCTCCGCTCATGGACTCTCCAGACATGCAGCCTCCGATTGTCCCGACGAGCGGACCTGACTACCAACCGGTCGTGACGCTCAACGGCTGGACACTCCCTCATCGCTTGAACAACGGCGTGAAGGAGTTCCACCTCGTGGCCGAGCCGGTCGAGCGCGAAATGTCGCCCGGCATGACCGCCTATCTCTGGGGTTACAACGGCCAGTCCCCCGGCCCGACCATAGAAGCGGTTGAAGGCGACCGCGTCCGCATCTTCGTAACAAACAAGCTGCCGGAGCACACGACGATCCACTGGCACGGCATGATCCTGCCCAACGGCATGGACGGCGTCGGTGGCCTCACCCAGCCGCACATCCAGCCTGGCAAGACCTTCGTCTACGAGTTCGACCTCGTGAAGAGCGGCACCTTCATGTACCATCCTCATGCCGACGAGATGGTCCAGATGGCCATGGGCATGATGGGCTTCTTCGTGATCCATCCCAAGGACCCGAAATACATGCGGGTCGACCGGGATTTCGTCTTCCTGCTGAATGCCTACGACATCGAACCGGGATCCTACGTCCCTAAGGTCATGGAGATGACCGACTTCAACCTGTGGTGTTGGAATAGCCGCATTTTTCCGGGAGTCAGTCCCCTGGTAGTGTCAAAGAACGACAGGGTGCGGGTGAGGGTCGGCAATCTGACCATGACCAATCACCCGATCCACATGCATGGCTATGACTTCGAAGTGACCTGCACCGATGGCGGCTGGGTTCGCCCCGAGGCACGCTGGCCGGAGGTGTCGATCGACATTCCGGTCGGAGCGATGCGCGCCTATGAGTTTGAAGCCAAGTATGAGGGCGACTGGGCGATCCACTGCCACAAATCGCACCACACGATGAACGCCATGGGACACGATGTGCCGACCTTCATCGGTGTCGACAAGACAAAGGTGACCGACAAGATCCGAAAGGTTCAGCCCGACTATATGCCGATGGGCAATCGCGGCATGGCCGATATGGGCGAAATGGAAATGCCGCTGCCCGACAACACCATCAAGATGATGGATGGCTGGGGGCAATTTGGCCCCATCGAGATGGGTTCCATGTTCTCAGTCGTCAAGGTTCGCGAGGGGCTCGCCTCGAACGACTATACCGATCCTGGCTGGTACCAGC
Organism: Mesorhizobium sp. M0633; assembly: GCF_040320645.1. Taxonomy (NCBI): domain Bacteria; kingdom Pseudomonadati; phylum Pseudomonadota; class Alphaproteobacteria; order Hyphomicrobiales; family Phyllobacteriaceae; genus Mesorhizobium; species Mesorhizobium sp. M0633. The sequence continues at coordinate 5,798 of NZ_JAMYQC010000082.1, forward strand.
ACCCGGCGGGAACCGTGGCCTATGAGTGGAAGCGGGATGTCCCCGCTCCGACGAAGTCAGGCGACGCAAGAACGATGGCCCCGGCAGCGCACGGTGGTCACGGCAAACAGGGATGAGAACCGAACCCCGCAACCTCAACAATGAGAGAAAGTGCAGCATGAAACGTATGATCGTAGCCGCCGTTTTGACGACGCTCAGTTCCGGAGCAGCTCTTGCCGGTGGAAGCCACGCCGGAGGCCATGGCGATAAAGCCGCCACCATGCCGATCGGCAACCCTGGCGAGGCGAGCAAGGC
>NZ_JAMYQC010000083.1:0-5629 GCF_040320645.1 Mesorhizobium sp. M0633
TCTCCACCCCGCGGGTTCCTTCCCTGGAGGCTTCCGGACGCCGGCCTCGAGCCACGCCATCTCAGTAGACGGCCGGCATCCGAAACCCATCACAGGAGCGGTCGTTGAAGCGATCGAGGCCGAGCGCCGGAGCCGACCCAAAATGGACATTTGGCCTCCCAAAGCCACTGCGTCACCAACCCGACTTTCCGAATATTCTACGGACAATCTCGTCCTCATTCGCATCAAAGCAGCGGCCGTGACTTAGAATCACCCGCCGCGGCTGCCACGACTGGAGTTTGCATATTACTGCCTGTGCTTTCCGCCGATTGAAGAGAATTGGCAGCCGCATGCCAAAGAAGGTCCGCCCGTGCGGGTGAGCCATCCGAGTCAGCTTGGCCATCGTGCGCCAAGGCTCATCGATCATGTCCAATTCGAGATTGATGATCGTGTCTGTAAGGATCAGCGTCTTTGAAGCTTGGTGGAAGAATATGAACTCTTTGAAGTAGCCACCGGGAAACAGTGTCTGATCCATGTCCCGCCGCCACTCCTCCGGAGGATCGGCCTCCAAATCTCGTGCGAACGTCACATCCGCGTGCCGTGCGCGTGCTCTTTGCCGGACTCTGGGCGATGCCCATGTTATTGCCTCAGGGAAAGCCTTCGACCACTCACCGATATGAGCGTAGTGAAACTGGTTGGGTGAAACGAGATGGCGAATTCTGCCCAAGTTCCGTAACTCTTTGGCCACCGTCAAAGCAAACTTAATGGGCGAATGAAGGAACAGATCGCCGTTCGATAGGCGCACCACCGTCATCCGAGTGGTGAATGGCAGCGGAAGTTTTGTTCCTGCTACCGTCAGATACTCAAACGGACCGTCAACGACACCAATATAGGGTCCCTGAGGTTTGTAGACGTTCACCGGCTCGTAAAGGGACGCACCCACAGCCCATTCCATTTCATCAGCTCGGCGCAAGGCGAAGATTATCTGGCTGTTGCACTGGCGATGCAATGCGTCTGACCTGAAGGTCCGCTCCCTATCCTTCTAGCGACGTTGCCGCCGTGCAGCGGCAATGACCGGTTTGGGTCACGAAGGGGACATAGTCGGGCGACTGGTCAGGTGATCCGTTTCAATCATCACCGATCCTCCATGCGCTCAATTCCGGACCTCGAGGAACGGAACTCGCCTTCAAGTGCTGCAATGCCGAGGTCCAAATGCACCGGTTTTGTCGAAACTAGTGACGGAAACGGTAGACGCGTGCCAGTTTGTTCGGCACCGTCATGAGTTCGTTCGCAGTGCTGAAGCCAGCATCCCGGGCCATGCCAATCCAAGTCGCGGCCGTCTCGGCATAGTCGGACGTTCGACTGTGGCTCTCGAAGGCGGCGAACTCCTCGTCGGAGATCGCTGCCCAATCCGGCCGCATATGATGAAATCGCTTCATCCATCCCTCGCGGTCCTCGCCCTCGAGGCACGTCGGCTCCCAGATCAAGAAAAGACCACCTGGTGGCAGCAGGCTGTGGATTTTGCGCATAAGGGCCACCTTATCCTGCGCAAGGAGGTGGTGCAGGGACTGGCCAATCCAAACCACGTCGAGCGGGCCCTTCCAGGAATCGATCGCCACGACGAAATCCCCGCAACGCAGTTCGACCGGACAGGTGAGAGGGGCAAGCGCTTCCTTCGCCACGTCGAGCGACGGTTGGGATATGTCGATGCCGATGTAGCGTGCGACGTTGTTGCCGGCCAGTGCGGCTGCCGAACCAGGAGCAGTGCCGCAGGCCAGATCGGCGAACACGAAGCCGTCGGAAGCCTCATCTAGCAGAACTTGGCGCAGCATTTCGTAGACCTCGCTGTGCGCCATGTAATTCGCCGCGACAACCTTCTGGTATGTTGCGAGACCTTTCGCGAATAATTCCTGGTCGGACTTCATGGCCCCGCCTCACGACGAACATTTCGCATGCCAGAAAAAGCGCTGCGCTCAGATCTTCGGACGTTATTCGATTGGCGCCGGGCATTGGCCCGGAGCCGCCACGATATTAGTTGCAGCTTAAGGACTGTCTTCCATTTGCCAAGGGCCGTCAATCTTTGCCGTCTGGCTTTGACGCGAGAAGGACGTCGCATCGGAGAGTGAGCAGTCCGAACGGCCAGGTAGTTTCGCATGGCTCAGGGACAAGCCGCGGCTGGACAAGGGCCGAAGAAACAGCATGGCAGCAGATACCTGAAGCCTGTGCATAGCCAGGGGGCGGCACTCGGGAGCCGCGGCACGGCGTCCGCGTTGTCGGCACCTCCAGACGGTCGAAGGTGCGATCCTCGGCTGGGCGGTGGCCAGTCGTTCGACGGAACGCTAAAATAGGTGAGCAGGAATACTATCGGCAGCTTGGCGGTATGAAGAAATCTTAAGAAATGCATCCCGCGACAAGTTTCTGGATGCGAAGCTAACGACAATCTTAAACTTGGTGCGTATAGAATCGCGCATTGTGAAAGCGTCGTTGAGGATGTCCATGAAATAACGCAAAGCTCAAAAGCGCAGCCCGTCGCAAGGTAATGCTAGCTGGATACGTTAATAACGAACCGTTGAAACATTTTGCAGCCACGATCGGATGCTCACTGGCGAGTTTAACGCACCAGTAAATTCGGTTGCACTCGAACCCCGAAGGAGGCGGCCGAATTTCGGCGTGGCTTTCATATCCCGGAACATAAATGGGAAGATTGCCACAGTTAATGACCCATGAATAGTATAAATGTCGCGATTGCGTGCAAACTTTGGGGTCTTAACGGTGAAATCATCAGGTACCGAGTAACTTGTTACAACACCATCTGAAACGATATTGTCACTTAACGACTTTCTGTAAATCCCGAATAACTTGCTTCAGGCTGGTGAAACTTTGGGTAGGGGTAGAAAATGACTCTGATCGATAGACACACTGAAGCTGCAGCGGGCAACCGATCCATTGTGATGAGGATCAAGTATGACCGCGAGGCCCATACGAAGCGGCCCTATTATGCCTATTCAGATCGTGCATCAGATCGACTGGGCGCAGGGGTCGGGGAGCCAAGAGCACGCAGTCTGGAATCCATAACCGGCATGCTTGATCGCATCGGCTGCGGCTATCTCGTGCTGAACCGCGAGAGGAAAGTGGTCGAATGGAACGCAGCCGCTCAAACCACTCTGGAGCGCCAGGGCGAAGTAGCCGATACGGCCAGCGGCCTTTCAGTGGCCTTGAGGCGGCTGATCGCGAATGTTCCGGCCCATTTCCTGCCGGGCTCACTATCATGGGTGGTGATCCGCAGCAGCGCCGACAGGCCGGTGATATTGAACGAGAACGGGTTTATCGCTCCTGACGAAACGAGCATTGTGGCGTTACTGGACCGCGAGAACAGGTCGGGGCCAAATCCTCAGACACTGCAAAAGATGTTTGGCTTGACGGGCGCGGAAACGCACCTCGCGTTGCGCTTGGCTCAGGGCGATGCGCCTTTGGAGATCGCCCGCAGTTGGCGCCTCAGCCGCACCACGATCCGCTCCCAGCTTGCCTCGCTATTCGCCAAGACCGAAACCAAACGTCAGGCGGAACTGGTGGCTCTTCTTGGGCGCATCTCAGTCTTGCCATAAGGGCCGTCGTTTGGATCCATCCCAGCAAACAGCCAATCCCGAAACGCTTTGACTTTCCGCTGGGCAATGGCGCGGGGCGGGTAGAAGATGAAGTATTTTGACGAGGCCTCGAGGGCGAGTTCAAAGGGACGTACAAGTGTGCCGGCGGCAAGGTCAGCCCCGACCAGCATGGTTCGACCCGAAACGACGCCCTCACCTCGAACGGCGGCCTCGACGGCGAAGGTTGCGGAGTCGAACGTCACGCCACAACAATGCCGGCATTCGATAGCCAAGTCGCCCAAGTGATCGGGAACTCGTCGTGATGAGCGTATGGTATCTGAGATCCTCATGGGCGTTCAAGCCTCCAAGGGCTACGCCAGCGGCGCACGTGATTTCTTCTGCGAATGCTGGTGCCAAGGTCGCGACGTGCAGGCCGCCTGATTGCGGCCCGTACGTCATGCGTCGGCCGTCGGGCTTCTCAACAAGCTTCATGCCGTACAATCGGCAGGCATCGGTTAGCGAAATATCATAGCGCGCGATGACGCCCCCGGCGCCAGGCGGCTCCGGTCTAATTGACAATATGTGCAAGTTGGTGGTTCCCTTTTTGAAGTTGCCGCGGTTGGATCCGCGGTGGTTTTGAAGACAGCGGGTTAAGCCGCCCTCGCCGCGATCTTCGCTGCAATCCAGTCGGAGAGCTCTGAGTGAACAAAGGCGACGCGGCGGTCGCCGAGTGAGACCGCAACCGGAAACCGGCGTTCGGCGCGATATCTGTTGACCATCGTTCGACTCATGCTCGTCATCTTCGCGGCGTCATTCAAGGACACAAGTGTAGGCGAGTTATCGTTCATGGTTCCTCCTCGCAGCCCGACAGATTCGGACGCGGTTCAACTGCTGATTTGAAAGAGCTGGGAGGTTTCGTCATCGTCCACATGGGAGCGGCGGGATGCTGGTCTGGCCATCCTGCAGGCGACCAACGGGCCGCACGTCAGCACTAGGTTGCTGCTACGGGTGACATAAGATTCAGTGGCTAAATGAGCAGTTTGGCATGCTATAATGCGGAGCTGGCACAATATGCTGCCCAATCCGCCATCATCTTGCGCCGCTTATCCTAGGCGTCGCCTCGCCGGTAGGCGCTCGGCTGCGGTGCCAGTAGCGTGCGCAAGTTGCTGCCTCGGCAACTTCGGTCTGATAGTCCGTTTCCTCACACACCCAATCTCGCAACGCGCTGCGCATTCCATGAACTGTGAAGTCGCCGCCGCCTGCCGTTTTCAATGCTTGGCGAGAGTCATGTCGCTAAGCGGCGAGCGCGGACGCTGGCCGGAAATACAAAATCGGAAATGTGTTTGTTCTTCATGTCGCGCAGTATTTCGACGGCACGATCTGATAATGGCACGCGGTGCGCCTTACCTGACTTCCTGCGGGCCGCAGGAAGCGACCATAGCTTCCGTCCAGATCGATTTCCGACCAGACCGCCCCTCTCGCCTCTCCACTTCGCGCAGACGTAAGGATGGTGAATTCCAGCGCCCTCGCCCCGTCTCGCCTCTTCGGCAAATAATGTGATAAGACAAGCGCGTCGCGACTGAACGGATTCATGCGACGCGCGCACTTTTGGGCGACATATACTAATGTCCGGTTGCCGCAGCCTTTTGCCGACGAGACCTGACCGCCTCCAGCAGTTCGCGCTCGCTGGTGTGAGCATTTCGAAAAATGGCCACAACCATCACCGCCAAGATTTCAGTGTCCGGGTCCAAAGGGTCGAAATTCTCATCCGAGCAGACCTGATCGAACACGCGTTCGCAAATAGCCAGATCGTGAGGGCTCAGGCAGGTGGGATTGAAACGCCGACGCAGCATCTGTGCAAACCTTTCAGGCCCGCCCCCATGCTTTGCGGCGGGCTTTTTGCTGATGAACCGGAGACGCGATGGGATGCTTAAGCGATAATATCGCTCACAGTGTATTGGAATCAGTTGGACACCTCGAACTACCGGCATTTCCAGAGTGGGTGGTGCGACAATGAGGTTGCGAACAGCCTGGCGCGCGGCGGGGGCTGGATTTCGGTCGTTGGG
>NZ_JAMYQC010000084.1:0-4975 GCF_040320645.1 Mesorhizobium sp. M0633
CCAAGCCGTCGAAAACTGCTTTCCCGGCCTTCAAAAAAGCCCCATTAACTCACCAACCAGGATTTCGCTTCCCGTGCAAAGCCCTCCTTGTGGGAGAAGGTGGCCGAGCGAAGCTCGGTCGGATGAGGGGTGTTCCAGCTTGGCATCACCTGCATTCCGTCCAGCACCCCTCAACCGTCTTGGCGCTGCGCGCCAATCCACCTTCTCCCACAAGGGGAGAAGGTTAGACAAAACGGCGCCAGGCGATCTCTGTCTGCATTGTCGGGGGCAGTCATGCGTCTGAAGCGCCCTGCGTCCTTGACAGCGCGTGCCTCCAGGAACATGTGTCGGTCCACTTGAATTCGGGATTCTGAAATGACCAATCATTATGATGTGGTTGTGGTGGGCGGCGGTCATGCTGGTTGCGAGGCAGCCAGTGCCGCTGCGCGGGCTGGCGCCAGGACGGCGCTGGTGACGCTGCGCTTCGACACGATCGGCGTGATGTCTTGCAATCCGGCGATCGGCGGCCTCGGCAAGGGCCATCTGGTTCGCGAGATCGACGCCATGGACGGGCTGATGGGGCGCGTCGCGGATGCGGCCGGCATCCAGTTCCGCCTGCTCAACCGCCGCAAGGGGCCAGCGGTGCGTGGTCCGCGAACGCAGGCCGACCGAAAACTCTATCGCCTCGCCATGCAGGCGGCAATCCGCCAGCAGGCCGGCCTCGATGTCATCGAAGGCGAGGTGCTGGATTTCGAAATCAACAACGGGGAAATCGACGACGGACGCATCGCGGCGGTGCTATTGGCGGATGGGAGCAGGTTCGCCTGCGGCGCCGTGGTGCTGACGACCGGCACTTTTTTGCGCGGGCTGATCCATATCGGCGAAAAGAAGATCGTCGCCGGCCGCATGAACGAGCAGGCGAGCATCAGCCTGTCGGCGACGATGAGCCGCGCCGGCTTCAGGCTCGGGCGGCTGAAGACCGGCACGCCGCCGCGGCTGGACGGCAGGACGATCGATTGGGCGTCACTGGAGAGCCAGGCGGCGGACGAGGACCCCGTGCCGTTCTCGCTGCTGACCGATCGCATCGAAAATCCGCAGATCCATTGCGGCATTACCCGAACGACCAATGCAACGCACGAGCTGATTCGCGCCAATCTCGGCCGCTCGGCCATGTATTCGGGGTCGATCGAAGGCGTCGGGCCGCGTTATTGCCCGTCGATCGAAGACAAGATCGTCAAGTTCGGCGACCGCGAAGGCCACCAGATCTTTCTGGAGCCGGAAGGGCTGGACGACGACACGGTGTACCCGAACGGCATTTCGACCTCGCTGCCCGAGGATGTGCAACTCGACATCCTGAAGACCATTCCGGGGCTGGAGCGGGCAACCATGCTGCAGCCGGGCTATGCCATCGAGTATGACCATGTCGATCCACGCGAGCTCAAGCCAACGCTGGAAACCAGGCGGATCGCCGGCCTTTTCCTCGCCGGCCAGATCAACGGCACCACCGGCTACGAGGAGGCCGGCGCGCAAGGGCTGCTTGCCGGCTTGAATGCAGCGCGCAAGGCGTCGGCGAGCGAAGAAATCGTGCTGAGCCGCACCGAAGCCTATATCGGCGTGATGGTCGACGATTTGACCAGCCGCGGCATCGCCGAGCCGTACCGCATGTTCACCTCGCGGGCCGAGTTCCGGCTTTCGCTGCGAGCCGACAACGCCGATGAGCGGCTGACGCCACTGGCGATAAGGCTGGGGATTGCCTCGCCGGAGCGGATGCAGCGGTTCAACAATGGTATGCAAGACCTTGAGAAGGCGCGACAGCTCGCCCTCGGCACCACCATGACCCCCAATGAGGCAGCGCGCCATGGGCTCGAAATCAACCGGGACGGCGTCCGTCGCTCGGCCTATGAGTTGCTGGCCTATCCCGGCGTCGACATCGCTTGGCTGGCGCGGGTCGAGCCGGCTTTCGCGGCGATCGACAGCAAAACGGCCGAACGTCTTGAAACGGAAGCCAAATATTCTGTCTATCTCGACCGCCAGCAGGCCGATGTTTCGCAGATCAGGCATGAGGAGAGCAGGCTTATTCCCGAGTCGCTCGACTTTGCTTCTGTTCCCGGCCTGTCGAACGAGTTGAAGCAGAAGATGCTGGCACGCCAGCCGCGCTCGATTGCCGATGCGCAACGCATGGAAGGCATGACGCCGGCGGCGCTGGCGATTATTGTCGCCCATGTCCGCAATGCCGAGGCGGCCGCGCGAAAGCAGGTCGCGTGAGCGCTGCGTCCTGGGCAAACCTGCAGACGGCAGCGGGCCCGGTTTCACGTGAAACATTCGATCGCCTGGTCGAGTTCGAGGCCGTCTTCCAGAAATGGAACCGCCGGATCAATCTGGCCGCGCAATCGACGCAGGACGATGTCTGGCGCCGCCACATCCTCGACAGCGCGCAGCTGGCGCGAATCAAACCAGGGGCGAAGCGCTGGGTCGATCTCGGCTCCGGCGGTGGGTTTCCGGGCCTTGTGCTGGCCTTTTTGCTTGCCGAGCGGGACGGCGCCGGTATCGACCTGGTTGAAAGCAACCGGAAAAAAGCATCGTTCCTGCAAGCGGTCATCGGACAGTTCAGCCTGCCCGCCAAGGTTATCGCGCGCCGCATCGACGACAGCTATCCTCTTGTTCCAGCACCGCAAATCGTCACAGCCAGGGCACTCGCCTCGCTGCCGGCTTTGCTCAACCTGGCGGCACCGTGGCTGACCAAGGGGTCGCGCGGCCTGTTTCACAAAGGCCGGGATTACCGCGCCGAATTGGCAGAAAGCGCTCAACGATGGTCTTTCGATCTGGTAGAACATGCCAGTGCAACCGACGCGCAGGGCGTCATTCTCGAAGTATCCGACTTGCGACAGCACCCTGGCTTGTGACCGGCGACCCAAATGAATTTCTGGCATAGACCCATGATGAAGAACGGCCCCCGAATCATCACCGTCGCCAACCAGAAGGGCGGCGTCGGCAAGACGACGACGGCCATCAATCTGGCCACCGCGCTGGCGGCCATAGGCGAACAGGTGCTGATCGTCGATCTCGACCCGCAGGGCAATGCCAGCACCGGGCTTGGCATCGACCGGCGCGACCGCAGCGTCTCGTCCTATGATGTGCTGACCGGCGAGCTGGATCTCGAAGCGGCGGCGATCCCGACGGCGGTGCCTGGCCTGTCGATCGTGCCGTCGACGCTCGACCTGCTCGGCATCGAGATGGAAATCGCCTCGGCGCCGGATCGGGTGCTGCGGCTGCGCAACGCGCTGCGGGCTTCGGCCGAGCGCTCGGCCAACTTCGGCTATGTGCTGATCGACTGCCCGCCGTCGCTCAACCTGCTGACACTGAATTCGATGGCTGCGGCCGATTCGGTGCTGGTGCCGCTGCAGTGCGAGTTCTTCGCGCTGGAGGGCCTGAGCCAGCTTTTGGAGACGGTCGAGCAGGTGCGCCGCTCGATCAACCCCGACCTGACGATCCAGGGCATCGTGCTGACCATGTTCGACGGGCGCAACAATCTCGCCAACCAGGTGGTGCAGGATGTGCGGGCGCATATGGGCGACAAGGTCTATGAAACCGTCATCCCGCGCAATGTCCGCGTTTCCGAGGCGCCGTCCTATGGCAAGCCGGCGATTCTCTACGACCTAAAATGCTCGGGCAGCCAGGCCTATCTGCAGCTTGCTTCGGAAGTCATCCGCCGCGAGCGCAAATTGCGTGTCGCCTAGCAGTAACCAACAAGCGATTCGATACCGAAACGATTTGGACGGACGATGAACGAAGACCCTTCGAGAAAAAGACTGGGACGGGGACTGGCGGCGCTGATCGGCGAAATCGATCGCCCGGCGGCTCCGGAAAAGCCCGGGCTGGCGGCCGACGGCAAGGTGCCGATCGAGTTCCTCAGCCCCAACCCGAAGAACCCGCGCCGGCATTTTGGCGACGCCGACCTGACCGACCTCGCCCAGTCGATCCGCGAACATGGCGTGGTGCAGCCGGTGGTGGCGCGGCCGTCGAAAACCCAAACGGGCCGCTACGAGATCATCGCCGGCGAGCGTCGTTGGCGCGCGGCGCAACGCGCCGGGCTGACCGAAATCCCGATCATCGTACGTGACGTCAACGATCGCACGGCGCTCGAACTGGCGATCATCGAAAACGTCCAGCGCACCGACCTCAACCCGGTCGAGGAGGCGCTGGGCTACCAGCAGCTGATCGACGACCACGGCTATACCCAAGCCGATCTCGGCCAGGTGATCGGCAAGAGCCGCAGCCATGTCGCCAATACGCTGAGGCTGCTGAAGCTGCCCGACGTCATTCGCGACATGCTGGTCGACGGCGCGCTCTCGGCCGGCCACGCCCGCACCCTGGTGACGGCCGACGACCCGGCCGGGCTTGCCAAGCGGATCATCGACGAGGGGCTTTCGGTGCGCCAGGCCGAAGCCTTGGCGCAGCTGCCGGTCGGCGCGCCGGCGGCAAAGCGCCAGCCCGCCGCACCGCCGCAAAAGGATGCCGACACACTGGCGCTGGAGCGGCTGATGACCAGCACGATCGGCATGATCGTCACGATCGAGCACAACCAGCGCGGCGGCGTGATCAGCGTCGCCTACCGGACGCTGGAGCAGCTCGACGAGCTTTGTCGAAGGCTGAAGCGGGAGTAGGTAGTTAGCCGGCGCATAAATATCCGGGTTGGGCAGAGACGCTGCTTCTGCTAAGCCTCAAGCTCTTGTTCACTCCAGGGTGCGCGGCTTGTCTTGCCAGCGTTGAAGGCTTGGCGCGGCTCTCCCTTCTCCCCCTGTGGGCCTGTTGCGCAGTAACCGGGGATGTTTGGATGGGGCGGGATCGCAGGGATTTCGCTCGTATTTGTGAGCTCCGCTCCCTTGTTTGGGGTTCGGCGGCGGTTTCGGCCCGGGCGGCCGGGCTGCGGGCGCACCTATCCCGTGATGGCGGCCCATCGGCGCATGTTGAAGGCGATCGCCGCCAATGTCACCTG
>NZ_JAMYQC010000085.1:0-4923 GCF_040320645.1 Mesorhizobium sp. M0633
CGATGATCTGCTCTTCCGTAAACCGCTTTCTCTTCATCAGTCCGTCCTTCAATCAAGGCCCGGACTCTAATCTCAGATGGAGGTAATTCTCAGTGGCAGGTCAAGTGTGGCCAACAACCCGCATTTCACTTGGGCGACGGCTTCATACCGGCTTGATGCAACAAACGACCCCTACAACTCGACAATTCGCAAGTTTACTGCTTTTATAGCGGCAGCCGTTCTGCTGACAGTGTTCAACTTCCGCATCACATTTTTTATGTGGAAATTGACAGTGTTTACAGAAATTCCCAGAATCTTTCCTGTTTCCCAAGAGGATTTCCCTCTCGTCACCCACAGAATGCACTCCCTCTCTCGTACAGAAAGTTTAGGAACTTCCCCGACGCCATTCGGATTCTCGAACTTCGCGGCCCTCAGGTGGAAATGAACCGCGGCAAGTTGCAAGTAGCTGATTGTTTTATTTGGGAATTCGCGGTTCCAAGGTCGAGCAAAGCTCATGATCGCTAAGCTGTCATTGGGGCCACGCAATGGAACGCTGATGCCTGACCTTAAGCCGAACGTCGCAGCCTCGTCCAAAACGCGCCGTTCGTCCTCGGTCGTACTTGCGTCGTTGTGCACCTCGCTCCATCGAAAGGCGCCTGCCCGCTTTAGACTCGCCTTGATGATGGGGTCAATCCTGCCATAACCCATTTCGACATAGCGCTGCCGCCATTCATCAGGATAATTCAGCATGATCGCCGATTCGCGTCGGACCGACTTCAAAAAGCTTCCATCGGGTGTAAGAGAACCATAGGCGATCCACGGGCACGCGAATTTCAGCGCAAAGGCAGATAACAGGTCGAACAACTGCTCGGGTTGAGCGACGCCATCAGTCTGGTCGAGAAATCGGCCGAACTCGACCGCAAACGCCTCCCTAGCTGCGTCCGGAAAATGTATCGGCGGGACCAAAGAAAACTGGCCGGACGCTCTGGTTGTCGACCCTCGAAGTTGTGAGACTGCAATCCTCTGCGGAAGTTCCATAGCTCTCCTCCGCAGCCATTTGTGTCGGATGTCCTGACTGGTCGCACAAAGCTGCCGGCTGTAGGACTGCGGCTCTGCGCGCCGCCTTCAATCGGCATCGCTAAAGCTCTATCACCTCAACCCAACACGTAACGTTAATTTGGGTTGAATTTAGACTTAACGTACTTTTCGGGAGGTTAACCTTTGGAAATAAGGTTTTAAACGTTTGCAATATTTTGCCATTTTGACTTCCTGGATTATGTCGATACCGCGGGGTTCCCTAACAGCGTCGCGTCAGGCGTATCGTCCTGCCTTTTCACTGTTTTGCCGCCCAACGACCGATGAACTGGCCATCTTGTCAGGCCTCTCGGGAAATGCTCCCGGCAAGGAGCAACGTCTTCTCCGGGACGTCGGGCTCCGATGCCAACGAGACCAAATTAGGCTACATTGCGTGTTTCGGTAAGTCCCGGACGCCGATTTCACTAAGTCCCGGACAGTGATTTCAGTAAGTCGCGGACAGCATTTCCGCTAAGTCCCGGACAGTTTCCGGGGCGGATTTGACGGTCGGTTCTCGGCTGCGCCGTTCTGGCATTTTGACCTCTCACGATGACGTTGCGAGGGGCCCATGCCAAGACGGAAGCAAACGAGACAGACGACGGTGAAGGACATTCGGGCGATCTTGCGCCTGACGCATGAGCATGGCCTTTCGGTGCGTGCGGTATCGGAACGGCTGAAGATCAGCAAGACGACGGTTTCGACCTATCTGTTACGCGCGAGCGAGGCGGGGCTTTCGCGTTGGCCGTTGCCGCCCGGCTACGACGACGATGCCGCGCTCGAGCGGCTTCTGTTCCGCCGGATGGGCCGGCCGCCACAGGATCTGAGTGAGCCCGACTGGGCGCTGATCGTCCGGGAGCTGAAGCGCAAGGGCGTGACGCTGACGCTGTTGTGGCAGGAGTATCGCGCTGCCCATCCCGACGGTTACGGCTACACCTGGTTCTGCGAGCACTTCGCCGCTTTCGAGCGCCGAACGAGCGCAACGTTCCGCAATCGGCATGCGGCGGGCGCGGTGATGCAAACCGACTATGCCGGGCAGACGGTGCCGATCATCGATCCTGCTACCGGCGTCATCCACGCCGCCCAGATCTTTGTCGCGGTGCTGGGCGCCTCCAATCTGACCTTCGCCTTTGCCAGCTCCAGCCAGAAGCTGCCCGACTGGATCGACGGCCAGATGCGGGCGCTTGCCTTCTTCGGCGGAGTCACCAAGGCGATCGTCTGCGACAACCTGAAGGCTGGTGTGGCCAAGGCGTTGTGGTTCGAGCCGACGCTGAACACGACCTTTGCGGCGATGGCCGAGCATTACGACACCACCATCTTGCCGACCCGCAGCCGAAAGCCGCGCGACAAGGCCAAGGTCGAAGGCGCGGTGCTGATCGTCGAGCGCTGGATTCTGGCCCGGCTCCGGAATCGCTCTTTCTTCTCGCTGGCTGAGCTCAATGCGGCGATCGCCGAGCTGCTCGAGGAGCTGAACAACCGGCCGATGCGCCATGTCGGCAAAAGCCGCCGCGAACTGTTCGAGGAAATCGAGCGGGTGGCCTTGAGGCCGCTGCCGGCGACGCCGTTCGAATATGCCGAGTGGAAATCGGCGAAGGTGCATCCCGATTACCATGTCGAGATCGACAAGACCTTCTACTCGGTGCCGCACCGGCTGATCGGACGCACCGTCGAGGTGCGGCTCACCCACCGGGTGGTCGAGATCTTCCCCGATCACCAGCGCGTCGCCTGCCATGTCCGTCGCTCGCAGCGTTCCGGCCATGTCACCGTCAATGAACACATGCCCAAGGCGCATCAGCGCTACGCCAACACGACGCCGGCCAGCCTAATTGGCCGGGCGGCCAGGATCGGCCCCAACGCCGCCATCCTGGTCGAGCGCATGATGCGCGACCGGCCGCATCCGGAACAGGGATACCGCTCGGCCATGGGCATTCTGTCGCTGGCTCCACGTTATGGACCGGAGCGTCTCGATGCCGCCTGCGAGCGGGCGCTGCTGATCAACGCGATCGCCTACTCCTCCGTCACCGCCATCCTCAAATCCGGCCTCGACCAGGCAAGACCGCAGACCGAGCCGGCAAAGCCGACACCGCCGCACACCAACATCCGCGGCAGCACCTATTACCAGTAAGGAAAGGAAGAAAGAATGCTGACAAATCCCACCCTCGACCAGATGCAAACCCTCGGCCTGGCCGGCATGGCCACCGCCTGGCGCGAGCTGGCCGAACAGAACAACGCCAATGAGCTCAGCCGCGACGAGTGGCTCGGCCTGATGCTCGACCGCGAGGTCGCCATGCGTGCCGACAAGCGTGTCAAGAACCGGCTCGCCTCAGCCAGGCTGCGCTTTCCCGAAGCCTGCATCGAGGACATCGATTTTGCCGCGACGCGCGGGCTCAACCGGCGCAGCACCATGGCGCTCGCCCAAGGTGAATGGCTGAAGGCGCATGAGAACCTGATCGTCACCGGCCAAACCGGCACCGGCAAGTCATGGCTGGCCTGCGCCTTCGGTCGGCAAGCGGCACGGCTTGACCATTCCGTGCTCTATGTGCGCGTGCCGCGCCTGTTCGAGGATCTGGCGCTCGCCCGCCTAGATGGCCGCTTCCCGCGCCTCATCGACAAACTCACCCGCGCGCAACTGCTCATCCTCGACGACTTTGGAACCCACAGCCTCACCGACCAGCAGCGCTTCCATCTGTTCGAAATCGTCGAGGAACGCTATCGGCGCAAATCCACCCTGATCACCGCCCAGGCCCCCGTGGCCAAATGGCATGACCTGATTGCCGACCCCACCGTCGCCGACGCCATTCTCGACAGGATCGTCCACAACGCCCACCGCATCGTGCTCCAGGGCGACAGCATGCGAAAGCAAAAAGCCGCGCCCCTCTTGACCGGCGCCGAAAACGGCGAAATCAATCATCCATGAACGCAACAAGGCACCCGAGAACCGACACCGCCAAACTGTCCGCGACTTAATGAAACAGCTGTCCGCGACTTAGCGGAATCACTGTCCGGCTTTTGCGAAATGCGCAGCTACATTACCCCGCGGCGTGCTTCAGAAGAAGATCATCCAGAATCGCGGTTATCGTGGCAACGGGTCCGTTTCCAGCTCGACGTGCCGCCGGGCCCCGACAACGCGATGCTTGAGCGGCCCTGTTGGGCTTTGCCGGTCGCACGCCACGCGACCTGGACGAACCGGACTTTGCGCTGGTCGCCCGGGATCTGAAGCGCAAGCGAAGGGTTGCAGGCCGCCGCGGCGGGACTAGCGCAGGCTGTTGAAGAAGTCTGCCGTATTGCCTTGAGGATGGCTTCGTCGCTGTTGTGGTAGGCGAATGTGATCTCGATCGAGCCATCGTCGAGCAATTCCGCATGGCCATCGCCTGTGCCTTAGTCTATCTCGTCACATCCGCCCCATGTGAAGTGAACTATCGACGGGCTGTAGCTCAGATCGAGGCCGGCTTGCAGGGCGCCAAAGGCGATCTCGCCGTTGTCGGAGGGTCCGATGGTGATGGTTGCGGGTCCGGCGAGGTTCAGGTAGCCGCGATCCCACAGATTGGCTTCGATGATCCGCTAGCGGCCGATCAGTTGGCAGCCTGCGGGCGCGGTCAGCAGCTTCGGCAGTCGCACCAGATTGTAGGCGGCGGCAGAATGGTCCCAGGCCGCCCCATCGACGAATACAGCGGTCAACTCCCGCGCCCGACGCGGCCAGCGCTTTGTTTACAATCGTCCGAATGCGGCGCGACGGATGATCGCGCCGCACCCACGCCTCGATATAAACCAACTGGACACCTCGAAAAACCTGGCAATCGAGACCGCATTTTGATTCACTTCGCCTGGTGATTTGCACGGAGGCGTTGGATGCGAGGCCAGGCTGGATTCTGG
>NZ_JAMYQC010000086.1:0-4778 GCF_040320645.1 Mesorhizobium sp. M0633
ACCGTCATGTGTCCGCCGCTCCGCTAAACACGGGAGCTGCGCGGCGGACACGCCGACGTCACCGCAATGCCACGCCATTTTGCAGAACTTGACGCACACAACTCCGAAGTGGCGGAGAGGGAGACCTTCGCTGGCAATAGGATGCTAATGATTTCAATGACTTAGCTGTTTAATAAGAGCTAAAACCAGAGCTAAAACCAGAGCTAAAACCAGAGCAAGGGTTGGCTCACAACCTCGCGCTTTGCTTGGTGTGACGCCGGTTCCTGTACGTTTGGTGCTAACAGCCGTGTAGTCAACTGTCCCGCAGCGACTTGCCCCGGAATGCCAAGCTCTTGCGCGGTTGGCCGCTTTTTTTGTTCGCTGGTGCCGCAGTTTGGTTAATGGGGGGCTTCGTGGTTTAGATCGATGCCGCCCGTTCCCCCAAAACGGTTGTCTCATGCGGGGGCCGGGTGCGTGCAAGTCTGTAGCAAAATTTCGGAGCAAGCCGGATTTCGCTGAGCCGGCGCCACAAGCGCTCGCGATGGGCGATCAGCACTCATGCGGCTCAGGCAGACATTTCGCCGTCATCCTCATCCTTGTCGGCGTGATCTTTTCTGTTTCCTCACGAAAATGTCGTGGCATAACCAGTGCGGAGAAGCTTCCTCCTAATCGACAGGCGGGGCGGTGCCGAAGCTTCGAATAGGCTCCACCACCCCACCGTCGTCTTCAGACTGTTCCGCCAGAGACTTCGCTGCCACGAGGACATTCATCGGCAACATAGTGCGACGGACTAGCCGGCTAAGATCAAGCGCACCGCCTGTTCGCGTGCTCTGTTTAACTGCCTCACGCATGTAACTCACCACCCAGTCAGGAATGCTGAGAATTGTGTTGGCCTGACTGGCGGCATCGAAATTTCGGGGACGGTGACCTTCCGGGCGTATTGCCCGAAGCTTGCGCAAGCTGCCAGCCTGCGTCGATTCCACTACAAAGCCATCTCTGCGCCACAGTTTCTCGATCGCTTTCAGCCTGCCAATCGATTCGCTTTCCAAATGGAACGTAGTGTGTGGTGTCGGATAGAGGCTCCAACTCGCGGACACGCTGCTGGTCCTTGCAGGCCGCCACAACGTCCATGGCGAATTCCCGTCGAGGCCAAGCGCGACGTCGTCGAGCCTGCTGTCCATCGCTGCGTCAGACGATGCCGTCGCCTCTATGAAAGCTTGGAAACCGACATTGAACAGCGGCAAGTGCCCAGCTAAAGGTTCCCTCGGCCACTCTTTGGAGATCAGTTGCCTCCAAAGGCGCAGAGCAACGACGTCGGGCGCATCCGCACCAAGCAGCTCACCCAAATTTTCGACCACGATCGCGAGACGTTGGAGATCGTTGGGATCCGGTTTGGGATCGCGTCGAAGCTTGCGAATCAAAAAGTGCGCGCCTAGCAAGCCGAACAGTGGGTTTCGATATTTGCCCCAGAGCAAATAGTCGAGAGTTTCAGGGTCAGGTCCAGGGCCGCCGGTCACAAGGTCTGCAATGCCCCGTTCGTAGGCATCAATCAACGCATCGGACGGATCGAAGCCGACCCCAGAAGGCCGCATAGATATAGAAGCGGTCGGAAGCTGGGGGCGACCCTCATAAGTCAGAATAAATACGTGTGTGTCCCACCCTTTCGCGATGGGGATCGGCAGGATTGAAATGTCTCCTTCAGAGCCAAAGTAAAGCAGGTCAGAGGTCCCCGGCTCCACGAGATGCAGTGAGTTTCCCTCGTAGATGGCGATATTCTTGCCTCGGTTGTTTAGCGACAGCGATAGCGATCTTGCCATCGGCGTCGCATCGCCCGGCTGCCGCGAACGCACAGAAACGAAAATAGCCTGGCCGCCCTGCGAAGCATCCCATTTGCTTGCATCGACTACCGGATCGGTCAGCCACTCGTGCTTGTCTATTGTGCTGGATAGCAGAGTCGCAGAAGCGCGTCGGGGAAGGTCGAACTGCTGCTCAACCGGTTGATCGCCCACATCAATGTCGTAAGTGATAGATGCCTCCGCATGATCAATGCGGACCTGATAATGTCCCGGAATAAGCTGCTTGCTGACAGAACCAACGCCGCGAGCGATAAGAAAATCGTCGCGAATTATGCTAATGTCGCCGGGCCGGGGTGTGGGCGCGTCCTGCTCAGTGTTGCTGCCGGTCAGGTTGCTCTTCACCGAGATTGAAACCTGCGTGCCGACTCCTTTCCCGCCGTCAGCATATTTCTCCAGCAGTGGTTTGCGATCTGGAGGACCAAGATAAATCTTTGTGTCTGCGGGGACTGCTCGAACTGTCTGCTCTTTGGGTCTTGCAAGATCCGGGACTATGATCCTCAGTCGGTCGAGGAGGTCGCTAAGTTCGATCGTCCCCTGTTTGAGCACTGTCAGCAGACCGGCGGTAAAGTAACCCCGAATCTCCTCATTGACCTCTCCTTCAAATGTGGGCTCGTACTGATCGCTCCCAAAGAGAATCGCGGAATAGCGGTGTCTTGCGTCCGGGTCCCCGCACTCCAACTCGCTTTGCTGCCCCAGCGGAACCACGGCTCGAACGCGGCAGCAGTCGAGAAAAAAGACGCTTTCTGAAAATTTCAAACAGCCAATCGAGGCCTTTATGTAGCTTTCCAAATGAAGAGCAGCGCCAGCATCGAGTGGTGACCAGTTCGCGAGACAGAGCGACTGTTGCTGCCACGAACCGGCACGGCTATGGCCGTGCCCAGTGAAATAAAAATAAAAGCGCCGCCGCAACTTTCCCTCGGACTGATTACGGATCGCGCGAAAGGCATCGTCGATCATCCATTGCCGCGGGCCTAGTGGCTCAACAGTCGAAACGACGAGCTTTGCATTCTCCGGCGCGAGGCCGCCGCCGTCCTTATGAATTAGCCAATCGCGAAAATCAGTCGCGTCCTTGACCGAACCCTTGAGCGATTTCGCGCCCTTGTTCCACTCCGGATAATCGTTGACGCCAATAACCAAGGCATAGTCGTCCGGTGCGTGGGTCATGGTGTTGCTCCCACTATGAAGCGGAGGCTAGCAAGGGTAGCCGGATCGTCGTCGAAACTGCCGTGGTGAAGGGAATTCGTTTGGAGGCCCTGCGCGGTACGGGCGGGGCTTGGAGAATAAGCAAGCCGGTTACCCTCCTGCAACCAAAGGCGCACATCGTCATAGTCACGTCCGGCTGAGGTCGCCGCGCGTCGAAGGTAACGATCCATGCCGACAATGGCCGCATCGGGGCGATCCTCGAAGCAACCAGAGACCATGTAGAGGAGCGATCGAGGATAGATCGGGCCGGCGATACGATCCTGCTTTTCCGCGGCATCGGTCATCGTGAACATTTGGAAGCGTTTGAAAATCTGCGGCCCGCGAGGAATCCAACGGGCGAAAAGGTCCAGACGGACGGCGGGCGCCAGGAAAAGGATATTGCGCAACCGGATTGTGCGCCGGTCAGCTTCGATCGCTGCCAGCATCTCACAGATAGCGATCGATCCAGCGCTGTGGCCCACGACATCGATGATCATTTCCGGCCGGGCCGCCTGCAGCGCTTCGAGCCGCCGCAGCATATATCCCCCACCGTGGCCGTTCACGCCGGGCGTTGCCCCATCGTCGGTCCACATCCGCTGCGCT
Source organism: Mesorhizobium sp. M0633 (assembly GCF_040320645.1). Taxonomy (NCBI): domain Bacteria; kingdom Pseudomonadati; phylum Pseudomonadota; class Alphaproteobacteria; order Hyphomicrobiales; family Phyllobacteriaceae; genus Mesorhizobium; species Mesorhizobium sp. M0633. The sequence goes on from NZ_JAMYQC010000086.1 coordinate 3,621, forward strand.
TTTGCCTTCATTGCGTCCCAGGCGAACTTTCCAACGTCGCCAAGATAGGCAGCGCGCAGCAACTCCTCCACTGCGGTTGGAAGAACATCATGCGCCGTCTCGCTGCGGTAGCGGCGGATCACGGCAACGACGACCTTACCGATGAACAAAGCAACGCCAGTAATAGTCGCGCCTCTCGCACCGTCCTCGAGGTCCAGTTTGCGGCGAATCGGATCAGACCCAAGCACTGCCAAATCGATCAGATCAGGTAACGAAGGGTCGGCCGCAAAATCATATTCAAGGTCGCTAGCGATCGCCTCCGCGTCGAGGTCATCAAGTCCGCTGCTTTTTGCACTCGCGGCCAATTGGGCGGCATCGGCCTGGGCTGCAAGTGCGCCATCAAGCGCCCTTGCACCCTCCGGTGTCTCAAGCATGGCTTCGATTTCTGCGGCAGCGAGTGGGCCACCACCTATGCCCTTGGCTCCGCCGTCATCGCCGACACCTGCCTTGGCTAGCACCCAAGAAAGCGCCTTCTTGAAGACCTTGGTTTCCGTGATTGACAGAAGGTTATCGCGGAACGTTTCGGCAAGACCCGTCTCCCAAATAATCCCTACCGAGGCTGCCGTCGATCCGTAATTACCCGACATCCGTTCCGCGCTTATGAGCCCGGACGCCTCGTTTACCAGCCCCCCATGAAAGTAGAGTACGAGCTGTGAGGCGTCGCCCAACGCATCGCCTAGCAGGTGATCGACATCGGCGGGCGTGCTCGATAATTTTCCGCTCGCCGCGAACCTGCCATCGGCGCCAAGATTGATCCAACATTGCGATGCCATGACTGCCCTCCCAATCCACGCTGAGGATTTGGCGTAGTTCCGAACCGCGCGGGCTCGATGGTACATTAAGTGACCGTATCGACAAACGCAGTATGAAGTGGACCTTCCATCGCGTCGACGCGGCCAGGCTGGATGCGGCGCCCGTGTTGCTCTCGCGCGGCATTTCACTGAAATCAGTCGCGGCGGAGGTCGGACTCTACTCGCCCAGGCGGCTTCCGAAGCATTCGAACGGCGCTTCGGCATCCGAGACCGCGGCCCGCATTTCGGATGAAGATCACACGCTGCAGCGGATTGCGGCGGAACTGACAGACACCAACAAAATGTCGTTCGTGGCAGAACGGCCAGA
>NZ_JAMYQC010000087.1:0-4592 GCF_040320645.1 Mesorhizobium sp. M0633
AGTTCGATCGTCGCCGCCGCGAACTCGTCACCTCCGAATCCCTTCGGAGCCAGTGAATCATTGCTGCGGTCCGGTGGCGAGGGCCTTTTTCAACAGCCTGCTAGACGACATTCGCACTCCCCAAATCCGCCGAGAGCACTATGAAGCAGCAGCGACCTTTTGTCGTCGAGATCAAACAGAAGCGTGGGCTCATGAAGCGGCCACAGTCAATCTGGGGCGGCATCGACCTGGCCGCCATCGCGAACGATATCGCGGAAGCGAAGACTGAAGGTGAGATCGCTGAAGATATCCGTTCTCGGCCCATGGCCGCCGTTGGTGAGGGGGTCCCCGATGCCAAGGACGTGACCATTCCCGACGGATCGCTTCCTAAGCAGCCGACGGTTGAGAAAGCGCCGGTTCCGAAGGCATCGAACCCACCGACTAAGACAGACGGACCCGCCAGAAAAAGCGGTGGGAGAAAAATGTTGCTTTGCCGAGAGGTGAACGATGGAAGCGGCGCCTGCCATGGGTGCTCCGCCAGCGCCGGGCTGTGCCGTAGGTCAACCGCACCAGGATTGAAGCTGCCCTCATCGAACTGTCCATGACGGGCCGGCAGTGCACTTGCCTGTCAGACGCCCTCGGATTTAGGGGCGAGAATGAAATAGAAAACGGGCTCAGGCTGGCCAGGCATCGGCTCTCGCAAAACAGCCGGGAAAGTTGTGGCCGTTTCGGCGTGTACCGCGAGCGCGGCAGGTGTCATTCCGAGTGCGGCCTCAAAGGGCCGGCTCGGCAGAGGCGCCACCCGACGAAAAAGCGCTGCAGCTCTCGCCGCATGGCGCGCGGCAGCGACCCGCTTTCCCTCGCGGATTTTCACCCCGGCCGCCGCCAACAGGATCAATCCCTTGAAGAAAAGGCGATGCTGAGTGCTTTGTTTCGCAGCGTGCCAAAGAGGCTCCCAAGCCTCATGGGCTTCCCAGTAATAGCCGTGATTGAAAAGGTCGATACCCCATCGGAACCCGTTTGAGCTGAGTGATTCCTCGACGGCAACAACGGTCACCGGGTCGCTTTGGTAACTGTGACCCAGCGGGTCGCGAACCGGATGCGGATGTTTCCCAGGCAGGTATGCGTAGCCCGGGAAATTCTTTTCGGGTAGCAAGCGACGACGTGACATAGACCCCAGCAATCATGAAAGCACGTCGATGACAATTCATGTCATGGAATCTGATGGGACACCGCCCTGCATTGGCTGCTGGGTCCTTTCATCCCTGAGATTTCAGCCTCCGCCGTACACGCACCACGCCGGAAGTCTTCGGTGGCAGACGCCGATAGCGCTTGACCGTCTTGAAGCCCGACTACTCGCGCACCGAAGACTGACGCTGCTTCTGCGAGCAGCAAGCCCGGTCGCAAGGCCGAAGGCGATGCCAGGGTAGTTCGGATCGATCTCCGCCCGGAGCCAGTCGCGCCGGCGTTCAACGTGAGCAGTTTGATGACGGGAACGAAGCTGGGTCTCACTGCGGAGCGGCTGCTGCTGGCGGGGATTCGCGCGCTGGTGCCTCATCGCCGCCGCGCCATCTGCTTAGCCCGCAAGGTAGGAAGCGGCGCTCAGCCGGCTAGAACCGGGCGAAGTGACCAGAGCTCCGAAGCTTGGCTAGCAGGATGATGGCCGTTCCGCGGTGGTCAACCCTCGCTTGCTCACGCAGCGGAGACGCATCCCAGGCAGCCAATTCTGCCACCAAAAGGGCGGTGTCCCCGTTTACAGATGCGCATCTAAGTTGTCCGTCTTGTCCATCACGATTATTGCTGTGCCGGTGACGCCATATCCAATCGCGGCCATCCGCTGCACGCAGATATCGCCGTCGACACGAACATCGAAAAGAACCGATCCTGCGGTTTTCTCCGCAGCGTCAGCCACACGATCACAGAACGGCCGATGCAGGCCTTCGATTTTGCCGAGTGACTGCTCAAACAACGCCAATTCAACATGCTCCGCCACCATGGCTGCGAAAGTGCGCCGGCTGGCGCAATCGGCAATAGGCCAGGGCTGACTATCCACACACCAGCCGCCCTCCCGATGCCCACATCGCAACTGCGCTCCTGGCCGGCGCTACTTCGCTTGTCCGCGGCATGCCCTGCCCTTGCAGCGCTCCTCAAACAGATTGCGCATGACATCACAGCCGAAGATGGCCAATAGGACGGACGACCTTGTATTATCGCTTCATTCGTCCTCCCGAGCGCCGCCCTTCTTTTCCACAAGCGTTTTGGCTTGCCGGAAATTAGGGTCTCGGTGGATTGATCCGCATGGCTTTCGGGTGGGTGCTGGCAGGAAGACTTAGGCGGGCGAGGATGGATCAAGGCGTTGCGTCAGGACGACGCTCGGCAAGTGCGTGCGCATTGCGGAACTGGAGCGCGATCTCATGGCGACCAAATGAGGAATCTCGGAATTATCCCTGGACGATTTCGCGAGTCACATTCTTCCTGCCAGTCGAACCGGCAGATTGCGAATTCAGTGGCGAGTATATGTCCGCGATTTAGCGGAACGACTGTCCCTTTTTTGCGAAATGCGCACTCACTCAGCGGAGACGCATTCCACGCAGCCAATTCCGCCACCAAAAGGGCGGTGTCCCCGTTTACCGACGCGCATCTAAGTTCTCCGTTGTTCCCCAACACGATTATTGCTGTGCCTGTTACCTCAATCGACCGTTCTGCGATCGTGTGGCTGACGCTGCGGAAAAAACGCAGGGTCGGTTCTGTTCGATGTTCGCGTCGACGGCGATAGCTGCGTTCAGCGGATGGCTGCGATTGGATATGGCGTTTAAATCCTAACGGGATTCAATAATCCCTGTGGGACGGCACGTCCTGTGTCCTGCAGCGCGTTGTTGAGCGCATGGCCCATATAGCGGATTGATGATGGTGAAGGCCTCGGGCTCTCCTCGGCTCCGGCACCGGCACGGAACGTGTCGGCCGGCACCGCAAAGGGCGTTCGGCCGGCCGGAGAGAGGTCGAGGCAGCAAGCATTCCCAGTGGGGAAGTCAGGCTGTTTGGCTGTCGCATCCACGAAAGGTCGCGCCACAGAAACTTGATTGCCAGTCAAATTTTGTTTTCTCGACGCTTCACGAATTAGCATTGGATGCTTCGCTGTTGGGCGTGAAGGAAGATAGGCTGGGGATGGCGCGGCCCGAGCGAACCCACAAAGCCTTCACACGATCCAGATAAGGCACGGGACCTCGTCGAAAGTGTCGACAGGCTGGCTGGCGTTGCTCATGACTGAGCGGAAATAGAGCACGGCAAGACGGTGGAGACCATCGCGCTCGACAACAAGAACAATTCTCCAGAGGCGATCATCATTGTCGATCCGGCGGTCGGGAGGCCTGGTCGGCTTAGCGGGGCTACGACGATGCGACATCCAACAGATATGCGGCATGACTCGGTCAAGGTCGGTGCTGGAATTGCCGCCCGAAAATGGAGTCTTGGCCCAGGAATCGAGCCGCCATCGCGGACGTTGCACCGAAGCAGAGCCGGCACTGTCTCAAGTCCGGATGGCGAAGTGCGCAGCCGATGAAAGCTGCGGCAGTTGGGGACGCGTACAAGCCGTATATGATGACGACATTCGGGGCGCCACGGAGGCGTTCCGCGTTCCTATCGCTCGAACCATGGCCATCGACGAATACGACAGGCCATCAGGTCCGCCGCGCCTTAGCGATAGATGAGTCGCAGCTTCGCCGTGCATAGCGTGATCGCGGAAGTTTGCATTTACGCGCTCCCGTCGGTTTCATTCTCCTCATCGATTTCGCGCACGGGCAGATAGGCGTTCGTTTCCAGCCACTCCCGCAGCACGATCTGAATGAGGTCCGCCCGGCCGATTTCCATTTCGGCAGCAATGGCGTTGAGAGCGTCCTCGGTGGCCGGTTCCAGCGGCACGCCGGCGACGTTTCTGAGCATCAATGCCGCGCGCCGCAAGATGATCTGCAGATCCGCGCGCGAAACGTGTGTCGCTTGGCAGTTAATTAGAGCACGTCCTGTTCAATCTGGTTCATACCCGGCTGCCTTGAAGTAGTTGGCGCATTCGTCAGGGGTGAAGCGTTCGAGGATCGCGCCGACCGTATCCCAGAGCGCGGCGATTGTCCTCTCGGCCTTGGCGCGCATCAGCGCCTTCAGCTTGGCGAAGGCGTTTTCGATCGGATTGAAGTCGGGACTGTAGGGCGGCAGGTAGAGCAGGCTCGCACCCGCCGCTTCTATTGCGTCGCGAACGCCCGCCGCCTTGTGGGCGGGCAAGTTGTCCATCACGACGACGTCGCCGCGTTCGAGGGTCGGAACCAGCACCTGGCTGACATAGGCGAGGAACACAGTGCCGTTCATGGCGCCGTCGTAGACGAAGGGGGCGGTCATGCCGGTCAGCCGCAGCGCTCCGGTGAAGGTGGTGGTCTTCCAATGCCCGTGCGGCACGCCAGCCCGGCAGCGTTCGCCGCGCGGCGCTCTTCCGCGCAGGCGCGCCATCTTCGTGGAGAGGCCCGGGTGAGTAGGCCGGAGGAATTTCACCTGCCGGCCTCTCGCAGAACGGTGCGTGAACCTCTCGATTCACACCGCTCCCATCAGGCAAACGTATTCGTTCCGAA
>NZ_JAMYQC010000088.1:0-4479 GCF_040320645.1 Mesorhizobium sp. M0633
ACACCATGGTGCTGAAGAATGGCTTGAGCCGGATGCGGGGTGATCCGCATGTCCGGTTCTTAGGGGGCGGCGGCGCAGCAATGCGCCGCTGCTACCCGACCAGCTTCACGGGGCATCGATGACAGGCGATGTGAAGTATCGCAAGAAACTGTCTCGCGGGCAGTTCTTCCAATTCATGTCAGAGCAGCCACCGGCGCTTGTCGTCATGGAAGCCTGCGGCAGCGCCCATTACTGGGCGCGCGAGCTGGTCAAGCTGGGCCATGCAGTCAAGCTGATCGCGCCGCAATATGTGCGCCCGTTCGTGAAGCGACAAAAGAATGACGCGGCCGATGCCGAGGCAATTGTCATTGCGGCCCGTCAGCCTGAAATGCGCTTTGTCGAGCCGAAGACCGCTGACCAGCAAGCGCGGGCGGTTCTGTTTCGGGCGCGGGAGCGTATTGTTCATCAGCGAACGGAACTGGTGAACGCTCTGCGCGCCGTTCTCTACGAATATGGGCAGGTCCTTCCGCAGGGGATTGGTCACGTCAAGCGCATTGAGGCCTTTGTCGAGAATACTGAAGTCGATCTGCCCGAGCTTGTGCGGGAGGAGTGCCGCGACCTTCTGGCCCAGATCGGCGAGAAGACGGCCCGGGTCGAGGAGAAGACGAAGAAGCTCGCTGACCTGTCTCGGCAGAGCGAAACCGCGCGCCGACTTCAAACCATGCCGGGTGTGGGGCCGCTGATCGCCCTGGCCGTCGAGGCTTTCGCGCCAGCGATGGAGAGCTTCCGATGCGGTCGGGACTTTGCTGCTTGGCTCGGCCTCGTTCCACGACAGTTCTCTTCTGGCGGGAAAGAAAGGCTCGGCCGGGTGTCGAAGGCTGGCCAAGCCGATATCCGCAGGCTCCTGATCATCGGCGCAATGTCCCGCGTGAGTTGGGCGAGCCGCAAACCGCCAGCGCAAGGATCGTGGCTTTCGCGGATGCTCGCGAAGAAACCGCGCATGCTGGTGGCGATCGCACTGGCGAACAAGATGGCTCGGAACATCTGGGCCATGCTGACGAAGCAGGAAGATTATCGAAACCCGGCTCTGGCTATGGCGGCGTGACAAGAAACCACCGCGAATAACCAGGACTGGCAAGGAGGTGTGAGAAGTCGACGACCTGAATGGGCGCATGATCGAACAGATCTGGATCGGGAAACCAGCAATTAACTGAGGGCGTAGAGCTCGTTTGGCAGATTTGGACCCCTTCCGCAGATCACCATACCGGCCCGCGGCTTTTGAAAGTGCCGTAAGCAAAGGCCTGACAGAAGACCGCACTCGATCACACGTCAAAAAGGTCAGAAGCTACTTGCGCGACGGACGGCAACCACAGAAGCTAATTAGGTTCTTCCTCACTTTGTGTGGTGATCAGGGCGGTTGAGTGGCAGCATGCGTGCTCTAAGGAGTTCGGAGCCCGCTCTGCCGTACATCGTACGCTTGATCTTTTTCAGGCGGGTTGATCTGCCCTTCCGCCTGGCCGTTGCTCCACGGTAATTCAATGGCATTGCGAACGGCGTCAACGTCACGGCGTAGGACCCGAGCGAAACGCGTGATGGCGACGAGCCCGGAGTTGACGGCATCCTCGATCCAAGTGTCGAGCTTGTCCAATTCACAGGCCCCGCAAAATGCCGCGGAAGCGCATGGCAAGCCTGCGCATCGTGGCAAACTCATGTGATCCCTGCTTCAGGACGTCGACCTTTCTCGCCTGGTTGATCGTCAGCATACCCCGGGCCTTCATGCAGAGGGCCGCGGCGACTACCGGCGAGATCACATGGCCGGTCGCCGGATCCTGGATGGGGACAGCATCGCGGGCTGGTTGATGGCGTATGATCGAAGCAGGCGACGCACTGTCCTTGCCCGGCCTCTCGGCGCGGCGCCAGCTTGCGAGAAGCCGCTCCAGATTCGAGAAACTGCCCGTGTAGCCGCGCTGTTTGATATCGTGGAACAGGTGTCGTCCGCAGCGATTGCCGTCTCTCCAGGACTGGCTAAGAAACGCCTCGAAATATAAGGGTGACGTCGGCTTCGACGCGGCCCTGCGTCGGTCGGGTGGCGTGTCGAAAGTCAGCCATTTGGCGATGCTGCGCCGGCCGTAGCCGGTACGACGGGCGATCTCGGAACAGGACAGCCCTTCCTTGCGCAAGGCGTGAACCATTTCGAACACCGTCTGCCGCGATTGTCGATGAGCGTGGCGCACCCGGCGCCGATGCGTTGCGTCAACGTGCGGATCATCCTGCATCAGATCGACTTGCGCGCTCCCGATACCCTTATCGGGCAGCAATGCAGGCCCCGTGGCGCGGCCCGAAAGGCTCATCTGCTCCTCGATTGCGACCCGCAGATTCTGCATGAGATGGAACCGATCAGCCACCTGGCGCGCTTGCGGTGCACCCTCGCGAACAGCTTGCGCATAGAGCCCGCATCGGTCTCGGCTCACGATCTCGACGGAAGGGTGCCGCTCTAGCCATTGCGACGCACTCGCCACGCTTCTGTCATCCACGGTGTCGACAACCGAATGCGATCATCGTGCCGTAGCGCCATGATCGCCGCCAGCTCCAGTCATCGATGCCAACGACCCGAATGGTGGAGTTGCCGTGAGCGACCGCGGCATCTCGCTTCAGCTGCCGCAGGATAGTGTCGTCGCAGACCGGCATGCCGAGCCGTCGCATCAAGCGCTCGCCGGGACGGCCGCCGGTGTTCTGGCCGAGCAGACCGACAATCTCCGCGACTCCTTGTCCGGCGCGCATAAGGGGAAGCAATCGTCGGCAGACGGTCGGTGAATGTTTGTCGTTCACATTTCTGATGTGCGCACCGCCAGCGGCTCAACCGAAGCTTCACCGTCACGGTCTTGCCCTGGACCGGCAGATCCTGAAGGCTGCGGTTGGACCAGCCATGCCGACTTCGGGTCCGTCGTCCGCAATCGGGGCAAATGCCGAACGTCCGGTCCGGCAGCGGAACCAAGCCAACTGTCATCATCAGTGAACGCGACACCCCGTATTTTAGCCCCTGGGCCGGGGGACCATTTTGTTTTCGTTCGCATGCCCGCACATAGCGGCATCCTCGCCAACGGCGAATGAACCACACAAAGTGAGGCAGAGCCCCATTAACTGCCAAGCGACACTTGGCACTAGCGACCGAGTGCAGTGGGTCTGGTTTATGATGGGGGTTGCGCGAGATTGCCGTTTTGTTGTCGATTTTGATGAGCTTTAGCTTTCGGCAAACTTTGAAATCTCGACACAGTGCCCTCCTTGGCGTGCTACCCGCGCCAGTCTCGCACATTTCGCGTACGCCTACACTTTCACTTTTCCATTGCCCGACTTGCAGGCAGCGAGCCACTGCATCGCGGAGGTTGCATCTTCCAATATAGCGGCCCGTTTCGCAAAGCCGAAAAAGGCATTGCGCGCTGCGCTTACAGGTATTCGCTCGTCGTATGCATCATAGCACGCCTTGAGGGCGGCTTCGTGGATCAAGTCTCTGCGGTTTCCTGGCCACTCGTTGAGGAAATCGATAGCGTCGGCCAGGCTGGCAATCTCTTGCACGATGTACGTTGCACGCTTAACGAAAACTGGGCTGCGGAAAGCATCAGGGTTCATTCGTTCCTCCCGACCTGCTGAATACCTACTTTGCGTGATGAGCCGCCTCATCGACATCCGCCGAGCATTGCAGAATGTGTTGTCAGAGCGATGACGGTTTAAGAGGAAGGCAGCGGGTCGTAGTCCTCTGGTGCAGTCTTCGGAGGTTCGGAGGGGAGCTTGAGAGTCACAGTTTGGCAGCCCATCACCTCGGGCCATTGGGCAAAGATCTGCACGCTGTCTCGAGCGTGGCTTGGCAGTCTATTTGGGCGCTCACATGCCAATGCGGCTTCGCACCCGCGATCGGTCAAAGTTCTCCTGTTGGTCGCTATTCGCTGAAGGAAGCCTCGACATTACCGACACGAGCGCGGCGTTCGGGCAGACCGCCGGCCGGTGGTCCTCCGCATGCAGCGCCGTCGCCTTCTCCCAGAAAGTCCTCTGTGGATGGCTCCCGCGATGCAAGAGGTAATTGGACGTTACGGCGCGTTGGGCGGGTGCAGTCTTCTGTCCGGCCTGTTGATGCAGCCGTTCGAGACTGCTGGCCCTGATGGGTCGGCGAACTGGATCCCATCTGCCTATCAGGCTATGGTGCCTCCGATATTCGACGGGTCCCTGTTCCCGGCCTGACCAGTCTCGCCATCACATCGCGTCGCTCTCACAACCTACTGGAGCCGATCGATCGGCCCGACTGTTCTCTGTCCTAAAATTTATCTTCTTCGCAACCTTACACCGCAAGGTTCGCGGCATGGCGAGCTTGAGGTCTCGCGGCGTACCATGATCGCCGGTTCTGTCGTACGCCTCCGGCGAGGGCCGCCTTGCGGGAGCATGGCCCGGTAGCGAAGCTGCGCTCTTAAGGTCGTCCTTTCGAGCGTAGTTAGCAGCACAGCATGAGCC
>NZ_JAMYQC010000089.1:0-4239 GCF_040320645.1 Mesorhizobium sp. M0633
ATAGATTGCAGCGATGGGCGCGGACTTGATCATGTGCCGATGCATAAAGGACTTTATCCGCACCTGCAAGCAATCTGAAATGGCTACTTCGGGGAGCTGCCGAGCCTTTGTCGCGACGATTTTGCAACTGACTTTTGCACCGTCGCAGAACTCAACTTTTGCGACAACATCTCACCAAGGCGTCCGGGCTCTAGAAAAAAGTCCCCCTCCCCTGTTGCGGTCACTATGCATTTTTATATAGTCACCGTAGTCACCGTAGTCACAATGGTCACGGAGGCCAGAATGCAGTCTGCTCCAAAAGAGGATGCCAACTGGACCGTCGCTCGGGCCAAGGCGCGGCTGTCGGAACTCATCGAGCGTGCGCAGGCGGCGCCGCAAACGATCACGCGCAACGGTAGGCCAAGCGTCGTTGTCGTCTCCGCCGAGGAATGGCAACGCAAGACGGTGCGCAAGGGTACGCTTGCGGAGTTTCTGCTGGAGTCGCCGCTACGCGGCGCGGAACTCGACCTTGAGCGTCAACGCGATGAACCGCGTGATCTGCCGCTGTGAGGCTACTGCTGGACACGAATGTCCTGTCCGAGGTGACAAGGCCGGCGCCGGACGCACGCGTTCTGGAATGGCTGGACAAGCTCGACGAGGATCGCTCGTTCATCAGCGTGGTGTCGATCGCCGAAATCCGGCGCGGCGTTGCTCTCATGGGCGAGGGTCGGAAGCGTGAGGCGCTGGCCGAATGGCTTGCCCGAGACCTGCCTCAGCGTTTCGAGCAGAGAGTCCTCCCCGTCGACGAGCCGGTTGCTCTGGCCTGGGGCGATCTGATGGGTCTTGCGAAGCGCCGCGGCCGCGGGCTGACGTCAATGGACGGATTGATCGCAGCCACAGCGATTGCCCAGGAGCTCACTCTGGCAACGCGTAATATGAAGGATTTCGAAGGCTTCGGAATAGAGCTCTTCGATCCGTGGACTGCGTGAATCGCCCAGCACCTCATCCCGAATGCTCGAAGCGAATTTCGAAAAAGAAGTGTGGGTTTGCTCTCGTACCCTTTGCTGAAAAATGTTGTGACAGAGCGCATGGAATGCCACGCGCTTCAAATCGGAGTAGCCATCCGGGAAGCCTGTAGCCCTTTGAAGCGCATGTCCGGCAGCTATTCATAGCGTGGATGACTTTGATCGAAACAAACGATTTCATAACTCTTCGGAAATCTTGCATGGACAAAAGCACGTCCCGCACCGATCACCCATCCAAAGGAGAAGATCTTCCATGCGCCCTGACGTGCAGTGGAGGTCGTGCCGAGAAATGAGTTGCAACTGGCCGACCATGTCGGCGGTTCGACGCTAGTCGTCCCCCAATGTTCCTGAGCTGCGAAGTCTTGCAGGCGAGCCAGCTGCCCAGCGCGTTTCTGCTTGTGGCAGGCTTATTGCCGCAGGCAGATCAAGTCGGCTCGTCTGGGCAGCGGATTGGAGACCCGGCCGGCAGCGCTACCATACAACATCAGCGCACTTTACATCTACGCGGTATTGCCGTGCTTCCAGTCGGTGCCATGTTTGGCCGACGCATGACGCGATGCGGCCTCCTGCACAAGCGAAGGCATTATCGGATGTGCGGCCGGGAAGCAGGCGGACAGTGCAGCACGTGTCACTCGCCTGTGCGACGGTCTTTCGGGGAATGAAATCGGGCCAGTTCACGGCGTGGTATTATTCGTCAACAGCCGCCCCTTCGCAAGGATACAGGCACCCCGCGTCACAAGTTCGTGCTGCAGATGAAAACGGCATCGCCGGCATGCAAGTCAGCAGCCGCTCAAGATTCGGATCCAGCCAAACTCCCGGCGTCATGGAACGGCAGGCGCCACGATCGAAGCATCTCATGTTGATTCAGGCGGACCCCTTATGAGGCGTTCTTTGATGCCGGTGATGCCTGACAGGCGGTTGCAGCTGCAAGCGACAATGCGGCCTATTTAGTTGGAAACGGAGGCAGGCCAATTTGGCTTGCCCGTCACTATGTGGAGAAAGAAATGCTGTGTCTAGGAATTAGCGGCGGACTTGACCAAGTCCATGAAAACCGATTCGAGCTTCGGAACGCCTTTATGCACGATGGCGCCGCGGTGCTCGTCCGAGACGGACGGGTGATAGCAGCCGTCGAAGAGGAACGCCTCAATCGGATGAAACACTCCAACAAGCTCCCAATTCGTTCGATTCAATACTGTCTGTCAGCGGCGGGGGTTCAGCTCAACGACATTGATCGTGTCGCGCTCTACGCCAGCGAGCCCTATGCCAACGCCATGCTTGAAGGTATGTCCGCATCCCACCCGGACATTCTCTCCATTCCGTTGGATGCTAAAACGTTGGTGCAGGATCTGTTAACGCGTGAGTTCGGCACTAAGTTGGACAGTTCGCGTATTTCATTCGTAAGTCATCATCAGGCGCACGCCGTGAGCGCCTTTGCAATGTCGGGCTTCGAACAAAGTCTCATTCTAGCGATTGATGGCTCTGGTGATTTCCTATCGGGCCTCTTGGCGGTAGGGTCTGGCACAGAAATTACGCAACTCGAGGCTTTCCCCGAGAACAATTCTCTTGGGCTGTTTTATCTCGAGACGATCCGCTATCTCGGCTACGGCTTGTTCGACGAGTATAAAGTAATGGGACTCGCGCCCTACGGCGACCCCGCTCCCTATCGCGAGCTCTTCGAGCAGTTCTACGAGCTCTCCGCCAACGGCGGTGGCTACCGTGTTCACCTCGACCGCATCGGTCCGGCGTTGCTCCGCAATATCGAGGTCAGGCGAAAGGGAATGCCCTTCACCCAGCAGCATCGAGATGTGAGTGCGTCACTGCAGGAAGCGCTTGAGCGGATCGTGTTCCACATTCTCCGGCATCACCGTGAGGCCACCGGCATGAAGCGGTTGTGCCTGGCGGGGGGGGTGGCCCACAACTGTACGATGAACGGTAAGCTGCTGTATTCAGGGCTTTTCGAAGACATCTTCGTGCAACCCGCGTCTCACGACGCTGGCTGCGCATTGGGAGCTGCGCTGATAGTCTCTAACGAGATGGGCCGCCCCGCGCCGTGTGAGCGACTGCAGGAGGTCTATTGGGGTCCTGATCTCGGGAGCGAGCGCGCCGTGCAACAGGAACTGAATGCATGGGCCGGACATCTCGAGGTTGAACGCTCTGATGACGTGGCAAGCAGTGCAGCCGACTGGATCGCCAACGGCGCCGTGATCGGCTGGGTGCAGGGTCGTTCGGAGTTTGGGCCACGTGCGCTGGGCAACCGCAGCATTCTTGCCGACCCTCGGCCCGTCGCAAACAAGGACCGGATCAATGCGATGGTCAAGAAGCGCGAAGGCTATCGGCCCTTCGCGCCATCTGTGCTGGAGGAGGATGCGAGCGAATTTTTCGACCTCCCGGACGGTAGGCACGAATTTCCATTCATGAATTTCGTCGTTCGCGTGCGTGACTCAAAGCGCGCCTTGCTCGGTGCCATCACGCACGTCGACGGTACCGCTCGCCTGCAAACAGTATCGCGCAACGCCAATCCCGCGTACTGGGAGGTCATCAATGCGTTCAAGAAGCGCACGGGCACTCCAATTCTGCTCAACACGTCCTTTAACAACAATGCCGAACCGATCGTGGATTCGGTTGCAGACGCGATTGCTACCTTTCTGACGACAGAGCTGGATGGACTTGTGGTCGGGCCCTTCCTGGTAAAAAAGCGGGCTGCAACGCTGCAGGATTGGACTGCGCTTGCGGTTTCGTTGCCGCCCTATGTGTCCCTCCATCAAACCCGCGCTTACAAAGCGCCAGATCGTCGGGAGACTCACTGCGAGATCAGCACGACCCACTTCAGCAGTGACAGTGTGCGAATTTCACACGACTTGTTTAATCTGCTGATGCGGATTGAAGGCGAAGCCATGTTGGGAGATCTCCTCAATACAATTGCGCCGGATCAGGCTAAGCGTGACGCTGTGATGGAGGGCCTGCGACGACTGTGGGAGCAGCGCCTCGTTCGGTTGCATCCCTCACAAGCTGCTCGCATGGATCAAGACTGCGATCAAACGCTGGACCAGCATAACAGGCTCTCAGCGTGATAGCGATGCCGCTATCCAAGCTCCGCGAATAAAGGTGTTCATCGACGCCGCCTGCCCCCGCCACCCGGGGCCGCGGGGGCCGTGAAAAACATGGTGGTTTATAACAATAAAATTTGTCCGCCCCGCCCCCCCCAAAAAAAACCCCAGCGCGGGGTCCAATTTTA
>NZ_JAMYQC010000090.1:0-3887 GCF_040320645.1 Mesorhizobium sp. M0633
GCCTTGCTCGCCTCGCCAGGGTTGCCGATCGGCATGGTGGCGGCTTTATCGCCATGGCCTCCGGCGTGGCTTCCACCGGCAAGAGCTGCTCCGGAACTGAGCGCCGTCAAAACGGCCGCTACGATCATACGTTTCATGATGCACTTTCTCTCATTGTAGAGGTTGCGGGGTTCGGTTCTCATCCCTGTTTGCCGTGACCACCGTGCGCTGCCGGGGCCATGTATTCGGGCCGGACGCGCCGTACCTTGTCGGTGACGTTCGACTTATCGAGGCCGAACACCGTCGGCACGTCGTGATCCACCACGTTGGATCGTGTAATGCGACTTGTGGCCATCGATGCCAGTTTCTCGCTTTTCTGGTATCGAGCTCAACATCCACATGGCGCCGACGGGGTGTCGAGCGACATCTCCGAGGATGCTAGGATCTTGTTTCAAACCGAGGTTCGCGCACTCGCGAGCGAAGGCCGTTGCAAGAACGCTATTGCTCGACGACACCATGCGCCACAACATTTTTCATACATTTTTGTAAGGCTTGCGTATGGCTCGTGGCCACCCGCGGGTGGTTGTCGACCTCGATGCAGATCTCTCAGGAACGGAATAGTGGACGACCCAGGCAACCCCGTGTGCGGCAATCTCCCAGCGCCTCAAGCAGACGCGACAGTCAAACATTCGTTTTCATTGATGTCTGGTTCCGCGCGCGCTCTTTTGCCTTTGAAGCATCATTGGATAATTGGATAGACATGCATCCCCGCAAAGAAACTGTGTCAGCCAGCAGCATGTGCCATTTCATAAGCTGACCTTCCGGACTTTGCTTTTGTCATGGCCACGCATGAGAATCACAAAAATGTAAATCGGAGCGAAGGTGCCCGTGAATTCGACCCGATAGCCTGTTGTTGCTGAGCGTCGGAACGCTCACTTTCGACAAGAGGACTGAACCATGAAACACACTATCGGATATGCATTGATTG
Source organism: Mesorhizobium sp. M0633 (assembly GCF_040320645.1). Classification (NCBI taxonomy): domain Bacteria; kingdom Pseudomonadati; phylum Pseudomonadota; class Alphaproteobacteria; order Hyphomicrobiales; family Phyllobacteriaceae; genus Mesorhizobium; species Mesorhizobium sp. M0633. The sequence continues at coordinate 968 of NZ_JAMYQC010000090.1, forward strand.
TCTTCGCCGCAACGACCGGTGTCGCCAACAGCGGCACGAACTCGACAAGCCCGCGCATCGGCGAGGTCTTGCACGGCCATGGATCGACGGGCGAAACCACGAAATCGGCATCCAACCCCGACATATCTTCCCAAGTGCTCGACAATGGCGATATCGAGAAGACTGATTCCCCCTATAACCGAGTCGAAACTGTGAGCCCCTCATCGTGGCAGGGGGGGAGCCCCCGCCAGCGCGCCAGTTGGGCGGGCCGGTAGCAGGACCAACACCGCAGTTCCGCATCTTCCCACGGAGCCAGTGCAGGGCAAACCAGCTGGCAGCGCTGCCGGCTGGTTTGCCCTTTTTATAATTTCGTCTCAAGTGATATGAACAACCGTCTAAGTGACTGACCTCAATTATGGTTACGGGGGAACTCTGTTTCCACAATTAAGCCGGGGCTATTGTCCTTCAGGGAAATTGTCGCGCCATGCATGTCCGATATCGCCTTGACCAGGCTGAGGCCGAGCCCTGTCCCTTCGGTGGTCCGGCTTTTTTCCAGGCGATAGAAGCGTTTGAACACCTTCTGCCGCTCCGCCGCCGGGATGCCCGGTCCGTTGTCGCTGACGATGATTGCACAGCGATTCGCCTGTGTCGTGACACCGATCGCAATCCGGGATCCTCTTTGTGTGTGGCGCATTGCGTTGACGATAAGGTTCACGCACATCTGCTTCAGCAGTTCGGCATCGCCCCATATGAATAAGGCCGTGTTTTGGCTGTCATTGGACAGAACCAGCGAACGCTCGGCGTCTTCCACGATGTGACTATAGATATCGTAGATTTCGGCGACCAATTCCGAAAGGTTCACCCTCGCAAACCGGGAACGGCGTGCGCCGGACTCGATCTGCGAGATGCGCAGCAAGCCCTCGAAGGTGCCGGCTATATGCGAGATTTCGCTCATCGCTTTTTCGATAAGGAATCTCGTGGCCGTTTGGTCTTTGCTTTCGGAAGCGGCCTCAAGCGTTAGAAACAGCCGGCCGACCGGCGTCTTGAGGTCGTGAGCGATGTCGGTCGTTACCTGCGTCATCGCCGCGACACTAGCCTGTAGCTGTGCCAGCGCGACGTTGACCTCAGTTGCCAGCACGTCGATGTCATCGCTGCGCAAGGAGACCGGCAAGCGGGTAGCGAGATCGCCGGCGCCAACGGACTTCATCGCATCCGAGAGTCTAGCGACACGCCGTCTCGTGCGGAACGCCAAAACTGCGCCCGCGCCGAGACCTCCAGCAAGCACGATCGCCGTTCCCCAGCCGAAGCTGATAAGCGCGATGCTGCGCAAGCGATTGGTGTCGTCATAGCTTACGCCGACGGTCAGGTCGTAGCCGTCCAGGTCCTTCCGGTAGAGCCTGAAATTATTGAGCGCCGCCTCGTGGCTTGTCGGTGCGCGTGTGGAAAATCCCGGCGGCACGTTGGAAATGTCAATGTTGCCAGCCAGGAAGTCGCCTTCGGGATCCTTCAGTGTGTATAGCGTCTCCTGTCCCCTGATTGCCGGACCATGGCTTCGGATCATGGCAGCAGCGCCATCGACACCGTTCGCGTCATAAGCGAAAGAAATCTCCCGGAACCGCTCCATCACATGGGAATCCAGCCGCTCGTAAAGGTAGGCGGCGACCATGTTGTAAGCGACGAAATTGGCTCCCAGAAACGAGAGCAGAAACAGGGAGATGTAGAACGCGGCGAGTCGGATGGACGTACTTCTGGCGATACTAGCGTTGGCCATGGATGGAGTAGCCGGTATTGCGTCTATTACGCAGGAGCGGAACATCGAATGGTTTGTCGATCTTCGCCCGCAGTCGGCTGATATGGGTTTCCACCACGGTGCTTTGCGGGTCGAAGTTGAAGTTCCAGATCCGCTCAAGGAGCATGGTCTTCGTCAGTATGCGGCCCTCGTTACGCATGAGGAGTTCAAGCAGCGCGAATTCCCGAGGGAGCAACTCGATCGTCGTTCCGCCGCGGGTGGCGAGGCGGCTGAAGAGATCCAGTTCCAGATCAGCCACCTTCAGCTTTGCCTTTTCGGGGGTGATCGGAGGGCGCCTTTGCAGAGCATTGATCCGAGCCAGGAGTTCGGAGAATGCAAAGGGCTTGATCAAGTAATCGTCCGCACCTGCCTCCAATCCCTCAACTCGATCGTTGACACCGCCCACCGCCGTCAGGAAGATCACTGGGACCTTTCCGCCGGCGCCTCGAAGACCCCGCACGAGCGACAAACCATCGAGGCCTGGCAGCATCCGATCCACAATTGCGACGTCATAGGGCTCGCGCAGTCCGACAAGCAAAGCATCGCGCCCGTCTGTCAGGACATCGACCACATGGCCGGAAGAGCTCAGTCCATTTTCGATGTAACGGCTGATTTGTTCGTCGTCTTCGACTAGAAGAAGTTTCATAATAGCAATCTCTCATCTGGCCTGGCGCGCCAAGCGTTGATGACCTTTTATCCAGTTTGCTTCTGTCAGCGACGCGGACGAAGCGATGTCTCACTGAGGCTTTTCCCGGCGGTTTTTCGGCTCCGCGCCATTAATCGGTGACGCAGCTTTTCCATCAGCCAGGTACTGGGTTTTGATGTCTCAATATCCATAGACTGGATCGAGAACGCGGCTTTGCGAAAGCGCCTCGCAGCTTTCACGAATATTGACCACTTGTAGCGTCATTTGGCGTATCCCTTCATTGTGCCGCAAATCCAGCACAAGGCTGATCCGCGGCGCTCATCACCTCGCAAGCGATCGCGCCGGGATCGCCTGCGAGAGCGGTCAGTTGCGCTTCGGATTGGTTTTCACCCCGCGACGCTGGCCGGGTTACTTGATACCGGTGACCGTGATGCGTCCGTTGACGCGATCGGCTGTGAACTCGATCGCCTGACCCGTTTTGACCTTGTCGAGCAGGCCCTGCTCGG
>NZ_JAMYQC010000091.1:0-3477 GCF_040320645.1 Mesorhizobium sp. M0633
CGTGCCTCGGTGGCCAAGAACCCGGACGACTACGACATCATCCGGGTCGGCAGGGCCGCCGAACCCAATGGAGTCGCGGTCGCCCGGGGTGACGATCAGCTTTTCGACGTCGTGCGTTGGACACTCAATGCGCTGTTCTGGGCCGAGGCCAACGGCATCACCTCGCAAAACGTCGATGAAAAGCTTGCCTCGGGCAGTCCGGAAGTCAAACGCGTGCTGGGTGAGGAGCCCGGTTTCGGCAAGCCGCTCGGATTGGACGACAAGTGGGCCTACAACGTCATCAAACAAATGGGCAACTACGCCGAGATCTGGGATCGCAATCTCGGCAAGGACAGCCCGCTGAAGGTCGAGCGCGGCCTGAACGCGTTGTGGAAGGACGGCGGCCTCAACTATCCTTTCCCTTGGGATTGAGCTGCATGAAGGGGACGCGCCCGCCGTTCCCTTTCCCTGCCAACGCCGCGAACCGTCGAGGTCGAAATGCTGAGCGACGCCAGGACCAGATCGATCATCATCCAGTGTGCCCTGGTGGCCGTGGCTGCCGCCTTCGCTGCCCTGCTCGTCAGCACGACTTTCGCCAATCTCAGGGCACGCGGCATACCGATCGGCTTCGATTTCCTGACGATGCCGTCAAGGATCGTCATCTCCGAAGCAATCCTCACTTACAAGTCGCGCGACCCCTATTACTGGGCGATCGCGACCGGGCTCGCCAATACGGTCTTCATCTCCGCGCTCGTCATCGTCTTTTCATCCGCGCTCGGCCTCGTCGTCGGCATCACCCGGCTGAGCAGCAATCCCCTGGCGGCGGGCACCTGCCGCGTATGGGTGGAGGTTGCACGCAATTCACCGCCGATCGTGCTTCTGATCTTTCTCTACTCGCTGTGGTGGAAGGTGCTGCCGCCGGTCGGCGAAGCGCTCAATCCGCTGCCAGGCGTTTACGCCTCCATGCGCGGCTTTGTGGTGCCGGCCGTCAGCATGGACGTCGCCACCGCGGGAATGCTCGTCATTGCTCTCGCCCTGGCACTGGCGGCCGCTGGCTGGGCGGCGGCGAGAAGAGGATGGCTGCCACCGCTGACCGCGCCGGCGATCCTCGCGGTTGGCATTGCCGGGCTCTGGCTTGCCGATGCGAAGTTCTCCGTCGACTGGCCGACCTTCACTGGGTCGAACTTCAAAGGCGGCAAGGACCTGACGCCCGAGCTCAGCACCATCCTCATCGGGCTGACCATCTACACCACCGGCTTCGTCGCCGAGATCGTGCGTGGGGGCGTGCTTTCGGTCGGCCGCGGTCAGTGGGATGCAGGTCATTCGCTCGGCCTGCCACGCGGCAAAATATTGCGTCTGATCATCATTCCGCAGATGCTGCGGGTGATCGTCCCGCCGCTCAACAGCCAATACATCAACGTCGTCAAGAATTCGACGCTGGCGATCGCGGTCGGCTATCCGGACTTCCTTGCGGTTATGAACACCATCATCAGCAAGTCCAGCCATTCGATCGAGGGCGTATTCATCATCCTCGGCGTCTATCTCGCCCTCAACCTGAGCCTCTCGAGCGCGGCCAATTGGTACAACCGTCGCATCGCCATCGTGGAGCGCTGAACCATGAAGGCCCTGTCTCTTCCCCTTCCGGCCGAGCCAATGCCAGGACAGATCCGCTTCGGCGCTTTGCGGCGGTCAGCCATGCTCCTGTTCGGCACGCCACTCAATGCCGTCCTGACGCTGTTGTTCGGCGTTCTGCTCGTCGCCACGGTACCGCCGATGCTGCGCTGGCTGGTAATCGACGCCGTGCTGTTCGACCCCAGTCCACGCGCGTGCCGGGTGGCCGCCGGAGCGTGCTGGAGCTTCATCTACGCCAAGTCCGGGCAGTTGCTGTTCGGCATCTATCCGCTCGACGAACGCTGGCGCCCCGCCATCGTCTGCGTGCTTATCCTGGCGCTGCTTGCCTGGTCGGTGCGGCCCGCCAGCTGGGCGCCGCGGCTGGCAGCGCTCTGGATGGCGGCGCTCGTGTTGATCTTCTGGCTGATGGCCGGCGGTTTCGGCCTAGCCGAGGTTCCGACCTCGTCCTGGGGCGGCCTGCCGGTGACACTCATCCTCACCGTCGTTGCGATCGGCGTCGCCTTCCCCGTCGGCATCCTCCTGGCGCTGGCCAGGCGCTCGACCATGCCCATCATACGCATCGGCGCTGTGGTCCTGATAGAATCGGTGCGCGGACTACCGCTCTTGTCCATCCTGTTCGTGGCATCGATCATGATGCCGCTGTTCCTGCCCGAGGCCCTCTTGCCTGACAAGTTCGTGCGCGCGCTGGTCGCCCTCACCATCTTCGCCGCGGCTTATCTCGCCGAGGTGATCCGCGGCGGCCTGCAGGCCATTCCGAATGGCCAGTACGAGGCCGCGGCTGCGGTTGGCCTGCCCTTCTGGCGCACTCAATATCTGGTGATCCTGCCGCAGGCGATCCGGGTGGCGATCCCGGCGCTGGCCAACACGATCATCGTCATGATCAAGAACACCAGCCTTGTCCTGGTGGTCGGCCTGTTCGACCTGATCAGCTCCGGTAAAGCGGCGCTGGCCGACCCGGACTGGCCATCGCCAGCGGCCGAGACGTTCCTGTTTATCGGGGCGATCTTCTTCGCACTCTCATTCTCATTCGCCCGCTTCGCCGACTTCCTGGAGCGGCGCGGCCCAACCGCTCACTAGGAAATGTTGTGATGTTGTCGTCCGCCGCCAAGCGCGTTCCGCCCATGACCGATCCCAATGATCCGCCGGCAATCGAAATGACCGGGATGAACAAGTGGTACGGGAACTTCCATGTGCTGAAGGACATCGACTTGACAGTCCTTCGCGGCGAAAAGCTGGTGATCTGCGGGCCCTCGGGCTCGGGCAAGTCGACCATGATCCGTTGCATCAACCGGCTGGAGGAGCACCAGCAGGGACAGATCGTCGTCGACGGCGTCGAACTCACCAATGATTTGAAGAAGATAGACCTAATTCGCCGCGACATCGGCATGGTGTTCCAGCATTTCAACCTGTTCCCGCACCTGACCATTCTGGAGAACCTGACGCTGGCGCCGATCTGGGTGCGCAGGATGCGGCGCGCACAAGCCGAGCAGACCGCCATGCATTATCTGGAACGGGTGAAGATTCCGGACCAGGCGCACAAATATCCCGGCCAGCTTTCAGGCGGTCAGCAGCAGCGGGTTGCGATCGCGCGTGCGCTCTGTATGAGCCCGAAAATCATGCTCTTCGACGAGCCGACGTCGGCACTCGATCCGGAAATGGTCAAAGAAGTGCTCGACACGATGGTCGCGCTGGCTGGGGATGGCATGACCATGCTGTGTGTCACGCACGAGATGGGATTTGCCCGCCAGGTCGCCGACCGCGTCGTCTTCATGGACCAGGGCGAGATCGTTGAGATGAACACGCCCTCGGAATTCTTCTCGCATCCGCGTCACCGGCGCAGCAAACTGTTCCTTGCCCAGATCCTGA
>NZ_JAMYQC010000092.1:0-3091 GCF_040320645.1 Mesorhizobium sp. M0633
AACATGGATCATCTGCGCGAGCACAAGAAGGAGAGCCTGAGGGCCTTGGCCGCCTGAGCACCGTCATGTGTCCGCCGCTCCGCTAAACACGGGGGCTGCGCGGACACGCCGACGTCACCGCAATGCCACGCCATTTTGCAGAACTTGACGCACACAACTCCAGAAGGCAGAAGTCGAGGCCGCTGCGCGCTTTGTGAGCATTGTAGATCGAGATAGTGCGCCCCATGACTCATCGCAGGCTTGCAAGCCGCACAGTTACGCCAAGCGCGGACCAGACGATGACCCAACCCGCACTCCCCAAGGCGAGGGCAACTGCCGCCGTGCCGAATTGAGGTTCATAGATATCCGGATCGAGATGCGTTGGTTCCTGGTGGAAGGATCAAGAGGTGAACATCCTGGCGACCAAAGAACGTCACCGTGTCATGCACGTTTCAAAGTAACTGTTGGTAGTTGGTATCTCATGGCCCGCCAGTCGACCCACAGCTTGGGCAGCCGGCCGGTGGCACCGGGCGTGGAAGCGCCGGACGAACCTGATCGCGCGCGTACGGATGGCTCGCCGCTCAGTTCAGTTCGAGGATCCAGCAACTAACGCAGGACTTGTTCGGTCTAATTAGGGAAACGGTCGCGCTCAATCGTCAACCGGGTAGGAAACATGCTGCCGTCGAGGAATGCCACGCCGAGCCATGTTTACATTCGCCGCGCGGGCGAACTTGCCGACCTCGGTAATCATTATTAAATCTTAAAACGACTGAATATACATTTTTACCCTGCCGTCGCGATTTGGTACTGGCCCAGGGACGCCTTAACACAAGCTCGGGCCAGCGCATCGGTCGCATCGAGCGTCGTTGTCCCGACCTCGATCCCTGAAAAAGCGACAGGAAGTTCGGTACATGCCAAAAGCAAGCACTCCGCTCCCTGCGCTACCAGCAGCCTCGCCGCGGCGCCTGCTGCCTCGCGGGCGGGCACCATCGTGCCCCCTTTGACAGATGCAATTGAGTGATCGATGAGACGTTGCGTCTTCTCGTCTGGAATGACTACGCGATCGACCGCCTTGAGCAATTCGGTGCCGTAGATGTCGGCGGAGATTGTCCCGCGTGTCGCCATGATTGCGATCGAGCGCGGCCTGTTCGGGATCGCTAGAAGCTCGTGAATTACCGCCTGGGAGATATGAAGTATCGTCGCCCTACACCCCCGGTCCAATCGATCGTGCCAATAGTGGGCCGTATTGCATGGAATTGCGATGAATTCGACACCGGCCGCGTCAAGGAACCGAACGCCTGAAAGCATCGGCAGGAAGGGATCGTCTCGACCATTCTCAATGGCCGATGACCGATCTGGTATTTGCGGAACGTCGTGAACAATAAGTGGAATATGATCCTGGTCTATTGTGGCAGGCGTTGCAGCTATGATTTTTGACATGAAATCTACTGTTGCCGCTGGTCCCATTCCACCGAGAATACCTATGAGATTTTTGTGACGCACTTGGTTTTCTTTTCCGGTTGCAATCGCCTTTGACTATTTTTCGGAATTGTCCGCTACCGATGAGATGTGCGCCACCACCTTCTCCGCCTTCGGCGCGCCATAGAGAAGCTGGCGTGCTTGCCTCGGCCCCATGCGCCTCGGTTCATCGTGCGTCACCCACTATTGGCTGCGATGTCCGTAGCCCTGCGTCTCCTGGCACCCGAACTTGGAGGAGCCGCAACCATTTTGCACATCCGCTGTAACGGATGCAGGGATCGGCTGATTGCCATTCCATTCGCCGCGCGCCGCAAGGCACCGCCCCGCCCCCGCCCGCGCAACACGTTGACAGTCGGCAAAAGCTCGCGCATTTGCGGAAAATTTGAGGAAGTCGTCGCCCTCGAAAGTGATGCGTTGTTCCGCAGGCGACGAGGCACTGCTCATCCAGCCGAGTTCATTCAGATCGGACGCGGCGGCCATCGAGGTAGAGCATGCCAGCGACATTGTCTCTTTTCGTGTTGCCATTGTGCGTGCGCAGCTCAGGTTTTCTGGCAGAATGGGTTGGTACGGACGTTATAGGGAGGCATCTAAAGCTTGTTGTCGTCGATCGGTTGAATTGGGCTGTGGGCATCGTGGTGCTCTCTCCTCAGGTACAGGGTGCAGCTCCGATCGCGTCGCCGACGACTCCGAGCTGGCGCCTCGCTTCAGAAGTTAGGGTCAATGCGGATGGCCCTACGCCGCGCGTTAAGTCGAGTTGGGCTGCAGTCGGATCAGTCCAACGACGTCCTTACAGCAATTGGTGTGCCAAATAGCCTCGAAAGCTTCTGTAGACGCTCCAGAATGGCCTGTGCTTCCAGTGCGGGAGCGTTTCCTCGATGTTACTGGCGATGGCGATGCCGGCATTGTTGACCAGCACGTCGGGCCCCGGCAGGCAAACCTCTAAGCGATCAAGCTCAATTGAATACAGCCTCAATTCAGCTACCTCGTTCTGCTCAGGCGATCTTCAAAATTGGTCATTACGTTTCGGATGTATGCCGCATCGACAAGGCGGGTTTGTGCCAAAATGCATCGGGCTTTGAAACGCGTGCTGAAATCAACGATGTGGTTTGAAACATCGCTTCTTTGATGGACGTCGGACCCGCTTTGCTTCGACCCGGATGGCCGTCGTCTATTTCAGGTTCCGCCTTTTATATTCTCACCACAGAGGATCGCGCGAACCAGTGCCATCTACCTGCTGCCGCCCTATTGCGTGACAGCGGCCGAGTTAGGCTGGCATTATGATGCAATCGACGATGCCGCATCCTGTCGCGCCGTTGGGCAGAGCCCTCCTACACGCTGTCGGCCCTTGCCGAACAGGCAGGAGAGATGGCGCTCGCGATGGCAGGCATCGACCGCGCCGCGGTCGGCCTGTTGCTGCTTGCAACCTCGACGACCGATCATCTGCTGCCATCGAGCGTGGGACGCAATCTCAGACGTTCGTCATCCTTATCTGTCAAACTCACTCAAAGTTCTAAACGGATGTCGGCAAAGTGTGACCTGCCACTGAACTATCATCCAGTGGCGATTAGAGCCTTGGCCGTTTCTGTTACGCCTCTTGGCGCGGGTTGAGCCACCGGCGGAGGCGCGGAGCCTT
>NZ_JAMYQC010000093.1:0-2786 GCF_040320645.1 Mesorhizobium sp. M0633
TCAACTACATGCTGCGCCGCTGGTCATCCTTCGCCCGGTTCCTCGACGACGGGCGGATCTGCCTATCGAACAATGCAGCCGAGCGAGCCCTGCGCGGCATCGCAATCTCGGGGTCATTCTGCCCATGTTGGGCAGGAGGTCGAAGTCCATTATCGCTGGCATGCGTATTTCGGACGCCGGCTTCGCTGCGAGAACAGCGAAGAACGCGCCAACGGTCGGATCATTCATCTCGTCATCGTGCCTGGGCATGTCATTACCGCTCCGGCCTGGATGATAGATCCCGTGGCGTGCGCAGCAATGGATCTGGGATCCCCGCGCGCGTCGCTTGCTGCACTGCTTGAACTGAACAAGCTCTTGATCCAGCGCCGTTTCCGGCGAGGCTCTCCGGATGGTTTCATCATCGGGGAGACTCAAAATGAGAACCTTGCCGCCACCGACACGATCTCTCGTGATCGTTCGCCAGCTCAGCATGCCGCTCGACTCGCACAAGCTGGTCGGGCTGAGCGCAGCGCAACGAACGATCGTGATCGCCCGGCTCGCCAATGTGCTGATGGCCGCCGCCGGCATCGTGACGGAGGAGAGCCGCGATGACGAGCAGTAATCTGATTCCTGCCACCATCCTCAAGCGCAAGGCCGTCGTCTATGTACGTCAGTCCACGCAGGCGCAAGTGCAGCTCAATCTTGAGAGCCAGCGTCGGCAATATGAGCTTGTCGACGTCGCGCGGCGCTGGGGATTCCGCAAAGTAGAGGTGATCGACGAGGATCTGGGACGAACCGCAAGCCGGGCTGTGGAGCGTCCGGGTTTCGAGCGCCTGGTCGACGATCTGTGCACCGGTCATGTGGGCGCTGTGCTTTGCCTGGAGGCGTCCCGCCTGTCTCGCAACGGACCGGACTGGCATCGGCTGCTCGAGTTGTGCGGCGAAGTCGATGCACGGGTGATCGATCTGGACGGAGTCTACGATCCGGGGTTGCCGAACGACCGCCTGCTGCTCGGTATGAAGGGCAGCATCAGCGAGTTCGAGCTCGGGGTGCTGCGTGCCCGCATGTACGAGGCCGCCCGCGCCAAGGCACAGCGCGGGGAACTGCGCATCTCCGTGCCCTTCGGCTATGTCTGGCACCGCGATTACGGTCTGGGGTTTGATCCCGACATGCGCCTGCAGGAGACCATTCGCCTGATATTCGCGCGCTTCCGCGAACTCGGCAGTGCGCGCCAGGTCCTGATCTCGATGATCGACGATGGCGTGCATTTTCCCAGACCCTCCGACGGCAAGAAGATGGTGTCCTTCGACTGGGTTCCGATCCGCTACCGCAACGTGATCTCGATCCTGAAGAACCCATTCTACGCCGGCGCCTATGTCTATGGTAAGAGCGAGAAGCGCACCGAGATCGTCGATGGCCGCGTTCGCAAGAGCTATGGCCATTACAAGCCGGCCAGCGAGTGGGCGGTGGTGCTCAAGGAGCATCACGAAGGCTACATCGGATGGAGCGAGTACGAACGGAACCAGGAACTGCTCGCGGCCAACGCTTATGGCAAAGCCGGCGGCGTCAAGTCGGGCCGCGGCGGTCGCGCGCTGCTCCCGGGTCTTCTCTCTTGTGGTCGATGCGGGCGAAGACTGGTTGTCACGTATGCCGGACGCGGCCAAGGTTATCCGGTCTATCGCTGCGAGCGCGGCAACCTCATGATGGCACAGGCGCGATGCATGTCGTTCAACGGCTTTCGCACCGACGCGGCGGTGACCCGCGAAGCGCTGGAGGCGGTTGCGCCGATGGCGATCGAGGCGGCGTTGGAGGCTGAACAGATGCAGCTGGAGAGCGAAGCCAGGCGGCGGCAGATGATCGAGATGGACCTGCAGCAGGCACGCTATGAGGCATCGCTCGCCGAGCGCCGCTATGCCGCCTGCGACCCGGAGAACCGGCTTATAGCGGCCCAGCTCGAGAGGAACTGGGAAGCTACGCTCAGGCGCGTGGAGACCTGCGAGGCCCGGCTCAGTGAAGTCCAGCGTATGGAGCCTGTCGACGCGATCCCTGACTTCACCGGCCTCGCCCAGGATCTCGAAGCCGCCTGGAATGCGCCGGGTGTCGATATGCGCTGCCGTCAGCAACTGCTGCGCGCGCTCATCAAGGACATTGTGGCGGACGTCGATGACGACGCGCGCGATGTGATCCTGACCATCCATTGGCATGGGGGCCAGCATTCCCAGGTAAGGGTTCGCAAGCCCAAATCCGGAGAGCATGGCCAGCGTACGCCTGAGGAGGCTCTGGCGGTCATGCGATCCATGGCAACGCGATGGTCGGATGCCGAAATCGCCGCCACACTCAACCGCATGGGCATGAAGACGGGTCAGGGAAAGACCTGGACCGCGCGTCGCGTCCAATCGCTGCGCACGGTGCACAAGATCAGCGGCTATCGCTCGTCCGACAAGAATGGCGAGTGGCTCACTATGTCGGACGCGGCCGCGAAGCTTGGCGTGTCGCACGTCAAAATCCGCCGGTTCGTCAGGGACGGCCTCTTGCCCGCCGAGCAGGTCATGCGCGGCGCGCCCTACCAGATCCGCGCCAGCGACCTTGAAGATGAACGGATCAAGGCCGATTTGGCGCGCAAATCCCCGCGTATCATCAACGACGATAATCAGAAATCGCTGTTTCCCGCCATTTGAAGAGGGGATGCATAATGAATCAGTCTTCGCTCTCGGCAGAAAGTCCTGGCTGTTCTGCGGTTCCGATCGCGGCGGACAGCGCGCTGCCGTTCTCTACAGCCTGATCGTCAGCGCCAAGTTGAACGATAT
>NZ_JAMYQC010000094.1:0-2729 GCF_040320645.1 Mesorhizobium sp. M0633
GATCCGCGAGCTGGTCGACACCACCGGCGCCGGCGACCTCTATGCCGCCGGCTTCCTCTACGGCTACACGCAAGGCCGCAGCCTGAAGCAGTGCGGCGACCTCGGCTCGCTGGCAGCCGGGCTGGTCATCCAGCAGATCGGCCCAAGGCCACGGCAGAATCTGCGCCGAGAGGCGGAGCAGGTGGGATTGCTGTAGGTGGCGAGCCAAGAACCAGCTGCCCAGCCTCCTTAATCCAGCCCGAGCCTTTTCTTCAGTTCCGCATTCTCCTTGCGGAGACGATCGGCAAGCAGGCTCTTTAGCCGCTTGTTTTCTTCCTCGAGCGCGACGAGATCCTTCAGCCCGTCACTGTCCGCCGCCGGCGCCGCCGCCTTCTTCCAAAGATAATATGTCTGTTCCGAGATGCCGGCTTGCTTCACCGCGCTCTTGAGAGTAGCGCCGCCGCCGATCGAGGTCTCGATCTGCGCCAGCTTCTGGGCACGATCCTTCGCGGAGTAGCTCTTTCGGCCTGTTCGCGCTGACGGCGGTGCTTCAGTGGCCGCGGATATCGGCTTGGCGCCCTCCTTGCGGGCAGGCGCGCTCGCCTCAGCTTCTGGCTTCCTCGACCGCCGCGCTCTCGTCTTCGGTTTTGGCGTTTCCGCTTTGTCTGCCGGTGCGCTAGGAACTACTGCTGACTCGGTTTCCAGGGGATTGGCCATGAAATGCTCCACTCGCGGTTTTTGCAAAGGTTCAGCATCAAGGGCCACTACAGTAGAGTCAACAAGCTGACGATTTAACGGCTCGACTTCCTTTGTTGTCTCGGCCATCGCCGCGGCGATGTCGAAATTGCCCCAGATGGAACGTGCGGATTTTTGATAATTGCGCTTTTGTTTGACTTCCACGGTGAATGGTCGCGTCTGCCGCCTCATAGTTCCTTCCTGAATAGGAGAATGAAGTCGCCGCTCGAATTTTTGGCGCTTGCTGCTTAGCGCGGAGCATTATCGTATAGCCGCTCAACGGGCAAGTGATGCCGGTCTTCGATGGCTGACCCATCTGGGGAGATTTGAGCGGCTTCGCGCGTCCTGCGCATGCCTGTAAGAGCCTGACTCGAAACTCGACGCACGACGTGGAGCTGCCATGCGGCGAAGCATGAGGCGGATCGAGGCGATGAAGATCCATGCCTCGGCGCTGGCGATGGTCGCCTCGAAGTCTTTGGCGAGCCGGCGACAACGTCCCAGCCAGGCGAAAGTTCGCTCGAGGACCCATCGTCGTGGCAGCACCTCAAAGCCCTTGGCCGCGTCGGAGCGCTTGATGATTTCGATGGTCCATGTGCCGAGATTGGCCAGTGCCTGCGACAGTTTTTCTCCGGCATAGCCGCCGTCGGCGAACAGATGCCGCAACCAGGGAGAAAGCCGTCGAATGGAGGCGATGACGCCGACTGCCTTCCTGGATGTCGGCCGTGTGCACCGTCAGCCCGACCAAGTGTCCCTCGGTGGCAGTAATGATATGGCGCTTGCGGCCTTTGACCTTCTTGCCGACGTCGTAACCACGCAAACCGGCAACGTCCGTGGTCTTTGCCGATTGGCTGTCGATGACACCGGCGCTCGGGCTCGCCTCGCGACCAAGCGCCAGGCGTGCCGCAGCCACCAAGTGGAAGTTGATGGTCTTCCACAGCCCGTTGTCCCGCCAGGCATAGAAATAGCGTTGAACCGTCGAGACCGGCGGGAACCGATCCGGCAATGCCCGCCATTGGCAGCCGGTCCAGGCGATGTAGAGGAGCACGTCCACGACCGCCCGAAGTTCTGTCGTCCGCGGTCGTCCCGTTGTCTTCGTTCCCGGCAGGAACGGCTCGAGCAACGCCCATTCCCTGTCCGTCAACGCGTTTGCATCTCGCTGCCCCGCGCGGCAATATCGCCGGCGGGTGGTCTCCGTCCAACCCATGTCGTTATCCCGTTCAAGTCTAGACAACTCAAGCGAATCACAACGGACGGGGCCACTCAACCGCTTCCACCCCCAAAACCGAGTTTCGGGTCAGGCTCTAAGGGCAAACACCATGCCATTGTGGGTGGTGGTTTGCGTGGCGAGACACGCCTGGTAAGGACCCTCGTGGTTCCGGTACGGCCCCTGAATATCGTGGTCGCAATAGGGGTGGTAATGGTTTGGCGGGATTTGCTGACGGGAGAAAACGGTGTCGCTGCCGCCGCCGCAAACCTTCCTCGATGAAATCGCCGCCACTGCAGCCCTTTTCGCCTGCTTCACACCAATTCCAGGCGTAGGTTTCAGGATTCACGCCGTTTTTGCCGGTGGCGCAATACGGCGTCGGAAAATTACCCACATTGAACTGACCTTGAACATCGGCAAAGGCGATGCAGGCCTTCTTCTCTGTCTTGAACCAGCAACTGATCGCGTGCAGTCATCCGGATAAGCCGCCCCGCCGGAGGCCAAGCTGACTTGGTGACACACGAACGCATTATTGTCTTCCGGTCTGGCGGCAACAGTATCAGCAGGACGGCAAAGCTGACCGGCTGCAGCGAAGCGCAGGTGAAGCGCGCTGGGCTCGACATCAGAAGGAAAGCGGGAAGCAGGAAATGTTGTCGCAAAAGTTGAGTTCTGCGAGGTGCAAAAGTCAGTTGCAAATCGTCGCGACAGAGGCTCGGCAGCTCCCCGAAGTAGCCATTTCAGATTGCTTGCAGGTGCGGATAAAGTCCTTTATGCATCGGCACATGATCAAGTCCGCGCCCATCGCTGCAAT
>NZ_JAMYQC010000095.1:0-2626 GCF_040320645.1 Mesorhizobium sp. M0633
AGTGCCGATCGTAGCCATTTGGTGGTTCCTTCTGTTTTTCTCGGGCCGCGCGTATCGCGGCCTCGATGGTGGTCGTGAGACCGGGGACGATCGGGCCGCACCCACCGGGGTCCCCGTTGCGCCTGCGCAATGGGGTGGTCCTTAGGGGCTGAAACGAAGTGGAAGACGGCGACGCGAGGCTTTCTTGGATCGCGAGGAATGGACGCGCAGCGGCCAGGGGAAGAAAACGCAGCGACGTCGTTGCGGGAAGACGATCGAGACTGAGTGCAGCGAAGGCGGTCTTCGGTCGGACCCAATCCATTCGAGAACGCCGTGGGCGTGGCTTAGAACGAACCGACGAGAGGAAACGCCACGATGGCTACGATCGGTCATGGCCACTATCGTCCCGCGCCGAAACGCTTCGACGCTTCGGTCAAAAAACGTCATCTCAAGCGCCAAGACACTGTCGGTCACTACTCCAACAGGTGACGAAGGGACGTCCGATTTCCCTGATCTTTGGGCTGAACCGCCATCGCATTCGGGGCGGCTCCGAAGGCGACCGATTGATTGCTGAGGGCACCGGCTTCCAAGCCGCCAAGCAGCGCGAAGATTTCGTGTGCCCAGTCGACTCAAGTGGGGGCCAATTGATATCGAACACGAAGACGATTTCATCACCCCGATCCTACGTAGCATTGCCGAATGATCCCACTAAGCTGACCCCTCGCGCACGGCGAGGCATTGCCGGAAAGGGACGCCTAAGCACAAGGCACCTCATGGAGGGTATCGCACCAGATGGCTGGGCGTCGGCACGCCGAGGAGACGTTCGTATCGGGTACGTTCTGTGTTTCCACCGCTCGCAAAACTTCGTGCTATCGAGGTGTCCGGCCGCGCCATTAGCGCGGCCGAAAATTCTCGAAAGGCGGGCCACTCGGCGGCGATGTTGAAGGCCTCGGCCTCCTCGATCGTGTCAGGCTGAGCGGGTTTCGTCTCCGGCTCAGAAACGTCCGCCGATCTGGCATCTGCTGCCTCGTCCTGCCGTTCAACCGATATCGCAGGTTGCTCGGTGCGCAAGACCGCAGCCCGGCTGGCCAACCTTCTCAGTGAGGCGAAGTAGCGCGTATGCCGTGAAGATGCCGGCGCCGGCGCCGGCGACCCTCGGGGTCAAAGGAAGAACGGCGTATAAACCGCAGTCCTGCGCGCGTCCGCAACAGCGGACGATTGTCGCGCGCAGGGCGGAGGAAATTCGCCCCCGCCGCGGGCGGTGAACGGGACAGCCGCAGGAGCGTCAGCATAGCGCCGTCCGCAGGACGGGACGCGGGACCGACTGTCCCCGTCCGCGGCGGTCCGCATTTTTTTGCGTCAGGATGGAAGCCGACCGGCCGAGATAGCGCGATTTCAGTTCTCGACTAGTCCGGCGGCTGGATCGGCGACGACGCTCTGACTTCGGCGACCAAAGGCATTGTCGCCGCGCGACTTGTTTTGTTCAGCCGCAGCAGCGAAGCCAGAACTGGTGGTTCGATGAGTTGGGGGAAAGGCGGTAGCGCTCTACCGGCCCGAACCCCACAACCGGTACTTGATCAAATTTGCGCCAATGCGGATCCAGACATGCCAACTCCCTTCATAAGAGCGTGCAATTCGGCGGGAGACGCAAGACAGAAAATTCGAAAAGCTTCCAAGAATCCAGGCAACCTGAATATAATGCACGGTCGGGATAATCCTTGCCGTTACATCCAAGCGCTGGTCGCTCATTTAGCCCTGCTCAGGCGGTTCGACTGTATGTTTACCCTAGCAGCCACGTCGCCAGAGGCCAAAGTTAAGCGCCGCTCTTGTACTAAGCGCGGATGTATGGTGCCAGTCGCTTGTGCTCCGAACGCACTGCTTGCGAGGGGCCGCCTGGGTCATTCGAACCTGTCCAGCTCCTTCACGCGGGCCGGCATCGTCCACACGCCACGTTTGGAGGGCGTGAGGCCGCAACGTATCAGAGTCTGCGCAAGGCCGACCGAGACGCCTACTCCATCCACAACGATGAATATCGTGCTTGCGCTGGAGGGCGGATGCAAACTCGGCCATGCCAGCGCAACCCAGTGCAACGCCTTCCGCTCCCAGCCTGATGCCTTCGCGTATGAGTTCCGAAATTCGTTCGGACGCGCCACTCTCAGGTCTTTCCAGATCAAGGACGGGGATGTCGGAGGCAAGCACCCGTCGGCAGCGATGGGAGAAGCCGTACCGCCGAATGTTGTCTTCAATGATTGGCACAGAACGTGACAGAGTGGTCACGACACAGAAGCTGTGAGCGACAAGGCTGACGGCATGAAGCGAAGCCTCGCCTATGCCGATGACGGGCTTGGTAGCGATTGCCCTTGCAGCGTCGAGACCCGTATCGTCGAAGCAAGCTATGATATGGGCGTCGACATTGTCCGCTGCCGCAACCACCTGCTTGAGCAGGCCGGCACAGCGAGTGCGCCATCAAATGGCCCTTCGATCGCTTCAGGTCCAGCCGTTGGCTGCATGCCCACTATCTTCGTCCCCGGACCCGGCCCCCGGCCGCCGGCGGGGGGCCGGCCCCCCGCGCGGGGCGCGGGGGGGTGTGTTTGTTTGGTAAGGGGTGATTCAATGGGGGGGGCGGCCCCCCCCCCCCCGCCTAGAA
>NZ_JAMYQC010000096.1:0-2524 GCF_040320645.1 Mesorhizobium sp. M0633
GCGTGACCATGCTCGTTCTGTGCCGGCGGCGCCTGCCGGGCCAGCGTTCGCCAGGGCTGAGGAGACGCCCTCCGCGGTTGGCGAGGCCGCGGTGGCCGAAAGGCTGGCTCGGTTGCAAAAGCAGACGGTCGACGCTGATTTGTCGGGATATTTCGACTCGATTCCGCACGCGGACCTTCTACGATCGCCATGGGAGGCGCAACTCATGACGCAAGGGAGCGGACAAGAACACGCCGCGGCGCCCTACGCCGGAGGCAGTGGGTCGATGCTGGGTGCCTCGGTGCTGCAGCCGGGTCACTCAAGGGCGCGCCATCATGATGCGCCGGATTCGTCAGTGGTTGATCTGAATCCCCTCGCACCGTTCGAGTTGCGTGACCATGCTCGTTCTGTGCCGGCGGCGCCTGCCGGGCCAGCGTTCGCCAGGGCTGAGGAGACGCCCTCCGCGGTTGGCGAGGCCGCGGTGGCCGAAAGGTGGGCTCGGTTGCAAAAGCAAATGGACGAACCAGTGCATGATCCCGGCCCTCAAGTGGATACATCGCCATGGGAGGCGCAACTCATGGTGCAAGGGATCGGACAAGAACACGCCGCGGCGCCCTACGCCGGAGGCAGTGGATCGATGCTGGGTGCCTCGGTGCTGCAGCCGGGTCACTCAACGGCGCGCCATCATCATGCGCCGGATTCGTCAGTGGTTGATCTGAATCCCCCCGCACCGTCCGAGTTGCGTGACCCTGCTCGTTCTGTGCCGGCGGCGGTGCAGCCAGATCCTCCAATAGGGGTCTCCGGTCCCGACAAGCGTCCTCTTTATTCCAACGATGCGACCGTTGTCGAAGGGCTGAGGTCAGCATTGGAGAGCACGGTCAAGCGCCATGTAAATTCTCTTCTCGGCTTTGGTCGTTGGCTCTTTGATAATAACAGGCCGGGATTTGCTGCTCGGCTTCACGAGGAGTCGCTGGATCCGGATCTCAAGGAGTACGAGAGCAAGAGTGGCTCCTCGGACGTGGCTAGAGCAGTGGGTCATCTCAAGACGTGGGCGGGCGGAGCGCCAGTGCTGGACCGCGCCGCTGTCCGGAATCCCGACCCTGCCGACGCCGCGCTCATCAGAGATTACACAGCGGCTCCCATCAGAGAGTACAAGGCAGCGCCGACCGGGCCGAATCCCGGTACCATTCAGACCTATGGATCTGCTCCTAGACGTTTCAGTGAATACCTGCATGAAAACAACAAGCCGGGGATTGCGGATCGGCTTCACGAGGGGTCGCTGGATGAAGATGCCAAGCGCTATGTGAACTCCGGTGGGATCAGTGCACTAGCTCATCTCCGGAAGCCCGAACTCGGGCGCGAAATTGCCCTTGCTGCTCGTCCGGAAGACGCAGTCGGCATGGAGGCTCGTGCCATTGGGGACGCCGCTGCGCAGCGCAGCGGGCCGCAGGAGGCATTGGGTCGGCCAGAGAAGCCCCCTGGGAAAGCTAAAGACGGGCGGGTGCTCGGCGCATTGGAATTGCTAGGCGACGAACATATCCAGAGGGATTACCAGCTCCTGGAGCAGGAGTTGCAGGGGAACAATCCAGATCTCGCCGCCCGGACGCGGTTCGTGGATCCCCTCGTAGCCAATTATCATCTGCGCTTGGGCTCCAAGAGCGACAGGCTAAGCGCATTCCAGCGCATCGTCCATAATCAGAACGGTAACGACACAGCCGACTTCCTGTTCGTGCCAGTGAGCGATGGCGGTAAGACTCTTGCGGAGCGCGGCACCCATTGGTCGCTGCTGTTCGTTGATCGCAGCGACCGGGAACGGCCGGTTGCCTATCATTATGACTCCGTCAGCGGATGGCATGACCCGCTTGCAAAAAAGCTCGCAAAAAATCTGGGCGTCAGCCTGGAGACCCGCGTGGACTCACCCCGCATCGCCCAGCAGAGAAACGAGGTGGATTGCGGAGTCCACGTGGTGGACGGCACGCGGGCGCTGGTTGGGCGATTGCAAAGATCGCAGCCAGACCTGCCAGACGTGAACCTCAACAACCTCGTCGTCAATCGGCAGGCACTACAAACCCGCCTCAGGGGTGACGATACATTCGGAACGGCAAATAATCTCACGAACTTTGAACTCATGGACCGACAGGCCCGAGACGCGGTTAAGGAAAGCCCCGTTGGGACGTTTCCCCAGCAGATCAAGCGGCTCGGCCAGTCAGCGCCAGACGTTGCTCCCGGGGACCCATTTAAATTTCAAAGTCTTGAGAGCAAGGGGGACGCCGCTGCGCAGCGCAGCGGGCCGCAGGAGGCATTCAGTTGGCCAGAGAATCTCCTCCCTGGGAAAGACGACGCTGTTGTGACATCGTCTTTCGTGCCAACTGGGCACCATCACCAAGCCTCGGATCCCGCAGAGTCCTTTCGTCCCCTGATCTACGGCGACCAGGGCGCGCCGGACGAGCGGATCGCTGCACAGGACAGGAGCAACCAGCTACCAAGCGAGGAGGTCCTCATCAACCGTGAGCATGATACAGCGGAGTTGAGACCAGCGAAGAGG
>NZ_JAMYQC010000097.1:0-2244 GCF_040320645.1 Mesorhizobium sp. M0633
GGCTTCTCCGTCTCCTGCACAATCGCCTGCTTCTGCGCGTCGCTGAAGCGGCGCCGGTCCGACCGCCCGTCAACCCGCAGTCTCAAGCGATTGGCGCCGCACGCAATCAGCGCTGCTTAATTGAGCCCGGGCACTCGGATGCAACAGAGATCGCCAGTCCACTTCGAATTCGAATTCCTCAAGACGAGCGCGCCATTTGCGCAGCGCATGGGGCGAAAGCCCGAGCGCCACGGCATATTCGGCAGGCCCCAATCCGCTCCAGTTCATCGCCTCCACATGCATGCCCCAGAACGCCTGCAGGGCAAATCGGATCGTGTCCGTACGCACGCTGTAGCAGTAGCGGCGCGGGCTCTTGCGTCGCTTCGGCGACCCTTTCTTGCCCCGCTTTTGCGGCTTTCCCTGGCGCAATTTCCGCAGATATTCCGCAGGTTTGCGCCGATCTTCCGCGCTCACCAGATGACGCACCCACAGCTCGAAAGTCGTCATCGAAAGCTTGCGCCGGCGGCAATATTCCTCCACCTCAAAACGGCTCGATACCAGGTCGCGACATGCGTCGACAAGTACGAGTTGTCGGCCTTGTCCCAGGAACGTCGAGGCACCGCCGAAGATCCTCCTCGATAAGAAGGAACCCCACACGTTGCGAGATTGCACTAGGTGTGCAGGATCCGGACGGTTACAGAGTGCGGAGAGGGACAGCAAGATAAAGCGAGCTGGCGCTCGCCCTCGCTTCGCTCGTAAGTGTCTGTCTGCACATTGTTTTTTCCGACGGATGCTAACGCCAGGCTGAATGACGCGAGGTGCGGATGGTGCCGGCTGGTTCGCTATCCTGTTGATCTGAAAAGCAAAGATGCGGTGTCGCAGCGATGTGCGATCCGCCGTTTTACGCCGCAGCAAGTCTTCGCAGTCCATAGCACACTCGGCAATCCAGCCATCTTGAAGCGCGAAATCCGACTGCCGATGCTGTCGTCATGGCAGATCGTGACAGCGACAGATTCCAGGTTCGCACCGGCCGGACGCGGGATGGCGGCGCGCCGGTCAATCCGCGCACGCTGCCCTTCGTGCGCCAGGTCGAGATCGCTGTCCGCAAGCAAGGCGGCAATCCCTATCGCATCGGCGGAAGCGGCGGTGCCGGGAAGGGGAGTGGCCGCTTCAACGCCCGCGGCCGAGGCGGCAAGATGGCGGCAGGGTTGCCAAAGAATGGTGGCGGATGGAGGCAGGGCGGCAATGGCGTCCGCTTTCGCTCGCGCCGCGTCGTGGTAAAGGCACGCGTCGTCAAGCTGCCGGCGCGAGGGAAGGCGACCACCGGGCGCGCCCAAAAGTTCGTGACGACCAGCAAGGCCGTCGATGCGCATCTGCGCTATCTCCAGCGCGACGGCGTGACCACGGACGGCGAGAAGGGCAGGGTGTACTCGGCCTTCGAGGACGAGGCCGACGGCAAGGACTTCGTCGAGCGCGGACGCGGTGACCGACATCAGTTCCGCTTCATCGTCGCGCCGGAGGATGCCGCCGAGATGGAAGACCTGCGCTCCTTCACCCGCGATCTCATGCGGCAGATGGAAGCCGACCTTGACACGGGCCTCGACTGGGTCGCTGTCAACCACCACAACACCGGTCATCCGCATACCCATGTGCTGCTGCGCGGCATCACCGGCGAGGCAAGATCCTGAACATCGCCGGCGACTACATCGCCCATGGCATCCGCCATCGGGCAACCGAGCTGGTGGAACGGGAACTCGGGCTGCAAAGCGAGATCGAAGTCGCCCGCAAGCTGGCCAACGAGGTGGACGCAGAACTGCTGACAAGACTCGACCGCATGCTGATCGCCGAACAGCAGGAGCACGATGTTGTCGACCTCCGTCCCAATGCCAGCGACAGCTACACCATTTCCAGCAATCGCTATCTGCTGATCGATCGGGCGAAGAGACTGGAGCACTTCGGCCTGGCGAACGAGCTCGAGCCCGGCCGATGGTTGATTTCCGATCGGGCCGAGAGCACGCTGCGGGCGCTTGGCGAGCGCAACGATATCATCAAGACCATGCACCGGGCGCTGGAGGAGCACGGCCTCGCCGATGAGCGGAGCGCGGCCCAATATGTCCTGCACCGGCAGACCATCACCGAGCCGGTCGTCGGCCGTGTGCTCGCCAAGGGGCTCGCCGGCGACGAGATGATCGACCGGCTGTCGCTCGTCGTCGATGGCGTGGACGGGCGCACGCACTATGTCGAGACCGCCGATGCGGCAAAGCT
>NZ_JAMYQC010000098.1:0-2240 GCF_040320645.1 Mesorhizobium sp. M0633
AAAGAAGCTCGGCAATCTGCAGGCGCTGCTGCCCATCCTCGAAGCCGTGGTGCAAAGCGGCAGGCCGCTGTTGATCATCTCCGAGGACGTCGAGGGCGAAGCGTTGGCAACGCTGGTCGTCAACAAGCTGCGCGGCGGCCTCAAGGTAGCGGCCGTCAAGGCGCCTGGCTTCGGTGACCGGCGCAAGGCGATGCTGGAAGACATTGCCGTGCTCACCGCCGGACAGATGATTCCCGAGGATCTCGGCATCAAGCTGGAGAACATCACCATAGACATGCTCGGCCGCGCCAAGCGCGTGCTGATCGAGAAGGACACCACCACGATCATCGACGGCGCCGGCGAGAAGACCACCATCCAGGCGCGCGTCCAGCAGATCAAGGCGCAGATCGAGGAAACCACTTCCGACTATGACAAGGAGAAGCTGCAGGAACGTCTCGCCAAGCTGGCGGGCGGCGTTGCCGTCATCCGCGTCGGCGGCGCGACCGAATCCGAGGTCAAGGAAAAGAAGGACCGCATCGACGATGCGCTGAACGCCACGCGCGCGGCCGTCGAAGAAGGCATCGTTCCCGGCGGCGGCGTTGCGTTGCTGCGCGCCAAGGCTGTGCTGAACGGGCTGACCGGAGCCAATGCCGATGTGACGGCGGGCATTTCGATCGTGTCGAGAGCGCTCGAAGCGCCAATCCGGCAGATCGCCGAGAATTCCGGCGTCGAAGGTTCGATCGTCATCGGCAAGCTCGCCGACGGCAAGGACCACAATCAGGGCTTCGATGCCCAGAACGAGGTCTATGTCGACATGATCAAGGCCGGCATCGTCGACCCCGCGAAGGTGGTGCGGACGGCACTGCAGGACGCGGGCTCCATTGCGGCGCTCCTGATCACTGCGGAAGCCATGATCACCGACGTTTCGGCCAAGGACGCCGCTGCTTCGACCGGCGGCATGGGCTATTGACCAGCCGCTGCCCGAAACAAGCCTGAAAAGACAGCCGCCGGGGTTCTTCCCCGGCCGCGCCATCGGCAAGGAGATCGATCCATGATCGCATTCGTCCCGAAGCCAAAGGCAGCGGCGAAGACCAAAGTGGCCGAGGAAAGCCGCTTCGATCGCATTCGCAGGCTTGCCGACAAGCACAGGAAAGCCGACGCCGGCATGGTAGGCCGCGACCCGAAAAAGATCGCGGACAAGCGTCCCATGTGACGACTGCCAATCTTCGGCACCCACGCAAGCGCGGCACCAGACGCTTATCGCGTTTCGCCGCTGATCAGCGCGGCACGGTCCTTGATGATGGTAGAAACGAAGCGGATGACGGCGCGCACCGGCGCCTCCGCCCCGATTTCACGGCGATAGACGAGCGACACCGGATGACTGCCGAGAATGTCGGGGGCAAGGCGCACCATCCGCGGTTCAGCTTCGGCCAACATGCAGGGCATTACCGCCAGACCGGCGCCACTCAGAGCCGCCGCCAGCATTTCCGTCATTTCGGCAACGCGAAGGACAATTGTCGCGCCGGCGCCGTGCGCCTCAACCCATTTGGCGCCGGGGACGCCGGCAAGGCTTGCGTGAAATCCAATGATCTCGTGTCCGGCCAACTGGCGAGGGTCGATGGGCATTGGGTGACGGTCGAGATAGCGCTGGGACGCATAGATCGACCAGCCCGCAACACAAAGCTTCTGCGCGATCAAATCGTCTGCGGCGACGGTGCCGATCCTGACCGCAAGGTCGGCCTCGCCGTGCTGCAGGTCCACTGGCCTGCTGCCGCTCGTCAGTTCCAGGTTGATATCCGGGTGGGCCTTATGGAACCCGGCCATACGCTCGGCAAAAAGGGGGCTGAAGCCCGACGGCAGTGCCAGCCGAACGCTATTCTTGCCCGAACGCACAAGCGCCGTCAGTGCTTGCATGGTACGTTCAAGGTCATCGCCGAGCGGCAGCAATGTCTGGCCAAGCGGCGTGATCTCAATGCCTTGCCGCGTTCGCACGACAAGCGAAACCCCGAGTGCCGCCTCAAGAGCAGCCAGGCGCCGGCTGATCGTCGTGTGACGCACGCCGAGCACGCGCGCTGCTCCCGACAACGTTCCCGCGCGGGCGGCAGCGAGAAAGTAGCGCAGATCGTTCCAGTCCGGTTCGCCGGTCTTGATCACGAACCTAGTCTCTCATGTTCCCTGTCAAGGTTGAAGGCAAGAAGGCTCGCCTGCTTGGCAGGTTTGCGAAGCAGTCGGACCGGCTGAAGCTGCACAGGGCTGGGGGT
>NZ_JAMYQC010000099.1:0-2201 GCF_040320645.1 Mesorhizobium sp. M0633
TTCGTGCGACCTGCAAGTCGCGTGAGTTTCTGTTTCACAGGAGGAGATATTGCCTGAAGAAACCGGCTGTTCCATCAGCCGTTCCCTACCCGGACATGCGGAGCCGGTAACGGCTCGGTGTGAAGCTCTGGGGACAACGTAGCCGCCGGATATCCGGTACGTCGAGCCGCGAGGCAAGGCGGAATCTGCCAGCACGAAGGCGGACAGGAGCAAGGGATGAGCGGGTACGACCAACGTATGTGAACTTCCGATAAACGTCGTGATCTTTGACAAGCCAAACGTGCTGACAGGCTTGAACCAAAACGGTACGCGGTGTGGAGTGGTCTTTGAAAACTGGGCCACCATGGACGACCAGCCGCCGGCGAAGAGGAAGGGTCCGCCCCGCTCGGAGACTTATGCGGAACAGGGTAAGCCCATAGTGCTGCCGGCAACGGCAGGCGGACCATAAGGAACGCTGTTGGCGCTGTGGGTAAAGGAATGCGGAAAAAGCGAACGCCCGACTGTAATGGACGGGATACGGGCTGAAACATCGCCCGACGCGAAAGCGGGCAGACTTCCGCGCGGTCATTCATGGCGAGAGAACTTTGACCAATCGTTGTACGAGGAAAGGCAGATGACGGCGATCGGCGCGAGAGCGATCGATGCCGGTGCATCCTCGCGCACTGCGCAGATGTGGGATCAGGCGAACTGGTTGCACATTCAGGCAGAGGTGAAACGGCTTCAGGTGCGTATCGCCAAGGCAACCCAGGAAGGCCGATGGGGCAAGGTGAAAGCATTGCAACGTCTGCTGACCCGCTCGCATAGCGGCAAGATGTTGGCCGTGAAACGGGTGACGGAGAATCGCGGTAAGAGAACGCCAGGGGTGGACGGTAAGATATGGTCATCCCCGGCGGCCAGATGGAACGGGATGATGTCACTTCGACATCGCGGTTATCGCGCGATGCCGTTGCGACGTGTTTACATTCCCAAGAGTAACGGCAAGAAGCGTCCGCTGGGAATTCCCTGTATGGGGTGCCGGGCGATGCAGGCGTTATGGAAGCTCGCTCTGGACCCGGTGGCAGAGACACTGGCGGACCCGAATTCCTATGGGTTCCGGCCCGAACGCTCGACTGCCGACGCCATCGAGCAGTGCTTCATCACTCTGGCTAAGCGCGCTTCGCCAGAGTGGATTCTGGAAGGTGACATCAGAGGCTGTTTCGACAACTTCAGTCACCCCTGGCTTCTGGAGCATGTCACGATGGAAAAGGAGGTCCTGCTAAAGTGGCTTCAAGCCGGATATATCGATGAGGGAACTCTGTTTGAGACGTCGGCGGGCACCCCGCAAGGGGGGATTATCTCGCCGGTGATCGCGAACATGGCGTTGGATGGGCTGGAGGCGGCAGTCTACGCAAGCGTGGGATCGTCGAAACTCGCGCGCAGCAAGGCCCAGCTCAACGTCATCCGCTATGCCGATGACTTTGTGGTGACCGGCGCATCGAAAGATGTGCTCGAATTCAAAGTGCTTCCGGCGGTCAGGCAGTTCCTGGCCACTCGAGGTCTGGAACTCTCAGAGGAGAAGACCCGGATCACGAACATCGCGGAGGGTTTCGATTTCCTCGGCCAGAACGTACGCAAGTACGACGGCAAACTATTGATCAAGCCGGCAAGGAAGAGTGTTAAAGCACTCCTCGACAAGGTCAGGGAAATCATCAAGGGCAATGCGAGCGTCACGCAGGAGGTATTGATACAGAACCTGAACCCTGTCATCCGGGGATGGGCTATGTATCACCGCCACGTCGTCGCGAAAGCGAGCTTCTCATCGATAGACTCGCACATCTGGCAAATGCTCTGGAAATGGGCAAGTCGACGCCATCCCATGAAAGGAGCACGGTGGGTGAGGAACAGGTACTTCCGGGTCGATGGACACCGGGCCTGGGACTTCGCTACGAAGGGTCCGGCAGATGCCAGTACCAGCGGGTGCCGGCTATTCCGCGCAATGACGATCCCGATTACGAGGCACGTCAAGATCCGGGGACTGGCTAATCCATTTGATCCGGCATGGTCCACTTACTTTGCCCGCCGTCGAATTGCGAAACCCTCCGTCCAGTTGTTCGGTGCCACACCATGGTGCTGAAGAATGGCTTGAGCCGGATGCGGGGTGATCCGCATGTCCGGTTCTTAGGGGGCGGCGGCGCAGCAATGCGCCGCTGCTACCCGACCAG
>NZ_JAMYQC010000100.1:0-2189 GCF_040320645.1 Mesorhizobium sp. M0633
AAAGCTGATCGTCACCCCGGGCGACCGCGACTCCATTGGGTTCGGCGGCCCTGCCGACCCGGATGATGTCGTAGTCGTCCGGGTTCTTGGCCACCGAGGCACGCTGTCCTGCTGCCGCGGTGCCGTCGGTGACGTAGGAATCGCAGCGGCCGCCAAAGAAGGCGTCGCGCGCTTGAACGGTCGAGTCGTAATAGACTTTCTCCATCGCGATCCCGAACTCTTCCTCGGTTTCCTCGATCGCTTTCTCGGTCAGGCTGCCACCGCCTTGCAGGCAGACGGTCTTTCCGTCCAGCAGTTTGGGCTCGGTGATGTTATCGGCCTTGCGCACGAGCATGCCGTCCGTGTCGTAGAGATTGATCCAGACGAAGCGGACAACCGTATCACGACTGTAGGTGATGGTGGATGTGCGCGACAGAACGTCGATTTCCCCAGTCTGTAGCGCAGCAAAACGCTGGCCTGCGTTAAGGGGCACGTAACGGATCTTGTCTCTGTCGCCGAGGATGGCGACCGCGAAAGTGCGGCAGATGTCGGAATCGAAGCCGCGATAATACCCCTTCTCGTCCGGCCGCGATAGACCGGGCACGCCCTGGCTGGCGCCGCAGCTGACATAGCCGCGCTCCTTGATCTTGTTGATAAACGCCTGCGCGTTGACCCTGCGCGGCCATTGCCGAAGGGCTGGCGGTTTCTAGTTATCGCCTCCGGGAGCCCAGGATCCCGAGTCACGCTGTGGGAGGAAAACCATTCCTCATTTAGAGTAAAATAGGCGAAAAATTGCTTTACTAGGCCAAAAAAGGCAACATTGAATGCATCTAAATTCTATCAATTCGGTAGATTTGGCGCGAGTTCAACGGAGGCGGAAATGACCAAACCTCATTTCAGGAAACTGCTCGGCGCACTGGTCGCCACGTCTGTCCAGTTCGGCACGCTCGGTTTCGCGTTTGCCGATACCACCATTCTCAACGTGTCCTATGACCCGACGCGTGAGCTCTACAAGCAATTCGACGAGGCCTTCGCCGCTCACTGGAAGGCCGAGACCGGCGAGACCGTGACCATTCAGCAGTCGCATGGCGGATCGGGCGCTCAGGCCCGCGCCGTGATCGACGGCCTCGACGCCGACGTGGTGACGCTGGGGCTGCAAGGCGACGTCGACGCGATTGTCTCGAAAACGAAGAAGATCAATCCCGACTGGCGGACGAAGTTCGAGAACAATTCGGCTCCTTATACCTCGACCATCGTCCTCCTCGTCCGCAAGGGCAACCCGAAGGGCATTCACGATTTTGGCGATCTCACAAAGGACAGCGTCCAGGTGATCACGTCCAATCCCAAGACCTCCGGTGGTGGCCGGTGGGCCTATCTCGCCGCCTGGGCCTGGGCCAACACCAACGATGGCGGCGATGAAGCCAAGACCAAGGAATTCGTCGGCAACCTCTATTCCCATGTTCCGGTGCTTGACACCGGCGCGCGTGGCTCGACCGTGACCTTCGCGCAAAAGGGCCTGGGCGACGTGCTGATCGCCTGGGAAAACGAGGCCTATCTGGCGCTGGACGAGTTCGGCGCCGATCAGTTCGAAATCGTCATCCCGCCGACCTCGATCCTCGCCGAACCGCCGGTCGCCGTTGTCGACGCCAATGTCGATGCCAAGGGCACACGCAAAGTTGCCGAAGCCTATCTGGGCTATCTCTATTCCAAGGAAGGCCAGACGATCATCGCCAAGAACCACTACCGTCCGGCGAAGCCCGACCTGGTGCCTGCGGAGGATCTCGCCAAGCTGCCGGAAATCAAGCGGATCAGCATCGACGATCCAATTTTCGGCGGATGGACGAAGGCGCAGCCTTACCATTTCGGCGACGGTGGTATATTCGACCAGATCTACAAGCCAGCGCAGTAAGATAAAATCTAGATCAGGACGACATGACCACAGCACCCGCCAAGGCGGGATGGCGGTTCAGACAGCCGAGCGTCATTCCGGGTTTCGGATTGACGCTCGGCTTCTCGCTTGCCTACCTCACGCCATCATCCTCATCCCCCTGTCCGGGCTGATCTGGCGCTCGGCGGCGCTCGGCTGGACCGACTTCTGGGCGATCGCCACCGACCGCCGCACCATCAACGCGCTTGAAATCAGCTTCGGCACCGCCTTCATTGCCGCCGCGGTCAACGTCGTCTTCGGCACGATCGTCGCGTGGGTGCTG
>NZ_JAMYQC010000101.1:0-1929 GCF_040320645.1 Mesorhizobium sp. M0633
GCCCTCGCAGGCCGCCAATTGGTCGATCGCTGCGGCGTGATACCAAGTGGCTCTCAGATCCAGCCCTTGGTGATCGGCGATGTCAGGCGCACCATGGCAGTGGCGGCGCGCCTGCAGGCCCGCGGCTTCGACATACGCGGCATTCGTCCGCCGACCGTGCCCGAGGGCACGTCGCGGCTGCGCATCTCACTGACGCTCAATATCGGCGAAGCCGACATTTCCGCCATGCTCGAGGCGCTCGTCGAGGTGTTGGCCCAGACATGACCGGAGGCGACATGACCAAGCGCATCGTCATCACCGGAACAGACACCGGAATTGGCAAGACGGTGTTTTCGGCCGGGCTTGCCGGCCTGCTTGACGGTGTCTACTGGAAGCCGGTGCAATCGGGCCTCGACGGCGAGACCGACAGCGAGGCGGTTGCGCGACTTGCCGGGCTGCCGTCGGGGCGCGTGCTGCCGGAAGCCTACCGCTTGAAGAGCCCGCTTTCGCCGCATCGTTCGGCCGAAATCGACGACGTTTCGATCGAGGCTGCCGATCTTTCGTTTCCGGTCCTGCCGACACCGCTCGTCATCGAAGGCGCCGGCGGGCTGATGGTGCCGCTGAACCGCCGGACAAGGTTCATCGACATATTCGAGCAATGGCAGTTGCCGGTCATTCTGTGCGCCCGCACCGCGCTCGGAACAATCAATCACACCCTGCTGTCGATCGACGCCCTGCGGGCGCGCGCTATCCCGCTGGCTGGCATCGCCTTCATCGGCGATGAGATGACCGATACGCAACGGACGATCGTGGAATTCGGCGACGTGCCGCAACTCGGCAGGCTGCCGCACCTCGATCCGCTGACGGACAAAACGCTGAGGGACGCAATGGTTGCCGGCTTCGACCTCGCTTTGATTGCCGGAGGCGGATGATGCCGCAATCCCGTGTGTGGCATCCCTTCACCCAGCACGCGCTCGAGCCCGCGATCCCTGAAATCGTCCTGACTGAAGGCGCCTATCTCCACAAAGCCAATGGCGCGCGCATCCTGGACGCCATCTCATCCTGGTGGGTCGTCACGCATGGCCACCGCCATCCGCGCATCATAAAGGCTATCGAGACGACCGCGTCGAGCCTCGACCAGATTATCTTTGCAGGCTTCACGCACGAGCCAGCCGAATGCTTGGCCAAGGCGCTTGTCGGACTCGCTCCCGCCGGACTCGACTGGGTGTTCTATTCCGACAGCGGCTCGACCAGCGTCGAAGTCGCGCTGAAGATGGCGCTCGGCTATTTCCGCAACATCGGCGCGCCGCGCTCGCGCATCGTCGTCATGGAGCACAGCTATCATGGCGACACGATCGGCGCGATGAGCGTCGGTGCCCGTGGCGTGTTCAACGCCGCCTACGAACCCTTGCTGTTCGAGGTCGACACCATTCCCTTCCCGGCCGCCGGCCGCGAGCAGGAAACGCTGGATAGATTCGAGGCCGTCAGCCGCGACCGGCGCGCCGCCGGGCTGATCGTCGAACCGCTCGTGCTTGGCGCCGGCGGCATGCTGATGTATCCGGCCTGGGTTCTGTCCGAGTTGAAAAACATCACTGAGGCCTCCGGCACACTGCTGATCGCCGATGAGGTGATGACCGGCTGGGGGCGCACCGGAACCATGTTCGCCTGCGAGCAAGCGTCCATCTCTCCAGACATCCTGTGCACCTCGAAGGGCCTGACCGGTGGCGCAATCCCGCTGGCCGCTACGCTCGCCACCGATGCCATCTTCCAGGCTCACTATTCCGAGGAGCGCAAGAAGACGTTTTTCCACTCGAGTTCCTACACGGCCAATCCGATTGCCTGCGCGGCAGCACTCGCCAATGTCGAGATCTGGCGTGACGAGCCGGTGGCCGAGCGGATCGCGGCCTTGAGCGAGAGACAGGCCGCCGGGTTTCGACGCTTTCGCGACAA
>NZ_JAMYQC010000102.1:0-1889 GCF_040320645.1 Mesorhizobium sp. M0633
GAGAGTGTGCTGCAGAGGCACGGAAGGAGTTCAGTATGAGCTAACCCCGTAACGTGAAGCTGCGTGAATGATGGAGGACGGCCCTCCGGGATCGGCTTTCAGGGGCGGGTCCCAAACCAGTCCGAGCTGCTGCGGTAAAGAGCCGTGGTGGTGAGCGTCGGATGAAAAGTTCGGACGAGATCCGAGCAGGTGGGTGTCCGAAAGACGAACGAAAGTGAACCCTTCGAAGACGCGTCGTTATGAACGTAAGTGTCGCCGAAACCAGGACCGTCTCGTCATCCTGGGACAAGTCCGCCGGGTGCCTGATGACAGGGCGGGTGGCGACCGGCGTTGAGGGGGCGTGAGTCGGACACAGGCATTCGCGCGGAACTGCAGGAACCAGGCTCCTGATGCAAAGGGAGAAGCTCAAGCGGGCCAAACCGCAAGGCGAGAGTACCGATGCAGGAGACTGGGGCGGACCGGCCCGTATGAGCGTTGAAGGCCCTGTAATGGGGCCGGAGCAAAGGGGCCGGATCAGGTGGTCGTATTGTTTGGAACAACTGGAAACAGGATGACTTCGGAAGATACGACAGACAAGCCGTTTCGAATTGCGAAACGACAAGTGTACGAAGCTTACAAAGCGGTCAAAGCCAACCAGGGCGCAGCCGGGGTGGACGGGCAGACCCTGGAGATGTTCGAGAAGGACCTTGCAGGAAACCTCTACAAGGTCTGGAATCGAATGTCCTCAGGGACGTACTTCCCGCCGCCGGTTCGCGCTGTCTCCATTCCGAAGAAGAGTGGGGGCGAAAGGGTTTTGGGTGTGCCCACCGTCAGCGATCGGATCGCACAGATGGTGGTCAAGCAGATGATTGAGCCGGATTTGGATATCCTCTTTCTTCCAGACTCCTACGGCTACAGGCCGGGAAAATCGGCTCTGGATGCAGTTGGCGTCACGCGTCAGCGATGCTGGAAGCATGACTGGGTTCTGGAATTCGACGTCAAAGGGCTGTTTGACAATCTTCCGCACGATCTCCTGCTGAAGGCGGTCAGGAAGCACGTCACATGCAAGTGGGCTCTGCTCTACATCGAAAGATGGCTGGCAGCGCCGATGGAGAAGAACGGGGAAGTCGTCGAGCGCACACGCGGTACCCCGCAAGGGGGCGTTGTCAGCCCGATCTTGTCGAATCTCTTCATGCACTATGCATTTGATCTGTGGATGACCCGGACGCATCCTGACCTTCCATGGTGTCGATATGCGGACGATGGTCTTGTGCATTGCCGGAACGAGCAGCAGGCAGAAGCCCTCAAGGCGGAGCTTGGTGCTCGACTGGCAGCATGCGGGCTTCAAATGCATCCGACAAAGACCAAGATCGTCTATTGCAAAGACCAAAGGCGCAGGGGAGAATACCCGAATGTCGTGTTCGACTTCCTCGGGTATCAGTTCCGGCCGCGACGCGTGGCGAACACACAGCGAGATGAGTTCTTCTGTGGTTACACGCCTGCGGCCAGCCCAACGGCACTGAAGTCGATGCGGGCCACGATCAAAAGCTTGAACATCCCGCGGCAGACGCCGGGGACGCTGGCTGAAATCGCCCAACAGCTCAATCCACTCCTTCGCGGATGGATAGCCTATTATGGCCGCTACAGCCGTTCGGCCCTGTCCACTCTGGCTGATTACGTCAACCGGAAGCTCAGGGCGTGGATCATGCGTAAGTTCAAGCGCTTTCAGTCCCATAAGACGCGTGCCAGCCTCTTCGTGAGAAAGCTGGCGCGGGAAAATCCAGGACTGTTTGTGCACTGGAAGGCGTTCGGAACGAATACGTTTGCCTGATGGGAGCGGTGTGAATCGAGAGGTTCACGCACCGTTCTGCGAGAGGCCGGCAGGTGAAATTCCTCCGGCCTACTCACCC
>NZ_JAMYQC010000103.1:0-1796 GCF_040320645.1 Mesorhizobium sp. M0633
GCTGGTCTTCATCGGTCTGCCCTTCGTCGTGCGCACCGTGCAGCCGATCATGGAGGAGATCGACAAGGAGGTAGAAGAAGTGGCCGCCACGCTCGGCGCCAATCGCTTCCAGATCATCAGCCGCGTTCTACTACCCGGACTGGCGCCTGCCATCGTCACCGGTTTCGCGCTGGCCTTCGCGCGCGGCGTCGGCGAGTACGGTTCCGTCATCTTTATCGCCGGCAACCTGCCGTTCAAATCCGAGATCGCGCCGCTTCTGATCGTCATCCGGCTGGAGGAATATAATTACGCCGCGGCGACCGCGATAGCGGCGATCATGCTGGCGCTGTCCTTCGTCATGCTGCTGGTCATCAACCTGGTGCAGACCTGGAGCCGCAAGCGCTATGGCTGACCCGGAGATCAAATCCTACGCGCCGCACCATGAAAGCCAGTCGCCGGCGGTGACCGAGAGCCGCACGGCGAGAACCGTGCTGA
Source organism: Mesorhizobium sp. M0633 (assembly GCF_040320645.1). Taxonomy (NCBI): domain Bacteria; kingdom Pseudomonadati; phylum Pseudomonadota; class Alphaproteobacteria; order Hyphomicrobiales; family Phyllobacteriaceae; genus Mesorhizobium; species Mesorhizobium sp. M0633. Next base: position 475 of record NZ_JAMYQC010000103.1, read on the forward strand.
TGATCGTGACCTTTGCCTTCCTCGGCATTTTCCTGCTCCTGCCGCTGATCATCGTCTTCAAGGAAGCTTTCGCCAAAGGTATCGAGGCCTACACACAGGCGCTGAGCGAACCGGACACGCGCTCGGCGATCCGCCTGACGCTTCTGGTCGCGGCGATCTCGGTGCCGCTCAATGTGACTTTCGGCATCTCCGCCGCATGGGCGATCGCCAAGTTCGAGTTCAAGGGCAAGGCGTTCCTGACCACACTCATCGACCTGCCCTTTTCGGTCTCGCCGGTCATTTCCGGCCTGGTCTATGTACTTCTGTTCGGCGCGCAAGGCCTGCTCGGCGCCTGGCTCAAGGCGCATGGCATCGTCATCCTGTTTGCCGTGCCGGGCATCGTGCTGGCCACCGTCTTCGTCACCTTCCCCTTCGTCGCCCGCGAATTGATCCCGCTGATGCAGGAACAGGGCAATGGCGACGAGGAGGCTGCCCTGTCGCTCGGGGCCAATGGCTGGCAGGCGTTCTGGTACGTGACGTTGCCCAACGTCAAATGGGGATTGCTCTACGGCGTGCTGTTGTGCAATGCCCGCGCGATGGGTGAGTTCGGCGCCGTCTCGGTCGTGTCGGGCCACATACGCGGGCTGACCAACACCATGCCGCTGCATGTCGAAATCCTTTATAACGAGTACAATGCCGCCGCCGCCTTTGCCGTCGCTTCGCTGCTTGCCGGCCTGGCGCTCGTCACGCTGGTCTTGAAGACACTTCTCGAGATGCGCTACGGCGCCGAGATCGCCGCGACGCGCGGACACTGACAAATGCATGTCGCCCAAAAGTGTGTAGCGGTTTTTGGACAACGACATGCATAAAACAAAGATTTAATGTCGCCCAAAAGTGGGAACCGGTTTTGGGATAACGGCATGCATCAACTACAAAAGGGATTTGCATGGAAGTTCGCGTTGCCAACGTGCGCAAGGAGTTTGAGCGGTTTCCGGCCCTCCGCGACGTTTCGCTCGACATCAAGTCGGGAGAACTGATCGCCCTGCTGGGACCTTCCGGTTCCGGCAAGACGACGCTGCTCAGGCTGATTGCCGGCTTGGAGCGGCCGACCCGCGGAAAGATCTTCTTCGGCGAAGAGGATGCGTCCCAAAAGTCGATTCAGGAGCGCAATGTCGGCTTCGTCTTCCAGCACTACGCGCTGTTTCGCCATATGACGGTCGCCGACAATATCGGCTTCGGACTCAAGGTCCGGCACGGGCCGTCACGCCCGTCGGCGAAGGAAATCCGCCGCCGCGCCTCGGAACTCCTCAACCTCGTTCAGCTTTCCGGTCTGGAAAAACGCT
>NZ_JAMYQC010000104.1:0-1754 GCF_040320645.1 Mesorhizobium sp. M0633
GCGATGCCGCGCAGGGCTCGCTCGGCTGCATTGTTCGATAGGCAGATCCGCCCGTCGTCGAGGAACCGGGCGAAGGATGACCAGCGGCGCAGCATGTAGTTGAAGGCCTTGGTCAGATCATGTCCGCGCGAGAGCTTGTCGCGCGTCTCGATCATCCAGGTCTCGAGCTCCGCGACCAGCGGCAGGCTCCGCTCCTGGCGCACGGCGTGGCGTTGGGCCGGCGACAGGCCGTTGATCTCGCGCTCGATATCGAACAGGGCGTCGATGCGCTTCACGCCTTCAACCGCGAGCGGATAGACCAGGTTGGGCTTCTCGCCGTGCGCCTTCTTGCGCGCCGCCGCTTCGATATCGGCCAGCTCGAACACTTTGCGCCGGCTGTGGGCCCAGCAGCTGGCTTCCAGAATAGGCGCCGGCTGACGGGCCGCCGCATAGAGATCGCCATAACCGCCATAGGCATCGGCCTGCAGAATGCCGCTCCAGCCGGCGAGATGCGCCGCGGGATGTTCGCCTCGGCGATCGCGGGAATAATAGAACACCGCCGCCGGCGGATCGACATCGCCGAATGGTCGGTCATCACGCACATAGGTCCATAATCGGCCGGTATCGGTCTTGCCCTTGGCCAGGACCGGCACCGTCGTGTCGTCGCCGTGCAGACGTGAAGCGGCCAGCACATGGGCTTCGAGCCGCTTGAACAGCGGCATCAGCGCCGCGACGCCGGCGCCGACCTGGTCGGCGAGCGTCGACAGGCTGAGCGGCACGCCTTCGCGGGCATAGCGTTCAGCCTGGCGGTTGAGGGGCTGATGCTGGCCGAACTTCTCGAACAGGATCATCGCCAGCAGGCCGGGACCGGCCCAGCCGCGCGGGGTGGCGTGGAACGGCGCCGGAGCCTGGCTGATCGCCTCGCAGTCGCGGCAGGTGAACTTCTCCCGCACGTGCTGGATCACCTTCCATTGCCGCGGCACCACCTCCAGCGTCTCGGTGATATCCTCACCCAGCCTGCGCAGCCGATGACCGCCGCAGCAGTGGCAAGCGGTCGGCGCCGGCTCGACCACGCGTTCGCGCGGCAGGTGCTCGGGAAATGGCTGGCGCGCCGGTCGTTTGCGCACATAAGGCGCCACCTCGGTGGTCCGCGCCGCTGCCTGTTCGGCGGCGATCTCGTCTTCCGTTGCCGTGCTCTCGAGTTCCTCGAAGGTGAGTTCCATCTGGTCGTGCAGGCGGGCGGCACGTTCAGAACTTTGACCATGCAGCGCCCGCTGCAGCTTCCGGATCGTCAGATCCTGATGTGCGATCAGCGCCGCATCATCCGATGCCTTGGCCCTGGCGACCGCCAGTTCGGCCTCGACCAGCGCAGCGCGTGCGGCCTCGTCTTCGGCTCTGGCCAGCGCCGCGGTCAGCGCTGCTCTCAGCGCGCCAATATCGTCCGGAACAGCATCCTGGGCGGTGGCAACCATGCCCTGGAGTGAATCATAAAACGCGTCCGCTGACTCGCGGAAAATGGCGCAAACTCAAAGAAAAACTCAGCCCGCGCGCTGCGGTCGGAACGTGTGACGCGGGTTGCGCCAATCGATCCCGTCGAGCATGTAGGCGAGCTGCGCCGGTGATATGGAAACCGTGCCGTCCGCCGGCGACGGCCATAGAAACCGGCCCTTCTCGAGCCGTTTTGCATATAGCGACATGCCGAGCCCATCATGCCAGATAATCTTGATCAGGTTGCCGTTGCGGCCGCGGAAGACATAAAGATCGCCGGCATGCGG
>NZ_JAMYQC010000105.1:0-1634 GCF_040320645.1 Mesorhizobium sp. M0633
TCCGTCATTCCCTGGAGTTCGTGTCCTGGAAGGACCGCAAGTCCGTCGTGCCGGCGCTGCGCGCGATCTACCGGGCCAAGGACGCCGAAGCCGGCATGAAGGCTCTTGAGGACTTCGAAGCCAGCTACTGGGGGCAGCGGTATCCGGCGATCACCCAAAGCTGGCGGCGCAATTGGCAGCACGTCGTCCCATTCTTTGCCTATCCCGAAAGCGTGCGGCGGATCATCTACACCACGAACGCCATAGAGGCGCTGAACTCCAAGCTGCGCCGCGCCGTCCGCACCCGGGGACACTTCCCCAGTGACGATGCGGCCATGAAGCTGCTATATTTGGTGCTGAACCACGCGGCCGAGGAATGGAAACGACCGCCGCGCGAATGGTTCGAGGCCAAGACCCAGTTCGCCGTCGTCTTCGGCGAAAGGTTCGTCAGCCAATGACGAAACCGGCCTCGCGCACAGAATTCCTGACAGTTCCGCCTTTCGGGAACGATTTCCTGCCAGTCCCAATTGGTATCCTCGCAAATAATGCGTTCGATTCCACAGCTAGCGTTGCAGAACTGGAAAACCTCGCGCGCAGCGTCGACCACCGACGCGATCACATCAAAGGAAACGGCCCGCCCATTGCCGCATGGAAGCGTGACAATGCTCACTGCTCGACCTCGTACACGAGCCGCATAATCACGTGTCACATGAGACAATCTATCCAAGCCTGTTCATCCAGGCGCGTGGGGTGCTGAAAAAGGAACTGCTTGAGCATCTTAGGGCCAAAGCGCACCACTCGTCGCTCCAAACACGCCAGCCTGAAGCGGAACGGGCTCGGCCAGATCAAGGATGCGGTCTCTATCAGCGAAAGGCCTGCATCCGTTGAAGATCGTGCCGTCCCCGGCCATTGGGAGGGTGACCTGATCGGTGGATCTAGGAACAGCTATGTTGCGACGCTGGTCGAGCGTCACTCGCGCTATGTGATGCTGGTCAAGGTCGCCAACAAGGATACCGTCGTCTCGGCACTGATCAAACAGGCACGGAAACTCCCCGGCGAACTGTACCAGTCGTTGACCTGGGACCGAGGCAAAGAGCTCGCCGATCACCAGCGCCTGACCTTGGCCTCCGACGTCGAGGTCTACTTCTGTGATCCGCGGTCGCCGTGGCAGCGCGGCTCCAACGAAAACACCAACCGATTACTGCGCCAATATCTGCCGCGCGGAACCGATCTATCCCTGCACAGCCAGACTAAGCTCAGCGCGATCGCACGGCAGCTCAATGAGAGGCCGCGAAAGACCTTGCTTTATCAAACCCCAGCTGAAAAGTTCGCGGAGTGTGTTGCAGGGATCAGTTGAACCCACCCCCCTAAGCGGGCAGAATTTCTGCGACAGCATTTGCTGAAACCCTACTTTACAACAGTGTGGCGCTTCCGGCCGAGCGAAAGCCGGATCGGGAGGTCTTGGGACGATATCATTGTATCAACCTCGACGACGTTGCCGTTGATCCGCACACCTCGTCCCGAGATCGCCCCTCGCGCTTCCCCTTTGGACGAGGTCAATCCGGCGCGTACCAGCAAATCCACAAGGGCTACTCCGGCCAAGCCCTCGGCGTCATTTAGATGAAGCGTCGGTAGCCCCTCTGCGGCTTCGCCCT
>NZ_JAMYQC010000106.1:0-1533 GCF_040320645.1 Mesorhizobium sp. M0633
TGACGACTTCTTCAGGTGTCAAGATGGGTAAGACGGCTGCCGGAGCTGTGTGGCTCAACGAAGATCGCCTTTCGCCATACGATTACTGGCAATTCTGGCGTAACACGGAAGACGCTGATGTCGTTCGGTTCCTGAAGCTTTTCACCGATCTGCCGATGGACGAGATCGAGCGATTTGGACAGGCTGAAGGAACCGAGCTAAACGCCGTCAAAGAACGTCTGGCCAACGAAGCTACGGCCCTGGCACATGGAACTAACGCCGCCAAACAGGCGGAGGCCACGGCTAGCCAAGCATTTGGGCAGGGCGAAGCCGCAGAGGGGCTACCGACGCTTCATCTAAATGACGCCGAGGGCTTGGCCGGAGTAGCCCTTGTGGATTTGCTGGTACGCGCCGGATTGACCTCCTCCAAAGGGGAAGCGCGAAGGGCGATCTCGGGACGAGGTGTGCGGATCAACGGCAACGTCGTCGAGATTGATACAATGATATCGTCCCAAGACCTCCCGATCCGGCTTTCGCTCGGCCGGAAGCGCCACACTGTTGTAAAGTAGGGTTTCAGCAAGATGCTGTCGCAGAAATTCTGCCCGCTTAGCGGATATTGCAGACATTCGCGTCGAGTTCCCTGAGGAATGTCGAGAGACATTCCTCAGGGGGTAGTTAAGGCCGGGCAAAGGCAGCAAACTGGCCGGGTGGGTGATTGGCTACTATATTGCGTGATGCATTAACATGTAGGAGGTCGAGCAGCATTGTCACGCTTCCATGCGGCAATGGGCGGGCCGTTTCCTTTGATGTGATCGGCATTGACGGCGACCGCACACAAGGTGTCCACCTATTTTGGTGACGCCTCATGCATCAGAGCACTCAACAGTAAAAGGTGCGGGGAAATTCGCGCTTACTAGAGCACGTCCTGCCATCGATGAATCGATTGTGAAGTGACGTCCGCGTTGTGTGCTGATTCAACATTCATCTCGACGGAGGTGGATAATGGGAAAAGCACTGAGTGGCGATCTGCGGTGGCGTGTGTTGAAGGCTTCGGACGAAGGTATGTCGGCGCGCCAAGCCGCGGCGCGGTTTGGTGTGGGTATATCAAGTGCGATCCGCTGGATTGCTCGGGCGAAGATCGGCGAGACTGGGCCGCGGCCGCAGGGTCGCCGCCGCGCGTCCAGCCTCGATGCGCATGACGCCTTCATCGTCGGGCTGATCGAGGAGCGCAAGGACATCACGCTGAACGAGATGGTGGCGCGGCTGGAGGTCGAGCAGTCGGTTCGGATCAGCCGCAGCGCCTTGAGCGCCTGGCTCGGCCGGCACGGCTGGACATTCAAAAAAAGTCCGCGCACGCACTGGAGCAGGACCGCGCCGACGTCCTGAAGCGGCGCCGGGACTGGTTCGACGGCCAGCTCGATCTCGATCCGGCGAAGCTGGTGTTCATCGACGAGAGTGTGCTGCAGAGGCACGGAAGGAGTTCAGTATGAGCTAACCCCGTAACGTGAAGCTGCGTGAATGATGGAGGACGGCCCTCCGGGATCGGCTTTCAGG
>NZ_JAMYQC010000107.1:0-1477 GCF_040320645.1 Mesorhizobium sp. M0633
TCGCTGCCGCGCGAGCAGCTCGTTTTGGTTTTTCTGCCGCAGCTGTTGCTGGCGCTGCCGCCTTGCGCCCCAGGCCTATTGATTTCGCCAGGGCCGAGCGGGTCGCCGCGTAGTTCGGCGCAACCATAGGATAGTCGGAGGGCAGGTTCCATTTCTGGCGGTATTCGTCCGGACTCAGGTTGTAGTGCGTTCCGATATGCCGCTTCAAGGATTTGAACTTTTTCCCGTCTTCCAGGCATATGATGAAATCAGGTGACACTGACTTCTTGATCGACACCGCCGGCTCCAGTTTGGCTGCGGTCGGAGCCACAGGTGTGCCGATCCCTTGCAAAGCGACATAGACATCCCCGATCAGCTTCGACAACTCGCCGACCGGCAACGGATTGTTCGAAACGTAGGCGGAAACGATGTCAGCGGTGATTGATACGAGATCAGCCTGGTCGCTTGGGTCTGGAGAAACGGTCATCGAATTTCCTCTTGTCCAAAGCGCGCTTTGAAAACGGATGGTCTGTCTATTCGCCAATCCAGGCAAATAATTCGTTACTCCGCCAACAAACCTCATTCCGTGTAAATATCAAGCAGGCAAGTGTCGCTGCGATCGTTCGGTCCGGCTGCAGACAAGTTGCCGATCGCGTCGGGGAAGCAGGAAGGCTTTCCTCCCTCGCTTCTCCGCGCGCCAAGCGCACAGCCCAACGCAAGCCAGCGCCATGAATCATGGCTCCTGCGTCGCAGGATTGAGCCATGAACAATTGTCGTCGCGACACTTTGTTGCGCGGTCCTGGTCCTCGCCCCGGCATGAATTGGCCCTCGCGCCTACCTTTTGTGGGACTCATAAGTGGGCTGCACCGCCTCGCGCCGATCGGCAGGATGGATGTTGCTGATGTGGCAGCCGGCATGCGCCCGAACGGCTGCCGCCTACTGGCTCAACGAATATCTGACGAACGGCGTGGTGCTTTTGAAGCACTTGCCACCCGCAGCTGACAACTCGTTTGCCACCAGGGCGCCGCGAGCCCATCGAGCCCCTTGCGCAGTCGGTATGACCGAGCGCCAGATGCACCTTCACGCCCGCCGGAACGACGATCATGATGCGTTCTCCCTTGTTGCCAGATGCAGCTTGACTGCATCCGCATTGCTGCCGACGGATGCAAAGACGCGCCGCCCGTCGTCCAGTTGGACTGCCATCATGCCGTCCGGCGGCCGCACGAGATTGCGCAGGTCAGTGAGTGCCGGCGGTTCGGTTTCCGCCCCATGGATGAGTGCAACCGTTGCCAATTGTGGCGCCTTGCGAGCGGTCAGGCCGAACTCGACACGCCAGCCGAAGGCATGCTGGTGGCCATCCCATGGCGGCGGCAAACCTCCGCCACACTGACGCCGGGCTTCTCCGTCTCCTGCACAATCGCCTGCTTCTGCGCGTCGCTGAAGCGGCGCCGGTCCGACCGCCCGTCAACCCGCAGTCTCAAGCGATTGGCGCCGCACG
>NZ_JAMYQC010000108.1:0-1467 GCF_040320645.1 Mesorhizobium sp. M0633
CTTCTCGGGACGACGCTTCCCTCCCGCCTGCTTCTCGGCACGGCTCAATATCCTTCGCCGGCTATCCTTTCCGATGCGGTCAAGGCGTCGGGCACGTCGGTGCTGACCGTCTCCTTGCGCCGTGAAATGGCAGGCGGCAGGGCCGGCGAAAAATTCTGGTCGTTGATCCGCTCGCTCGGCGTCAGAATCCTGCCCAACACTGCTGGCTGCCACTCCGTCAAGGAAGCGGTCACGACTGCGAAAATGGCGCGCGAAGTCTTCGGTACGAGCTGGGTCAAGCTCGAAGTGATCGGCAACCACGACACCCTGCAGCCGGATGTGTTCGGTCTGGTCGAAGCCGCCCGCATCCTGTGCGAGGACGGTTTTGCTGTATTCCCCTATACTACCGACGACCTTGTCGTTGCCGAGCGGCTGCTTGCGGCGGGCTGCAAGGTCTTGATGCCGTGGTGCGCGCCGATCGGTTCCGCTCTCGGACCGATCAACATCACGGCGCTGCGCTCGATGCGCGGACATTTCCCAGGCGTTCCGCTGATCGTGGATGCGGGGCTCGGACGGCCGTCGCACGCGGCAACCGTCATGGAGCTCGGCTTTGACGCCGTACTCCTGAACACCGCGGTCGCCAAGGCGGCCGATCCGGTCGGCATGGCGCGTGCGTTCGGCAAGGCGGTCGAGGCCGGTCGTGAAGCTTTCAACTCGGGAATGCTCGAACCGCGCGACGTCGCCGTGCCGTCGACGCCGACAATCGGCAGGGCAGTTTTTTCATGAAGCTCGACCCCTTCTACCTGATCGTCGACAGCGCCGCCTGGATCGAACGGCTGGTGCCGCTTGGCGTCAAGCTGGTTCAGTTGCGCATCAAGGATAGGGACGAGGCCACGTTGCGGACGGAAATCCGCCGCGCGAACGGCGTCTGCGCGGTCCATGGTTGCCAACTGATCGTCAACGACCATTGGCGCACGGCAATCGAGGAAGGCTGCGACTTCGTCCATCTCGGCCAAGAGGATTTGGCTGCGGCCGACCTGCTGGCGATTAAGTACGCCGGATTGAAGCTCGGGCTCAGCACGCACGATCATCTCGAACTGGAAACGGCTATCGCTGCCGAGCCCGACTATATCGCGCTCGGCCCCATCTATCCCACCATCCTGAAGCAGATGAAATGGGCGCCGCAAGGGCTCGAACGGATCAGCGAGTGGAAGCGCCGGGTCGCACCGATCCCATTGGTCGCAATAGGCGGCCTCAACCCCGACCGGCTCGACGGTGTCTTCGAGGCTGGTGCGGACAGCGCGGCGGTGGTCACCGACATCACGTTGAATGCCGATCCCGAAGCGCGCACGCGAGAATGGATCGAAAAGACAAAGCCATGGCGCTGAGTCGAGAACCGCATGTGCTCGTGGTCGGCGGATCAGACTCCAGCGGTGGGGCTGGAATTGCACGCGATATCGAGACGATCGCTTCCATTGGCGTGCGCAC
>NZ_JAMYQC010000109.1:0-1270 GCF_040320645.1 Mesorhizobium sp. M0633
CGGCATGCTCGATCTTGAGCAAGCCGCTCGACTGAAGCAGGCTGGTCTCGACTTTTACAACCACAACATCGATACGTCGGAACGCTACTATAGCGAGATCATCGGTACGCGGAGCTTTGCCGAGCGGCTCGAGACGCTCGAGCACGTTCGCAAATCCGGCATCAAGGTCTGCTGTGGAGGCATTGTCGGCATGGGCGAGGAGCCGGTGGACCGGATCGACATGCTGGTGACGCTGGCCAATCTGCCGGAACATCCGCAAAGCGTTCCGATCAACATGCTGATCCCGATCGCCGGTACGCCGCTTGCAGACGCCAAGCCCATTGAGCCGATCGAATTCGTGCGCGTGATCGCGCTGGCGCGCATCATGATGCCGAAATCGCATGTCCGTCTTTCCGCCGGCCGTACGGCCATGACCGACGAGATGCAGGCGCTGTGCTTTTTTGCCGGCGCCAACTCGATCTTCGTCGGCGACACGCTGCTGACGGCGGACAATCCCGGTGAGGACAAGGATACCCTGCTGTTCCGGCGCCTTGGCATCGAGCCGATGGAACTCGAGGCGCAATGAACGGGGCACCGCTTGCCCGCTATGAGGCGACCTTGCAGGGACTGGCGCGCAAGGACCGGCTGCGGACGCTGGAGCCGCGCGCCGGGCGCGACTTCTCGTCGAACGACTATCTCGGGCTTGCCGCCTCCAAAAGACTTGGCGAAGCGGTTGCGGCGGCGATTGCGCGGGGCACGTCGGTTGGCGCCACCGGGTCGCGGCTGTTGCGCGGCAATGCACCGGAACACGAGCAGCTCGAGGCAGACGCGGCGGCATTCTTTGGAGCCGACCGCGCGCTGTTCTTCGGCAGCGGCTACATCGCCAACTTCGCTCTGCTGACGGCGCTGCCGCAGAAGGGCGACCTTTTGGTCCTCGATGAGCTCGCCCATGCCAGCATGCATGAGGGGGCACAGGCCGGACGTGCCGAGTTCAAGCTGGCCGCGCACAACGACGCCACCGCTGTCGAGGACGCGATCACGCGTTGGCGCGCCGAAGGCGGCATGGGATGCGTCTGGATTGCGGTGGAAAGCCTATACAGCATGGATGGCGACTGCGCGCCTTTGGAGAGCCTGGCCGCGCTTGCCGATCGGCACAACGCATTCATCGTCATTGACGAGGCGCACGCGACCGGCGTCTGGGGACCGGACGGCCGGGGGCTGGCCGCCGCTTTCGAGGGCCGCGACAACATCGTCGCGCTCCACACCTGCGGCAAGGCGCTCGGCGCATCTG
>NZ_JAMYQC010000110.1:0-1268 GCF_040320645.1 Mesorhizobium sp. M0633
TGACCTGCCACTGAGAATTACCTCCATCTGAGATTAGAGTCCGGGCCTTGATTGAAGGACGGACTGATGAAGAGAAAGCGGTTTACGGAAGAGCAGATCATCGCGGTCTGCGCGAGCATGAAGCGGGTGCAAGGCGGGCGATCTTGCATGCAAACACGGGATCTCCGAGGCGACGCTGTATATCTGGAAGGCCAAGTATGGCGGGATGGGCGTATCCGACGCCAAGCGGCTGAAGGCCTTGGAAGACGAGAACGCCAAACTGAAGAAGCTGCTCGCAGACCAGATGCTCGAAGCCTCGGCATTGCGCGAGCTTCTATCAAAAAAATGGTAGGGCCCGCCGCCAAGCGCGAAGCCGTAGCGCATCTGCGGGCCGTCATGGGCCTATCGGAGCGTCGGGCCTGTTCCGTCGTCGACGCCGATCGTAAGATGATCCGCTACCAGTCTCGCCGAGCGCCAGAGACGGAGCTGCGTGGTCGGCTGCGTGACCTCGCGAACGAGCGCCGGCGCTTCGGCTATCGACGGCTGTTCATTCTGCTCAGGCGCCAGGGCGAGGCATCGGGGATCAACCGTATCTATCGTCTTTACCGCGAGGAAGGACTGACGGTGCGCAAGCGTCGGGCGCGACGACGAGCCGTCGGCACGCGGGCGCCGATCCTGGTCGAGGCAAAGGCGAATGCGCGCTGGCCGCTGGATTTCGTGCATGACCAGTTCGCCTGCGGCCGGCGCTTTCCGTGTGCTCAACATCGTCGACGACGTGACGCGAATGTTTGGCCGCGATCCCGGACACCTCGATCTCCGGCCGTCGGGTTGCCCGTGAACTGACGGAATTGATCGCTCACCGCGGCAAGCCGGGCATGATCGTCTCCGACCATGGCACCGAGTTCACCTCGAACGCCATCCTCGCATGGTCGAAGGATCACGGGATCGAATGGCACTACATCGCGCCAGGCAAGCCGATGCAGAATGGTTATGTCGAATCCTTCAACGGTCGCATGCGCGACGAGCTCCTGAACGAGAGCCTGTTCTTCGGCCTCGATCACGCCCGTAGCGCCATCGCCGAATGGCGGGAGGACTTCAACACCGCCCCATTCCTCTCTCGGCTACCAGACCCCGACAGCCTATGCCGAGGTCATCACCGCAACCGGCTCCGACGCTGTGCTGATGGAAGGCTCCGCGCCTCCGCCGGTGGCTCAACCCGCGCCAAGAGGCGTAACAGAAACGGCCAAGGCTCTAATCGCCACTGGATGATAGTTCAGTGGCAGGTCACA
>NZ_JAMYQC010000111.1:0-1207 GCF_040320645.1 Mesorhizobium sp. M0633
TTGACGAGCGTTATGTCCGGCTGAGCGCGGCCGGCGATCCACTGGAGAAGCTGAACGCGGTGGTGCCTTGGGAGGTTTTCCGGAAACCGCTGGCCAAGGCGCTGAAGCGCTCCGATGGCGCCAAAGGCGGCCGGCCGCCCTTTGATGCGGTGATGATGTTCAAGGTCCTGGTTCTGCAGGCGCTCTACAGTCTCTCGGACGATCAGACCGAGTTTCAGATCCAAGACCGGCTTTCCTTCATGCGTTTCCTCGGGTTGGGGCTCGGCGACAAGGTGCCCGACGCCAAGACGATCTGGTTGTTTAGGGAGCACCTCACGCAGGCCCGGGCGGTGGACAACCTGTTCGCCCGTTTTGACAAGCACCTCACCAAGGCCGGTTATCTGGCGATGGGTGGCCAGATCGTGGATGCCACGATCGTGGCGGCGCCGAAGCAACGCAATTCCGATGCTGAAAAGGCTGACATCAAGGCAGGAAAGGTGCCGGACGAGTGGCAGAAGAAACCAGCCAAGCTGCGCCAGAAGGACCGGGACGCGCGCTGGACCGTGAAGTTCTCGAAGGCCAAGGCCGATGAGGAGGGAAAGACGAAGCAGCGCGATATCGCCGTTCCCGCCTTCGGCTACAAAAACCATGCCTCGATCGATCGTCGCCACGGCTTCATCCGCGGCTGGAACGTCACCGGCGCCTCGGCTTGGGACGGGGCGCAGCTTCGCAACGTGCTGGACAAGAACAACACCGGCTCGACGGTATGGGCCGACACCGCCTATCGCTCGAAGAAGAATGAGGCGTGGCTGGACAAGAACGGCTACGTCTCCGACATTCATCACAAGAAGCCGAAAGGCCGGCCGATGAGCGAAGCGATGGCACGGGCCAATGGCCGGCGCTCAAAGATCCGCGCTTTCGTCGAGCACGTCTTCGCGCAGCAGAAATCCCGCATGGGCCTGTTTGTCCGCACGATCGGCATCGCTCGCGCCTGCACCAAGATCGGCATGGCCAACCTCGCCTACAATCTCACCCGCTTCGTCTGGCACCAAGGGCGAACTGCGTTCGCCTGACGGCGAGAGCGGCGGCAAACGCCGCCGCGATGCCGAAATCGGCAACCAGCATCAGCCCCAACGACCGAAATCCAGCCCCCGCCGCGCGCCAGGCTGTTCGCAACCTCATTGTCGCACCACCCACTCTGGAAATGCCGGTAGTTCGAGGTGTCCAA
>NZ_JAMYQC010000112.1:0-1151 GCF_040320645.1 Mesorhizobium sp. M0633
TGGTCGAAGCAGGGAGATTCGGGATGGCGGATCGTGTTCTGGGTCAGTTGAGTCTGGCGGACGGGCTGGCGGCGTCGGACGAGACGATTTTCGACCTGGTATCGAAGGAACTGGACTGGGCACCGATCCGAACATTGCTGGGTCAGCGCAGCGGTCCCGGCTCGGGCAACACCAGCTACCCGGCGGAGGCGCTGGTGCGCTGTCTTTTGCTGGGCGTGTGGCACGGGCTGAGCGATCCGGCATTGGAGGCTCAGATCCGTGACCGGCTGTCGTTTCGCCGCTTTGCCGGCTTCAGCCTTTCGGACCGTACGCCCGATCATTCGACACTGTGGCGCTTCCGCGAGGAACTGACGCGCGAGCGGCTGATCGACAAGGTGTTTGAGGAGATCAACCGCCAGCTGGAGACGAAGGGCCTGATCGTCAAGCGCGGCACCTTAGTCGATGCGACGTTCCTGCAGGCCCGTGGGCGGCCGCCCAAGCAGCCGAAGAAGGGCCACCAGGGCCCGGCCAAGCCGTCGGCCGACAAGGACGCGCGCTGGGGCAAGAAGGGCAACAAGAGCACCTTCGGCTACAAGATGCACATCGGCGCCGACCAGGAGCACACCATGATCCGGCGTGTCGAGGTAAGCGACGCCTCGATCACCGACACCGAGGCGGCCGACAATCTGGTTTGCGGCGATGAGAAGGCGGCCTATGGCGATCAGGCCTACTACACCCATGCCAGGCATGATCGGCTGGCCAAGGCCGGGATCAAGGACCGGCTGATGCGGCGGCCCAACAAGCATCATCCCGAGTTGCCGGCGCGCCAGAAGCTGCGTAACCGGTTGATCGCCAAGGTGCGGGCGGCTGTGGAGCGGCCTTTTGCTGTGTTCAAGGAGCGCTACGGCATGCGGCGCCTGCGCTTCTTCAACCTCGCCGCCAACCGCACGCAATGCATACTAGCCGCCTGCGCCTACAATCTGCGGACCATGATCGGCGCCCTCTATCCACCTGGCGGAAAACCGGCATGAGGAGGAGTCTGTCTAAAATCGGCGGATCGGCCGGTCATGCCGGTCGATGCCATACCAAGCCGTCGAAAACTGCTTTCCCGGCCTTCAAAAAAGCCCCATTAACTCACCAACCAGGATTTCGCTTCCCGTGCAAAGCCCTCC
>NZ_JAMYQC010000113.1:0-1117 GCF_040320645.1 Mesorhizobium sp. M0633
TTCGGAACGAATACGTTTGCCTGATGGGAGCGGTGTGAATCGAGAGGTTCACGCACCGTTCTGCGAGAGGCCGGCAGGTGAAATTCCTCCGGCCTACTCACCCCTGGATCAAGACCAACATGGCTCCGCTGCGCGGTTGGGGGCCGAAGGGCGAGCGGCTGCGCGGCTTGGCCCCGCACGGCCACTGGCGCACGCTGACCTTCCTCGGCGCGCTGCGCTGCGATAGGCTCGCGGCACCTTGCGTCTTCGACGGGCCAATCAACGGCCAATGCTTCCGCGCCTATGTCGAGCAGCAGCTCATCACCGTGCTGAAACCCGGCGACATCGTCGTCATGGATAATCTGGGAAGTCATAAGTCGGCGGCGATCAGGCAGATGATCAAGGCTGCCGGCGCCAGGCTTTGGTACCTGCCACCCTACTCCCCCGACCTCAACCCGATCGAGCAGGCCTTCGCCAAGATCAAGCATTGGATGCGACAAGCTCAGAAGCGTACCGTCGAGGACGCTTGGCGCCACATCGGCCACCTCGTTGCGACGATCGAACCCGGCGAATGCAAAAACTACTTCGCAAACGCCGGATACGCTTCCGTCAAAACGTGAAAGACTCTAGGGTGCCAAGGTTCGAAACGAGTGCAGCCGACCATAGCGAACGGAAGGTCTTGTGCTGAAAAGGAACCAGTGAAGATGTTCTCTTCGCCATTGTGGGAAGCTTCGGGATCGACCGCGGGGCTGGATTTGGTTCGCCTCACTCAACCATGGCCTCGCCATACAAGCCAAGCTGCCACAGTGGCGCGCCTGCTAACCCAGAAAACTTGGCGGCCTTAACTACCCCCTGAGGAGTGTCTCTCGACATTCCTCAGGGAACTCGACGCGAATGTCTGCAATATCCGCTAAGCGGGCAGAATTTCTGCGACAGCATTTGCTGAAACCCTACTTTACAACAGTGTGGCGCTTCCGGCCGAGCGAAAGCCGGATCGGGAGATCTTGGGAAGATATCATTGTATCAACCTCGACAACGTTGCCGTTGATCCGCACACCTCGTCCCGAGATCGCCCTTCGCGCTTCCCCTTTGGAGGAGGTCAATCCGGCGCGTACCAGCAAATCCACAAGGGCTACTC
>NZ_JAMYQC010000114.1:0-1076 GCF_040320645.1 Mesorhizobium sp. M0633
CACCTTCTCCCACAGGGGGCCTGTTGCGTAATTCGCTGATTGTGATTCTCTGAGACGAAGCTCGGAGGGAATCGCGATGGCAGTGAAGCAGATGGGCCAGTTGAGCTTGGCGGAGGCTTTTCTGGGCGGCAAGTTGGCTGGCGGTTCTTCACCGCTTGATCGATTGTCGGGTCTGGTGAAGTGGTATCGCTTCGAGAAGCTGCTCAACCCGCTGCGCGATGGCGGACCCGGACGGGCAGCTTGGCCACCGCTGGTTCTGTTCAAGGCGCTTTTGCTGCAGTCACTCTACGGCCTGTCGGACCGCGAACTTGAGGAGGCGCTTGGCGACCGGCTGTCGTTCCGGCGCTTTGTCGGGCTCGGGCTGGAGGAGAGCGTTCCCGACCACACGGTGCTTTCGCGTTTTCGCAATCTGCTTGTCAGCGAAGGGCTGCTGGAGAAGCTGTTTGGCGAACTGGACCGGCAGCTGGAGAAAGCCGGTGTTATCCTGAAGCGGGGAACGATGCTGGATGCCACGCTGATCAATGCGGTTTCATTGCCCCCGACGGACGATCAGGCCTCAAAGGATGCGGACGCCCGCGTCACCGCGCGAAAGGGCAAGGGCGGCTTCACCTTTGGCTACAAGGCCCATGTCGGGGTGGATGAGGGCTCTGGCCTGATCCGCACGGTGATTACCACGCCAGCCAACGTCAACGACACGGTGATGGCCGATGACTTGATCTGCGGCGACGAGAAGACGGTGTGGGCGGACGCCGCCTACGACACCCATGCCCGCCGCGCCCGGCTCAAGGCCGAGGGCAAGAAGGTGCGCATCGCGCGCCGCCCCAACAAGCACCATGCGCTGCCGCCGCGGCTCAAACATTACAACCGCCTGATCGCCAGACGGCGAGCGGCGGTGGAGACCACTTTCGCCACGCTCAAGAACCGCATGAAGCTGACCAAGATCCGCTATGTCGGACTGGCGAAGGCCACCGCCCAGGTGACATTGGCGGCGATCGCCTTCAACATGCGCCGATGGGCCGCCATCACGGGATAGGTGCGCCCGCAGCCCGGCCGCCCGGGCCGAAACCGCCGCCGAA
>NZ_JAMYQC010000115.1:0-998 GCF_040320645.1 Mesorhizobium sp. M0633
CGTGGCGCGTGGTGCGGCGATCGATCGCCGAACGACGGCCGTTCGTGTTCTGCGCTACGTGGGGTGTCACCTTCATCGAGCGCAACTCGTTGACGAAGTCCTCTGCGTCATAGGCCTTGTCGGCACCGAGCGTGATCGCCCGCGGCCGGTCGGCACGAGGTTCGATCATGTGCAGGGCCGCCACCCGCTCGGCATGTCCGTCGGCCAGCGTCAGACAGGCTTCCACCAGCAGGCCGTGGCGGTTCTCCATCAACCCATGTCGCATGAAGCACAACCTGGCCTCCTTGCCCCGCCCTTTGCGGTAGAGCCTGGCGTCGAGGTCGGTAGTCGAGGTGTGCGTCTCGTTCGATCGCCTCTCGCCGTGGAAGTCCGCTTCCGCATTGCGTCCGCCGCCGTCTGCCGGCGGTTCGCCATGACCGCCGCTTGGGCCGCCCTTTGGCTTGACGCTCTTCATCGAAGCCTAGGCCTCGATCAGCGTGCCGTCGACCGAGAAGTGATCCGTGGACAGGAGCTTCTTGACTTTGGGTTGCGCCAGCACGGCCGCCAGGAACTTCGCCGCGATATCGCCCTCCAGCAGCCGGTCACGGTTTTTGGAGAACACCGAATGGTCCCAGGCTGCGTCGTCGACGCCGATGCCGACGAACCAGCGGAACAGGAGGTCGTATTCCAACCGTTCCATCAAAAGCCGCTCCGAGCGGATCGAATAGAACGCCTGCAAAAGCATCGCTCGCAGCAGCTTCTCCGGCGGGATAGATGGCCGTCCGATCGGCGAATATAGCGCCGCGAACTCACGCTCCAGCCTCGACAGGGCTTCAGTCACGATCGTCCTGATCGCCCGCAATGGATGATTGCGCCGAACCCGGACCTCAAGGTCCACATAGCTGAAAAGTTCGCCAGTTCGATCGTCGCCGCCGCGAACTCGTCACCTCCGAATCCCTTCGGAGCCAGTGAATCATTGCTGCGGTCCGGTGGCGAGGGCCTTTTTCAACAGCCTGCTA
>NZ_JAMYQC010000116.1:0-927 GCF_040320645.1 Mesorhizobium sp. M0633
GCCTTCATGCCGGCTTCGGCGTCCTTGGCCCGGTAGATCGCGCGCAGCGCCGGCACGACGGACTTGCGGTCCTTCCAGGACACGAACTCCAGGGAATGACGGATCAGGTGCACGATGCAGGTCTGGACGACAGTCTGGGGAAAGACGGCGTTGATCGCCTCGGGGAAGCCCTTGAGGCCGTCGACGACGGCGATCAGGACGTCGGCGACGCCACGGCTCTTCAACTCGTTCATGACGCGCAGCCAGAACTTGGCGCCCTCGGTCTGCTCGATCCAGATGCCGAGAATCTCCTTCGTGCCGTCCGGCAGGATGCCGAGCGCGATGTAGACGGCCTTGTTCCTGACGAAGCCCTCGTCCCTGATCTTGACCCGTATGGCATCGAAGAAGACGAGCGGATATACCGCGTCCAGCGGCCGGTTCTGCCACTCGGCCACTTCCTCCAGGACCGCATCGGTAACCGCCGAGATCAGGTCCGGCGACACGTCGATGCCGTAGAGCTCCTCCAGATGGCCGCGGATCTCGCGCACTGTCATGCCGCGCGCGTACATGGAGATGATCTTGTCATCGAAATCGGGAAAACGGCGCTGGTATTTGGCGATCAGCTTCGGATCGAAGGTCCCGGCCCGGTCGCGCGGGATCGACAGCGTCATCTTCGACGTGCCCGTCAGCACCGACTTCCGCGAATGGCCGTTGCGGCGATTGACGCTGCCGTCGGTGCGTTCGTCCTCAAGGTGCTCGTCGAGTTCAGCGTTCAGAATCCGTTCCGAAAGCGCCTTCTTCAGGTCGTCGAGCAATCCGTCCTTGGCAAACACCTCATTCGGATCGCGGCCGGCAAGCAGTTGGTCCAGAAGTTCCTTCTCAATAGCCATGCGATGATTCTCTCCTTTCCATCATCATGGCCTCGCGCACAGAATTCCCGACAGTCCC
>NZ_JAMYQC010000117.1:0-908 GCF_040320645.1 Mesorhizobium sp. M0633
CCTGCGGCGGGTCGATCTCGGTTACCTGCACCAAGCTCACGCTCACCGTCTTGGGCAGGCCCTCTTCAATCGTGTTGTCGGGGCGCACGACCTCGACCTGGGCAAAGCTCGCCACCAGCCGGGCCGTGCGCGCCGCCCGACCAGGCCGCGCGCGCAGCTCGACCATGGCCTCTCCGGCGGCCTGCAGCGGTGCGGTCGACAGCTTGCCGCCGCCCTGGATCCGGCGGTCGTGCATGGCGCGGGTCAGAATGTGGAAGCCGGGTTCGGGTACAAGCGCCCACTTGCTGTAGATGTCGCTCTCGCGGTCGCTCACCTCGGTCACCAGTGCAGCCGACTTCAACACCGGCTTGGCCGCCGCGGCCGTGCTCAACCAGCGCTCGGACTCCTTGTCGCACAGAGGCCGCTTGGCATGAGCAACCTCCACACGCCCCTCGCGCGTCCACACCCGGCCCGCCACCAGCCCCAGAACGCCGCCCGTCTCGGCATCGATGCCCAGCATCGCGTGCAGCAACACGCCACGGCCGCCGCCCTTGCCAATCTCGCCAAGGCCACGCCGATACTCCGGCGTCGTCGCGAAATTGATCTCACTGGTGTCCTGGATCGCCAGCACATGACGACCGGCGCTAGCCTCAGCCGTCGCAGCGCCCCAACCTTCAATCAGCCTGTCCGTCGTCACCCGAGCGTTCGCCAGGAACCGACAAAAGCCCACGATCCCGCTACGGGCTCCTCCAGCCAAGCGGCGCAGGCACACGCTCTCGCGCGACACCATCCGCTCCAGAAGCTGGACCCCCTTTTTTCGAGCCGTTCGTCACCGAACGACCCCAACAATCCCATAGATGACACCGCGACGCCTCCCTCAGTACGTCGCCTACAGAATCACACACCAACCCGACGCCGCAACTCACAGA
>NZ_JAMYQC010000118.1:0-873 GCF_040320645.1 Mesorhizobium sp. M0633
AGCGTTTTTCCAGACCGGAAAGCTGAACGAGGTTGAGGAGTTCCGAGGCGCGGCGGCGGATTTCCTTCGCCGACGGGCGTGACGGCCCGTGCCGGACCTTGAGGCCGAAGCCGATATTGTCGGCGACCGTCATGTGGCGAAACAGCGCGTAATGCTGAAAGACGAAGCCGACATTGCGCTCCTGGATCGACTTTTGGGAGGCATCTTCTTCGCCGAAGAAGATCTTTCCGCGTGTCGGCCGCTCGAGCCCGGCGATCAGCCTGAGCAGCGTCGTCTTGCCGGAACCGGAAGGTCCGAGCAACGCGATCAACTCGCCGGACTTGATGTCGAGCGAGATGTCGTGAAGCGCCGGAAACCGCTCAAACTCCTTGCGCACGTTGACAACGCGAACTTCCATCAACCTGTCCCTTTTTGTCGATGCATCTCGTTGTCCCAAAACCGCTACGCACTTTTGGGCGACATGCATTCAATGTCCGCGCGTCGCGGCGATCTCGGCGCCGTAGCGCATCTCGAGAAGTGTTTTCAAGACCAGCGTGACGAGCGCCAGGCCGGCAAGCAGCGAAGCGACGGCAAAGGCGGCGGCGGCATTGTACTCGTTATAAAGGATTTCAACATGCAGCGGCATGGTGTTAGTTAGCCCGCGTATGTGGCCCGACACGACCGAGACCGCGCCGAACTCGCCCATGGCACGGGCATTGCACAGCAACACGCCGTAGAGCAATCCCCATTTGACGTTGGGCAACGTCACGTACCAGAACGCCTGCCAGCCGTTGGCCCCGAGCGACAGGGCAGCCTCCTCGTCGCCATTGCCCTGTTCCTGCATCAGCGGGATCAATTCGCGGGCGACGAAGGGGAAGGTGACGAAGACGGTGG
>NZ_JAMYQC010000119.1:0-837 GCF_040320645.1 Mesorhizobium sp. M0633
TGGAGCGCGCCGTAACCGGTCCGGCGGACTGGCTTTCAATCATCGTCGCACCAACCATGAAACGGTGGTCGGTGCGCGGCACTGCATAGAGTGGAAAGCGCGGATGCAGCAGCCTGACCGGGCGCGACAGCGAGGTATCAGGGGTGCGCAGGATGAGCATTTCGCCGCGAACGCCGCGCAACCTGTCATCGGCGGCTGCCATTCCCGTGCAATCGATCTGACGATCGAAACCAAAAACATGCTGGGCGTCGGCGCCGAAGTGGAATTCGACACCCATGGCCGCGAGCTTGTCATGAAGCGCTGCCATCGCCTGGCGCGGATCGAGATGGCCCTCATCGGGAAAGAGCAATCCGCGGCGGAAGCGGCCGGCTAAGTCGGGCTCCAGCAAGGCAATTTCATCTTCCTCGACGCGCCGATAGCCCGTCGTGCGGCTGGCGAACCGGTCGAGCTCGCCCGCATCGCGCGGCGCGGCCACGACCAGCGTTCCGGTCCGCGTCACCTGGCCGGGCGTTGCGGCATCCCACCAGTCGGCGGCACCGCGCCCGAGATCCAGCACCGGCTGCTCGGCGCTTTCGCGCTCGCACCATGGCGCCAACATGCCGCCGGCGAACCACGACGCATTGCCCCCAAGGCCAGGCCTTGTCTCGGCAACGGAAACCGCCGCGCCGCGTGCGGCGAGCTCGAAGGCGGCGGTGAGGCCGGCAACGCCGGCCCCTTTGACCAGCACCTTCATGATGGCTCATGCGCCTGTGGCGAAAGCGGTGCGCCGGTCTCGTCCGCCGGCACGTAGAGATCGCCGCCCTCGCGGTATTTCGCCGCCATCGCCGCCATGCCCTC
>NZ_JAMYQC010000120.1:0-801 GCF_040320645.1 Mesorhizobium sp. M0633
GGCCGGGATGACGAGACCCACAACCGAACGCCTGGCGCCCGCCTTCTCCATCTTCTGCATGAGCGAGGGGAGCGCGGCCTCCGAGGAGGACGTTGCGAGGACAAGCAGCAGCTCTTCCTTGATGTAGCGAATGAGAGAAAAGATCGAAAAGCCGTTGTAGCGGCAGACCGCGCCGAGAACCCCGAACACGAAGAGGAAGGCGGTGAAATAAAACGTCGCGACCAGCATCGCGAGGTTGACGACCGAACCGATGCCATATCTACCGATGGTGAAGGCCATTGCGCCGAAAGCGCCGATCGGCGCGGCTTTCATCAGAATGCCAACGAGCTTGAAGACAGGCGCGATGAGCGCCTGAAGGAAGGAAACGACAGGCTTGCCCGTCTCTCCGGCCATCGCGAGCGCCATGCCGAACAGAACCGAGAAGAACAGCACCTGCAGGATGTCGCCTTCCGCGAAGGCGCCGACTATCGTTGGCGGGATGATGTTCATCAGGAAGCCGGTGACCGACTGCTCGTGGGCCTTTGCGGCATAGGTATTCACGGCCTGGACATCGAGCGAGGCCGGATCGATGTTGAGGCCGGCGCCAGGCTGGACGACATTGGCGACGATCAGGCCGACGATCAGCGCGAGCGTCGAGAAGGTGAGGAAATAGACCATTGCCTTGCCGGCGACCCGGCCGACCTTGTGAAGATCGTTCATGCCGGCAATGCCGGTCGCAATTGTCAGGAAGATGACAGGCGCGATGATCATCTTGACCAGCTTGATGAAGGCATCACCCAGCGGCTTCAGGCTCTCGCCGGT
>NZ_JAMYQC010000121.1:0-782 GCF_040320645.1 Mesorhizobium sp. M0633
CTTCCGTCCCCAGCGCACCGGCGGCCTCCCCGCTCGCAATCCAAATAGACGTCTTTCAGCTGTTTGATTGGCATGTCAGCGTGAGCGAACGCGAGGTCCTGAGCGTCAGAAGCCGACAATGAAGCCGGACTGATTGCGATCAGCACGGTGCCGAGCGTCACAGGCGCGAGGACTTAACAACTGACATGATCATTTTGAGATCCTCCCCAGCTCCCGTCGGTCAACATTCAGTCCTTGGGGTTGCAGGTGTAGTGCCGTTCGAAGGTCCCGTCCGCGCGCCGCTGCTTATCGAAGCCGCGATGTAAGGCTCGATCGCGCGCTCGTGGACCAGCCAAAGGGGATCTCGGCCGAGGCGTAGCCACTGCCGGCGGCCACCGTTTCGGGATCGAGGCCGAAGCGATCCTGGTGCGCTCGATCGTCGTGCCGGCCGCGCCTGCCTCCGCATGACGGTTGGCGCGGCTTCGCAAATCGCACATGATTTCGTCACGTGAGATGCCGATGTCGCCAAGGACGTCATCGGGTAAACGGCTCAACTGGTCCGTTGCCGACAAGCGAGCTTTTCGCTCGGCGCGGAGGCGTAACCACCTGCGAAATGGACCAATGGCGGCAGCATGAATTATAACCATGATCAGATCGTCCCTTCATTGATCTGAATTGACCGGTACGGAACGGCGCGAACGGCACTCCGGGCGAGAGCGTCAGCCGTCCGCGAGGCAAGTTAGGCGTAGTGGTCGATGGATTGGTTTTGCCGCGGCGTGCCCATACGGCGGGCGGTGGCTGGC
>NZ_JAMYQC010000122.1:0-774 GCF_040320645.1 Mesorhizobium sp. M0633
ACCGCACGCGCACGGAAGACCGGCTGCCTCCACCTCCGCTGTCACCAGGCGATCGCCTCCGGCTCGGCTCGCTTGACACCGTCGTCGAGCGCCTTCTCGACCATCCACGCCTTCTCGAGTTGCACTTCCCAGGCAACCGCGCAGCGGTGCTTGCAGAACTGGCGCAGCTCGGCCGGCCGATCCAATACGCGCATGTTCCCGAGCCGTTGGCACTGTGGGATGTTTGGACGAAGATTGCCGCCGGGCCGGTCGCGTTCGAGGCGCCGTCGGCAGGCTTCGCGCTCGACTGGCGCACGCTCCAAGCCTGGCGTCGGCACGACGTTGGCTTTGCAACACTCACGCATGCTGCGGGCGTCTCTTCTACCGGCGATCCCGCGCTCGACTCGCGCCTTCCCTTCGACGAGCCATACCGCATCCCTGGGCGCACCGCGGCGCAGGTCGCGCGGGCGAAGCTGCGCGGCAGCCGCATCATTGCGATCGGCACGAGCGTAGTGCGCGCACTTGAGGCAGCCGCCAATCCCGGCGGCAATGTGCGTGCCGGAAATGGCATTGCGACAGGGCGCATCGCGCGGGGCACGCGGCTTCGCGTGGTCGATGCGATTCTCACGGGCGTCCACCAGCCAGGCGAAAGCCATTTCGAGCTCCTGCGCGCCTTTGCCGACGATGCTCTGCTCGCCAAGGCCTCCGCAGCCTTCATCGCGTATCGATACCGCGCGCATGAATTCGGCGATTCCATGCTGCTCAATCGCCAACCGCCGCTTCTATCGCGCGAAC
>NZ_JAMYQC010000123.1:0-761 GCF_040320645.1 Mesorhizobium sp. M0633
ACTGCCAGCCTCGGCGGGCTCGATGTCCTGATCAACAATGCGTCGAGCCTCGGCCCTGTCCCTCTGGCGCTCCTCGCCGATACCGAGTGCGAGGAGCTGGAAATGGCGCTCGCGGTCAATCTCGTCGGCGCCTTCCGGCTGACGAAAGCCCTGTTCGGTGCCCTTGCCGCGTCCGCACGCGAGGGCCGCGGCGCGCTGGTCATCAACATTTCCAGCGACGCCGCGGTGAACGCCTATCCCGGCTGGGGAGCATACGGCGCGAGCAAGGCCGCTCTTGCCCATCTGACGGCGATTTGGGACGAGGAGGCGAAAGCAGACGGCATCCGGTTCCTCGCGCTTGACCCCGGCGATATGGACACCCCACTGCACGCGCTCGCGATCCCTGATGCTGATCCGGCGACCTTGAAGCGCCCCGAGCAGGCAGCTGCCGAGATCATCAAAAAGATGCTCGACGCGTTGCCGGTCCGCTCTACCCTTCTGGCCGGAGCACATGGATGATTGCCGCCGATCGTCCCGATCGGCGCTCCGCCAGGCTGTTCGTCGTCGAGGCGGACGGCACGATGCGCGACCTGCCGCGAGCTGGACTCGCGACGCTGTTCAACCCCGGCGATCTGGTCGTCGCCAATGACGCCGCGACCTTGCCTGCCAGCTTGCACGGCACGCATGTCCCAAGCGGCGAGGCGATCGAGATCCGCCTGGCGGGCTGGCTGTCACTTCCCGATCCAACCCGTTTCGTGGCGATTGCCTTCGGCTCGGGCGAT
>NZ_JAMYQC010000124.1:0-705 GCF_040320645.1 Mesorhizobium sp. M0633
GAAATAGCCAGCCTTGCGGCAGCATCACGCCGCGGCGTTTGCCCTCGCGCCACCAGGCGCGCAGAAGCCCGAGCAGCTGCGGCGACAGCATGGCGTGGCGGTCCTTGCGGCCCTTGCCCTGCTCGACGCGGATCAGCATGCGCGTCGAATCGATGTCGCTCACCTTGAGCGCCACGATCTCCGACACCCGCAACCCCGCCCCGTAGCCCGTGCCAAGCGCCGCCTTGTACTTCGGTCCCGGTGCGGCTTCGAGCAGCCGCGCCACCTCCTCGACGCTCAGCACCAGCGGCAGCTTGCGTGGCTGGCGGATGACGGTGAGACGGCGCGAGAGATCGGGCCGGTCGAGCGTCACGGTGAAGAAGAAGCGCAGCGCCGAGACCGCGCTGTTGATCCCCGGCGGCCGCATGCCGCTCTCGGTCTGGTGTAATTGGAAACGCCGCAGATCCTCAGCCGTCGCGGTATCAGGCGAGCGCCCGATGAAGGCTGCAAACGCCTTCACGCAACGGATATAGTCTCGGCGCGTATCCTCGGTGAAGCCGCGCATGGACATGTCTTCGATCATGCGCTCGCGAAGTGCGCTGCCGGATGGATGCGTAGGGACGGTCATCGGATGCTCCTCTCAAGCTGAAGGTTGACACTTCATGCTCGGAGGCCGATGGCCGTCCGTCACCCCTGATCGATTAAAGCCTCACCGACGCTGCCAAC
>NZ_JAMYQC010000125.1:0-703 GCF_040320645.1 Mesorhizobium sp. M0633
ATTCTCCTGCTTTTCCAGCCGCGACTTCACACTGTCGAAAGAGAGCATCCGATTGACGGAGAAATGCCTGCCGACGTCTCTCAGCATGTCGATCCAACGAATGTTGTCCAGCCAGTCGGCATTGTTCACCATCACGGCATCCATCGGGCCGTCTCCGAAGACAAGGAGACGGTCAAAGACCTTTCTGATCCCTTCAATGTTGGCGGCGATCCGCTCGTCCGTCAGCATCGGCCGCGCCTCCGAACGGAAGCTGGGATCGCCGATGCGGGTGGTCCCACCCCCAATGAGAACGATGGGTTTATGGCCAGTCTGCTGAAGATGACGAAGCGCCATGATCAGAAGAAGATGGCCGACATGAAGACTGTCAGCCGTCGCATCAAAACCAGCGTAAGCGGGTACGACGCCTGCTTCAAAGGCGGCATCGACACCCGGCAGGTCGGTCCCTTGATTTACATAGCCGCGCTCAATGAGCGTCTTCAAAGCCGCCGAACATGGTTCGGAATGACCGGTTGATAAATCGGGAAGTGCCATATAGGGAATCCTCCTGGTATTGCCGCCAGGGGGTCCTCTCATGAACAAAGCCGCCTGACGGCGGCTTGCTTCAAGGCATGATCGAAACGCGCCGCTCCTTATGGAAGCGTCGCATAATAGATTGCAGCGATGGGCGCGGACTTGATCATGTGCCGATGCATAAAGGACTTTA
>NZ_JAMYQC010000126.1:0-703 GCF_040320645.1 Mesorhizobium sp. M0633
GTGGAAGTAGCCGACCGGCAAGAGATCGGCCTCGCGTGCGGCGAGCCATTCCCTTGCCGCCGCGCCTTGGCACCTTGGACAGTGTCTATTCCTGCAGCTGTTATACGCAATGCGACTGTGGCCGCAGTCCTCGCACGCCTCGACATGACCGCCAAGCGCCGCGGTGCGGCAGGTCTCGATCGCCGACATCACCTTCAGCTGGCCGAGGCTCAAGTGGCCGGCCTGGGCCGCGCGCCAGGCGGCACCATGGCGATGGAAGATGTCGGCGACCTCCAGGGACGGGCGGCGCACCGCCGCCGCGTTATCTGTCCGGTCGTATCTCGCCCTCTGTGAGCAGGCTGATCCGGTCGAGCGGACTCATCACGGTGTGGATCGTCTTGGTGGCGACATGGGCATAGAGCGCGGTCGTATCAATTTTGGCATGGCCGAGCAGAACTTGGATGACGCGAATGTCGACGTCCTGCTGCAGGAGATGTGTGGCGAAGGAATGCCTCAGGGTGTGCGGCGTTACCCGCTTTTTGATCTCGGCGGCCTCCGCCGCGGCATGAACGGCGCGGTTCATCTGCCGCGTGGAGAGCGGCGTGATCGGGCTGCGACCCCGAAATAGCCAGCCTTGCGGCAGCATCACGCCGCGGCGTTTGCCCTCGCGCCACCAGGCGCGCAGAAGCCCGAGCAGCTGCGGCGACAGCATGGCGTGGCGGTC
>NZ_JAMYQC010000127.1:0-699 GCF_040320645.1 Mesorhizobium sp. M0633
CCGTGCGCGCCCGTCTCATCGGCGATGCGTTCGACATTCGCGGCGGTCCGGGCGACGAAGGCGACGCACGCACCCTGTGCGGCAAGCTGCCGCACAAGCGCCAGTCCGAGGCCGGACGTGCCGCCCGTGACTGCCACGCGAAGTCCCTGAAGTTCGATATTCGTCTGCATTGCCAGTGCTCCTTTAATCCGTATGCCTCTTGCTACAAGTTCAAGTTAACTTGAAGTCAAGCGGGAATTGTGCTTTCGTTCATGCATGGATTCCATGCTGACCATCACCGACGTGTCACGGCGCAGCGGCGTCGCCTCATCGGCCCTGCGCTTCTACGAGGAGCGCGGGCTGATCGGGTCCGAGCGGGCCGGCTCGGGACACCGACGCTATCCGCGATCCGTGCTGCGCCGGATCGCCTTCATCGTCTTCGCGCAGCGAATTGGGCTGACGCTCGAGGAGATCGGCGCCGAGCTGGCCAAGTTGCCAGCCGATCGCGTGCCGTCGCGTCGGGATTGGTCGCGGTTGTCAAGCCAGTGGACCAAGCGCATCGACCAGCGCATCGCCGAGTTGCAGCGCCTGAGGTCGGGGCTTACCGAGTGCATCGGTTGCGGCTGCCTGTCGATCGACCGGTGTAGCCTTGCGAACCCTGCCGATATGGCAGGACGCAAGGGGCCGGGGCCGAGGTATTGGCTGGGGTGAGTTGGCAGC
>NZ_JAMYQC010000128.1:0-692 GCF_040320645.1 Mesorhizobium sp. M0633
GGCACCGCCATCATCGTCGCCGCCGCTGTGCTCAATGGGCTGGAATTCGCCGGCAAGTCCATCTCGGACATCAAGATAGTCACGTCAGGCGCCGGCGCTGCGGCGCTTGCGTGCCTCAACCTTCTGGTCTCGCTCGGCGCGCGGGTCGAAAACATCTGGGTCACCGACCGGTTCGGCGTCGCCCATAAAGGCCGTGTCGAGGAGATGGACCGCTGGAAAGACCCCTATGTGAAGGACACCGAGGCGCGCACGCTGGCCGACGTTCTGCCCGGCGCCGACGTGTTTCTCGGCCTGTCTGCCGCCGGCGTGCTGAAGCCGGAATTGCTGCACCATATGGCGCCCAAGCCGCTCATCCTGGCGCTGGCCAATCCCAATCCCGAGATCATGCCGGAAGCGGCGCAGGCAGCGCGGCCCGACGCGATGATCTGCACGGGCCGCTCCGATTTCCCCAACCAAGTCAACAACGTACTCTGTTTTCCTTATATCTTCCGTGGCGCGCTGGATTGCGGCGCAAGCGCCATCAACGAAGAGATGAAAATGGCTGCTGTGCGAGCGATTGCAGCGCTTGCCCGCGAAGAGCCGTCCGACGTTGCCGCGCGTGCCTATTCCGGCGAGACGCCGATCTTTGGTCCGGAGTTCCTGATCCCCTCGCCTTTCGATCCGCGGCTGATCCTGCGCATTGCCCCTGCCGT
>NZ_JAMYQC010000129.1:0-692 GCF_040320645.1 Mesorhizobium sp. M0633
CGGCCGTGCCTTTCAGCGCCGCGTGCACTTGGCCGATCAGGGCAGGGAGATCCCCCACCGGGACCGGATTGTTGGAGACATAGGCTGAGACGACATCGGCCGTGAGCTCGATGAGGGTGTCAATGTTTTTTGCGGCTTCTTCTGTCATGAAATTCTCCGGGCAGCCTGAAACACAGTCGGCGAAGTGTTGCTTAATAGTGGCGGTTGTCGCTGAAAGCAAATACAGCCCGGCAGGACTATCGCGATGCTCGTCGGCACCGAGGACCATAGCGCTGCATCCGCCGTCGTGCGCGTGTTGATCTGCGCGCTGTCGGCCGGGCAAAACGAAGCGCCAAAGATGTTTTGCGCCCCCCATGAAGCCCCAAGGTCGTCCTTCCGCAGCTCACGAAGCCCTCGCGGATGCGGTAGCTAGGCTTCGGTTCTTGACTTTCGATTTGACCTGCGCCCCGGCCAGCGCGCCCTCGGCAGGCGCTGCGAACTCGAATACGGTGGTTGAACCGATGCTGAGCATTGCGGTAATTCAAGCACAAGCTTTGCCTGTTAATCCTGTGGTCACAAACGACCTTGATGGCCACCAATCCGCGCGAAACCCGATGTGCAGCCGCACGGTCTTGAGCTTTTTGCAATTCTCGCTAACCTGGGTCGAACCGCTCAGAAGATGCGCATATCGCCTCGAGCGGGCGCTTGCGGGT
>NZ_JAMYQC010000130.1:0-672 GCF_040320645.1 Mesorhizobium sp. M0633
CTCAAGGTCCGGCACGGGCCGTCACGCCCGTCGGCGAAGGAAATCCGCCGCCGCGCCTCGGAACTCCTCAACCTCGTTCAGCTTTCCGGTCTGGAAAAACGCTATCCGGCACAGCTTTCGGGCGGCCAGCGCCAGCGCGTGGCGCTGGCCCGCGCCATGGCGATCGAACCGGCCGTGCTTTTGCTCGACGAGCCGTTCGGCGCGCTCGATGCGCAGGTGCGCCGCGAACTGCGCCGCTGGCTGCGCGACATCCACGACGCCACCGGCCACACCACGGTCTTCGTCACCCATGACCAGGAAGAGGCGCTGGAGCTTGCCGACCGCGTCGTAGTGATGAGCCAGGGCCGCATCGAGCAGGTCGGCACCGCCGACGAAATCTACGACACTCCGAACTCGCCCTTCGTCTACGGCTTCATCGGCGAATCGAGTTCGCTTCCGGTCAAGGTCGAGGACGGCCAGGTCTGGATCGCCGACCGGCCGATCGGGCTTTCCGCGCCGCACGCACCGCAAGGCGAAGCGACGCTGTTCTTTCGCCCGCACGACGTCGATCTGGTGGAAGAATGCAACGGCTGCATCGCCGGCACGGTCGCCGCCAGCCGCCGCGTCGCCGGCACCAGGCGGGTCGAGCTCGAAATCGGCGGCGAACGTCAGCGGGTCGAGATCGAATTGCCC
>NZ_JAMYQC010000131.1:0-655 GCF_040320645.1 Mesorhizobium sp. M0633
TGGTTCGTCCCTCCGGTGTTCGTGAAGACTGAAACCGGCGACAGGCATGGCTGCAACAATGCGAGGGCCGCCCTTGAGCAGCTCAAGAGGTGGACCCGGAGAGGACCTCGCTGGCACAAGGCGGTGAACCTCTGCCTGTCAGACCTAGAGGGCGATCCGATTGACCCTCAGGTGGTACCAAAGGCCTTTGAGGCTGCCGCTAAGGAGGCAAAGATGTATCTTTCCCCATAGGAGGAGGTGTCATGGCAACCCATTGGTCCTCCCCTCCTGTGTACGTCAGGACCGACCGACCTGGGGTCACCTACGGGTGCAACAATGTCGAGGGTGCCGCCGAGGAACTCATGAAGTGGACCAAGATGGGACCTAAGTGGAGGAAGGCTGTGCAACTGTGCGCCGACGCCTTTCAGGACCGTATCACTCCGGAAGAGGTCCGTCAGGCTTTCGAGGCTGCTGCCAGGGAGGAGGGGGTGCTCCGTGAGTAGCAGGCCGGTGCCCATGGCTATGTCGGTAAAGTCCCGCTAGGCTGCCTAAAATGCTGACCAAGGCCGCACTGCTCGAAATAGACCCCGATACGAGAGCGTTCTCTCTGGTCGGCGCATTTATGGGCCATTTTGCACTTCTTGAAACTCGCATCGGAGCTGCTCTGGGCGAGGTA
>NZ_JAMYQC010000132.1:0-652 GCF_040320645.1 Mesorhizobium sp. M0633
GGGTGCGGCCCGATCGTCCCCGGTCTCACGACCACCATCGAGGCCGCGATACGCGCGGCCCGAGAAAAACAGAAGGAACCACCAAATGGCTACGATCGGCACTTTCTCCCGCACCGCGAACGGCTTCTCCGGCTCGGTCAAGACCCTCAACCTCAACGTCAAGACCGTGACGTTCTCTCCGGCCGATGGCGACAATGAAAAGGGTCCGACCTTGCGCATCTTCGCCGGCGCCACCGAGTTCGGGGCGGCATGGAAGAAGACCTCGCGGGAGGGACGCGACTACCACTCCGTCAAGCTCGACGATCCGAGCTTCCCGGCTCCGATCTATGCAAGCCTGGTCGAGACCGACACCGAGGGCGAGTTCTCGCTCATCTGGTCCCGCCGTGCTGCCGAGTGATCCGACCTAACGCGAAGCCCCGCCGCAAGCGGGGCTTCACCACGTTCAGGTTTGCCGCTGCCTGGCAGCTCTGTCGGGTGCAGCACGCTACGCTTTGACGGGTGCCTTGCGCGCCTTCTTCACAGGCTGCTTGATTGCCGTTGCGGCTGTCGTCGCTGCCGCGCGAGCAGCTCGTTTTGGTTTTTCTGCCGCAGCTGTTGCTGGCGCTGCCGCCTTGCGCCCCAGGCCTATTGATTTCGCCAGGGCCGAGCGGGT
>NZ_JAMYQC010000133.1:0-652 GCF_040320645.1 Mesorhizobium sp. M0633
CCGCGCTTTCCACTCTATGCAGTGCCGCGCACCGACCACCGTTTCATGGTTGGTGCGACGATGATTGAAAGCCAGTCCGCCGGACCGGTTACGGCGCGCTCCATGTTGGAGCTGCTGGGTACCGCCTATGCCCTCCATCCGGCCTTTGGCGAGGCCGAGATCGTTGAAACCGGTGTTGGCGTCCGTCCAGCCTTTCCCGACAATTTGCCGCGCGCCGAAACGAACGGTGAGATCATCGCGATCAACGGGCTCTATCGTCACGGTTTTCTCCTGGCTCCCGCCATGGCGCGCCAGGCTGCCGACCTGGTTTTCAATCAAGACGGAACCAAGGAGCTTGCTCATGAAACTGATGGTCAACGGCAAAGTGCATGAGGTTGCCGCCACCACGCTGGCCGAGCTGCTTGCCGCGCTTGACTATGAGGGCGATTGGCTCGCGACCGCCGTCAACAACGACCTCGTGCACAAAGCCAGCCGGGCGGAATTCCAATTGAACGACGGCGACCGGATCGAAATCCTCTCGCCCATGCAGGGAGGCTAGCCATGTTCGATCTTCTCGGGACGACGCTTCCCTCCCGCCTGCTTCTCGGCACGGCTCAATATCCTTCGCCGGCTATCCTTTCCGATGCGGTCAAGGCGTCGGGCACGTCGGTGC
>NZ_JAMYQC010000134.1:0-647 GCF_040320645.1 Mesorhizobium sp. M0633
CGACAAGAAGATCGGCGAGGACGCCATCCGCGAACTGATGGCTGCGGTCGATGCCTACATCCCGACGCCGGTGCGTCCGCTCGACAAGCCGTTCCTGATGCCGATCGAGGACGTGTTCTCGATCTCGGGCCGTGGCACGGTGGTGACCGGCCGCGTCGAGCGCGGCGTGGTCAAGGTCGGCGAGGAGCTGGAGATCGTCGGCATCCGTCCGACCACCAAGACGACCTGCACGGGCGTCGAGATGTTCCGCAAGCTGCTCGACCAGGGCCAGGCCGGCGACAACATCGGCGCGCTGCTGCGCGGTGTCGACCGTGAAGGCGTCGAGCGCGGCCAGGTCCTGGCCAAGCCCGGCACCGTCAAGCCGCACAAGAAGTTCGTTGCCGAAGCCTACATCCTGACCAAGGACGAGGGCGGCCGCCACACGCCGTTCTTCACCAACTACCGTCCGCAGTTCTATTTCCGCACGACGGACGTGACCGGCATCGTGTCGCTGCCGGAAGGCACCGAGATGGTGATGCCGGGCGACAACATCACCGTCGATGTCGAGCTGATCGTGCCGATCGCCATGGAAGAGAAGCTGCGCTTCGCCATCCGTGAAGGCGGCCGCACCGTCGGTGCCGGCATCGTCGTCACCATCAAAGAGTAAT
>NZ_JAMYQC010000135.1:0-633 GCF_040320645.1 Mesorhizobium sp. M0633
CGCTCAGTTCCGGAGCAGCTCTTGCCGGTGGAAGCCACGCCGGAGGCCATGGCGATAAAGCCGCCACCATGCCGATCGGCAACCCTGGCGAGGCGAGCAAGGCAAAGCGGACTATCAACATCTCGATGTCGGAGAAGGACGATGGAAAAATGTTGTTCCAGCCGGCCTTCCTCAAGGTGAGGAAGGGCGAGACCGTTCGCCTGAAGTTCGTCAACAAAGGCCAAGTCGACCACGAGTTCGTCATGGACGTCCATGAGGGGATCATGGAGCACAAGGCGCTGATGGAGAAGTTCCCCGAGATGGAGCACGCCGATCCCAACGCGATCCGGCTGGCGCCCGGCGCCAGAGGCGAGATCATCTGGACGTTCGCCAATGCCGGCGAATTCGGTTTCGGCTGCCTTGTGCCGGGTCACTACGATTCCGGCATGAAGGGCGACATCAGCGTCGCCAACTGAATTCGAAAACACAAAGGAAGCAGTCATGACACTATTGGTAAAGACACTCTCAACGCTCGCGCTCGTTCTCGCCATCGGCGGGAGCGCGCTTGCGCAGGAATACGTGAAGGGCGAAGTCATCAAGGTCGACGCCAAACAGCAGAAGCTGACGATTAAGCATGGGCCGCTGACCAATCTC
>NZ_JAMYQC010000136.1:0-623 GCF_040320645.1 Mesorhizobium sp. M0633
GCCGGTCGATGCCATACCAAGCCGTCGAAAACTGCTTTCCCGGCCTTCAAAAAAGCCCCATTAACTCACCAACCAGGATTTCGCTTCCCGTGCAAAGCCCTCCCAAGGGGAGAAGGGGAGGCGCCGCGCCATCCCCTTTGGTTGGTCTCGAACGTCGGCCCTTATCTGAGGATTCCTTGGAGGTCGTCCCCAGGATTGGATAACGTCGCCCCATGCCGCATCAGCCCGTTGCGCCCACCAAACGTCGCTTCGCCCGCTCAATGCGACGCGAGCCGACGGAAGCGGAAGACCGCCTGTGGCATGAACTGCGCGGACGCAGGCTCGATGGCATCAAATTCCGGCGTCAGGTCCCCGTCGGCAAATTCATTGCCGATTTCATTTGCGCCGAGGCCAGGCTGATTGTCGAGATCGACGGCAGCCAGCATGCGGATTCTGATTATGACCGGGAGAGAGATGCGGAATTGAAGGCGAGGGGCTTTCGTGTGCTGCGTTTCTGGAATGACGACGTGCTGCGGGATCTGAACGCAGTCTGCGACACCATCATCGCTTACGTCCGCGATGACAGTTTGCAGCCTTGGCGGTAATCGCGCGCTCTTCCCTTCTCCCCCTGTGGGAGAAGGTGG
>NZ_JAMYQC010000137.1:0-583 GCF_040320645.1 Mesorhizobium sp. M0633
GCCAGCCACCGCCCGCCGTATGGGCACGCCGCGGCAAAACCAATCCATCGACCACTACGCCTAACTTGCCTCGCGGACGGCTGACGCTCTCGCCCGGAGTGCCATTCGCGCCGTTCCGTACCGGTCAATTCAGATCAATGAAGGGACGATCTGATCATGGTCATAATTCATGCTGCCGCCATTGGTCCATTTCGCAGGTGTTTACGCCTCCGCGCCGAGCGAAAAGCTCTCTTGTCGGCAACGGACCAGTTGAGCCGTTTACCCGATGACGTTCTTGGCGACATCGGCATCTCACGTGACGAAATCATGTGCGCTTTGCGAAGCCGCGCCATCCGTCATGCGGAGGCAGGCGCGGCCGGCACGACGATCGAGCGCACCAGGATCGCTTGGGCCTCGATCCCGAGACGGTTGGCCGCCGGCAGTGGCTACGCCTCGGCCGAGATCCCCTTTGGCTGGTCCGCGAGCGCGCGATCGAGCCTTCTCAGGACCTCGCGTTCGCTCACGCTGACATGCCAATCAAACAGCTGAAAGACGTCTATTTGGATTGCGAGCGGGGAGGCCGCCGGTGCGCTGGGGACGGAAG
>NZ_JAMYQC010000138.1:0-562 GCF_040320645.1 Mesorhizobium sp. M0633
GTACGCCTCCGGCGAGGGCCGCCTTGCGGGAGCATGGCCCGGTAGCGAAGCTGCGCTCTTAAGGTCGTCCTTTCGAGCGTAGTTAGCAGCACAGCATGAGCCATGTGACGTTATTGACCGGACCGGAGCGTCGTCGTCGTTGGCGTGAAGAGGATCAGTGCCGGATCCTGGCCGCGGCATTCGCGCCCGGGGCCATAGTGGCGGCGGTAGCGCGTCAGTACGATGTCGCAACCAGCCTGATCTATAAGTGGCGCCGCACGGTGAGAGCCCGCGAGACGGGCTTTGCCGAAGTTGTCGTGGTTCCCGATAAGCCTTTCGCCGCTTCGGTGCCGGCGGCGCCACCAGCGGTGATCGAGCTGGAGATCGCCGGCAAGGTGCGGCTGCGGATACCGCTGACCACGCCGCCGACACTGGCGGCGGCGATGGTGAAGGCGCTGGGCGTTTCATGATCCCGGTTCCGAGCCAGGTGCGGATCTGGTTGGCGGTTGGCCGGACCGATATGCGTCGCGGAATGCAAGGCCTCGCTCTGCAGGTTCAGGAGACGTTGGGCCGGGATCCGCAT
>NZ_JAMYQC010000139.1:0-539 GCF_040320645.1 Mesorhizobium sp. M0633
TCACCAAGTATTTTGGCGAATACAAGCGCTACGACCAGATCGATGCGGCGCCCGAAGAGAAGGCGCGCGGCATCACCATTTCGACGGCGCACGTCGAATACGAGACCGCCAACCGCCACTATGCCCATGTCGACTGCCCCGGCCACGCCGACTATGTGAAGAACATGATCACCGGTGCCGCGCAGATGGACGGCGCGATCCTGGTGGTGTCGGCCGCCGACGGCCCGATGCCGCAGACCCGCGAGCACATCCTTTTGGCCCGCCAGGTCGGCGTGCCCTCGATCGTGGTGTTCTTGAACAAGGTCGACCAGGTCGACGACGCCGAGCTGCTCGAGCTGGTTGAGCTCGAGGTGCGTGAGCTTTTGACCAAGAACGAGTTCCCCGGCGACGACATTCCGATCGTCAAGGGTTCGGCGCTTGCCGCACTTGAAGATTCCGACAAGAAGATCGGCGAGGACGCCATCCGCGAACTGATGGCTGCGGTCGATGCCTACATCCCGACGCCGGTGCGTCCGCTCGACAAGCCGTTCCTGATGCCG
>NZ_JAMYQC010000140.1:0-535 GCF_040320645.1 Mesorhizobium sp. M0633
CTCAGGACCTCGCGTTCGCTCACGCTGACATGCCAATCAAACAGCTGAAAGACGTCTATTTGGATTGCGAGCGGGGAGGCCGCCGGTGCGCTGGGGACGGAAGACGTGATGTACTGTTCGATGCGCGAGTTCCGACTAGGCGCGAGATAGCAGATTGCGCATAATCAACGATGCATGGCCTTCTGCACCGTGCGACGCGGCCCTGCGATCGACCACTTCGAACCATGTTTGCAGTAAAAGGCCATTGCCCGGTCGTTTCCCTCGAGCAC
Organism: Mesorhizobium sp. M0633; assembly: GCF_040320645.1. NCBI lineage: Bacteria > Pseudomonadati > Pseudomonadota > Alphaproteobacteria > Hyphomicrobiales > Phyllobacteriaceae > Mesorhizobium > Mesorhizobium sp. M0633. The sequence continues at coordinate 270 of NZ_JAMYQC010000140.1, forward strand.
TTCGAGTGCGATGCTCGGGATGCCGGAATGGGCGGCAAAGACAGCGTGCAATATATTAGCGGCTAGCCCGGTGCCGTACTCGCTTTGATCGATGTGGAGCCGGTCAAGCACGACGTCGCCGGCTTCATTCATCTTAGCCATCGCGTAGCCGGCAATCGAGCCGTCTGGCCGTTCTGCCACGAACGACATTTTGTTGGTGTCTGTCAGTTCCGCCGCAATCCGCTGCAGCGTGTGATCTTCATCCGAAATGCGGGCCGCGGTCTCGG
>NZ_JAMYQC010000141.1:0-533 GCF_040320645.1 Mesorhizobium sp. M0633
TTGACCGCCATCAGCCTGTCCCAATCCTCGGCACTCTGTTCGTCGATGGACTTATGAATGACCATGCCGGCGTTGTTGACCAGGACATCGATCCTGCCAAACTTCTGCAGGACCTCGTCAACGAATGTCCGAATTGAGACCTCCTTTGTGACGTCGAGAGACATAAAGGTAAGCCTCTCGGCACCGCCGGAATCGGCGGAGCGCTTGTCAAGCAAATCGCCGACGACAACCATGGCGTCTTCATCAGCCAGCCTCTCGGCAATTGCACGCCCTATGCCTCGATTGCCACCGGTGACGATGGCGACTTTGCCTGATAGCCGACTACCCAAGAATTCCTCCTATCCTGCCGTGAAGCCGCCATCTATTGGAACAGCAACCCCCGTGATGTGCCTGGCTCCCTCGCTCGCGAGGAACAGCGTCAGACTTGCGATATCCTTCGGCGTAGCCACGCGACCTTGAGGTATTGCATCGATGTTCCTCTGGAGGACCTCGTCGGCAGTAACCGGCTGGCTGTGGCCCGACACAAGCATGGG
>NZ_JAMYQC010000142.1:0-532 GCF_040320645.1 Mesorhizobium sp. M0633
TCGCTCTCGGCAGAAAGTCCTGGCTGTTCTGCGGTTCCGATCGCGGCGGACAGCGCGCTGCCGTTCTCTACAGCCTGATCGTCAGCGCCAAGTTGAACGATATCGACCCGCAGGCCTGGCTCGCCGATATCCTGGCGCGCATCGCAGCCCACCCAGCCCATCGGATCGATGATTTGCTGCCGTGGAATTGGAGATCCGCACAACTGCGGACCCAATCAGCGGCGGCCTGATCATGCAGCGCAATAAGGTGCATCACGTCTACACCGTCGAACGTGTCGCCAGGGACCTCGGCGTCAGCGAAGCGCTCATCCAGGAACTGACCCTCGGTCTCGAGCCCGAGGACGGCGTCATCTGGGTCTACGGCGCCAACGATGACGACGGGATCTTGGCCTTCACCGATGAAGGCATCGAGGAGGTCGAACTCCTCCTCGAAGAATATCATCGCGTCTCCCCATCAAAAACTTGACGCCGGCACCGCGGTGCTCAGGTCCTCATGGCCGCCGGATACACGTCTGCGGTCTTCACCGGATGG
>NZ_JAMYQC010000143.1:0-529 GCF_040320645.1 Mesorhizobium sp. M0633
TCATGCAGGTCTCCATGCCCAGCGCCTTGACGCCTTCGACCATCGCCACCACCGCATCCATGTCGCGCGCCTTGGGGTTTCGCCAGGCCGCGCCCATGCAATAACGGGTGGCGCCGGCATCACGCGCCTTGGTCGCTTCGGCGATGACGCGCCTGACATCCATCAGCTTGGACGCCTCCAACCCGGTTTCGTGACGCGCCGACTGGCTGCAATAGCCACAATCCTCCGGGCATCCTCCGGTCTTGATGCTGAGCAGCCGGCTGAGCTGGACCTTGTTTGGATCGAAATTCTGGCGGTGCACCGTCTGCGCCAGGAAGAGGAGATTGTTGAAGGGGGCATGGTAAAGTGCCTGAGCCTTCTCCAAGGTCCACGCTCCAGGGTCAGGGCTAGGGGATGCACACATCTTTTCGTTGCGTCGATGACTCATCTGTGAGTTGCGGCGTCGGGTTGGTGTGTGATTCTGTAGGCGACGTACTGAGGGAGGCGTCGCGGTGTCATCTATGGGATTGTTGGGGTCGTTCGGTGACGA